>CAYFKO010000009.1:1275-26001 GCA_964343765.1 uncultured Polynucleobacter sp. | reverse complement strand
ATGTTGAGGGGGGTGATGCTCAGGAAGAGGAAGCGCTTTCGAGTGTTAAAAAATATTTACCTGTAGCTCGAAAAATAAGTGCTTTGTCAGCAAAAGTTAATCAATTAACTTTTGTTCCGCAGGCAAATGCTCCTGCTGGCTCGAAAACCCCAGAATCTAGTTCCACAAAAACTCAACAATCGCCACCCGCGAATGCAGAAATCAAATGGTGGCGTACAGTCGGCGATAAATTATTAACTCCGGTAGCCGAGTTTTTTAAAGGGCTTATTAAAATTCAAGTAATTGATGAAGTCGAAAAATCGCCGGTTGGTTCCGTGGCGATGAGCCCAGCATCTCAGGCATTAGTTCGCCAAGAACTGAAACTTTATTTGTTGAGCTCCAAGCAATTAATCTTAGCGGGCTCACCGAGTGATGCCTTAAATGATTTGGCTGAAGTAAAAATCCTACTCAATAAAAATTTTGCCATTCAGTCGCAAGGTGTTGCAAGTTTTACTCAGGCGCTAAATGATATTGAAGTTGATATTAGAAATTTAGAAGGTGCAGTTACGAAGTCTGAGCCTGCTAATAAAGCGACAGGGAAAAAATAATGCGCTTTATTGCTTGGGTGATATTTATTGCGATTGCATCCGTTGGAGCGGCTTGGGTAACGGCTAATAATCAAGGGCACGTTACTTTGTATTGGTCGGCGCATCGGATAGACCTCAGTATGAATTTATTCCTACTGATGACATTTGCGGCATTTCTAATAACTTTTTTTGTCTTGAAGTTATTTTCAGGGATTGTTGATTTACCTTTTCGTGCGGCAAGTTATCGTCAAAGCCAACGCGAAGCGAGGGCGATTAGAGCGGTTGCTGATTCAGTTAATCATTTATTTGCTGGGAGGTATGCAAAGGCGCTTAAATCGGCTGAGTTAGGCGTTGGTTTTCCGAGTGTTGCAGATGTGTCTTTGTTGATTGCGGCAAGTGCAAGCCATCGATTACGACAGTTTCCTGAGCGAGATGCCTGGCTTGAAAAAATTAGCGAAGATGATTATCAGCAATCTAAGTTAGTCATGATGGCTGAAATGCAATTGGATGCTCGTGACGCTAAGGGAGCATTAGAGACAATTGACAAGTTGCAGCAAAAAGGCGCGCGTCAGTTCTTGGTTCAACATATTGCGTTAAGAGCGCATCAAATGCTTGAGAACTGGGAGGAAGTAATTCGTTTAACGCAGTTGCTAGCAAAACGGAATATTTTGCATCCACTGATTGCTAAAAGTCGGATTCAAGAAGCGATTGCAAATTTAGCTGCTCACAAAGGGATGACTTCAGAAGTTCTCTGGAAGCGCTGGCAGTCTTTGACGACTGAAGATCGTCAAAGTGTCAATATTGTTAAAGCAGTTGCCCAAGGCTTTTTGCGTTTATCCGATTATGTGCATGCCCAGCAAGTTTTAAATCAGGTCTTGGATTCGGGGCCGATTCCTGAGTTGCTGAATTTATATCCCCAATGTGCAGAAAGTAATGGCGTAGCCGCAGTTCCGGTTTTATCGTTGATTCAAAAGGTGGAAGCTTGGTTATTAAAATATCCAGCTGAGCCGGCATTACATTTGGCTTTAGGGCGACTTTGTATTCGTCAGCAATTATGGGGCAAGGCTAAATCTAGTTTGTCACAGGTGCTAGGATCGCCGCGCGCCAATAAGCAAATGGAAGCGCAAGCGCATATTGCACTATCTACAGTTCACGAGGCATTGCATGAAGCAGAGAATGCTGCGATTCATTACAAAGCGGCTATTCAACTATTGATGTAGCGGCAGTTCGCAATATAAAAGACAAATTAAAGGATAAAAAAATCCCCGACTCAATCGGGGATTTTTATTCTGGGTGCTTAATGATTAATAACTTGGAGCACGACGCGCAGGTTTGCTGCCATTTGATTTTGCAAAACTTGGTTTACCAAATCCGCCTGAGCTTGGTTTGCTAAAGGAAGATTTTCCAGCTGGTTTTGCAGAGCGTGGTTTTCCAAAGTCATTGCTTTTTGGTTTAGCGAAATCATTGCCAAAGCTGGCTGATTTAAAACCTTCTCTACCGCCTTCAGTTCTGCTGGCGTGACGTTGCTCGCTACGGTTACCTTTACCATATTTTTTATCGCCAGATGGTGTGGAAAATCCATTGGCAGGTTTTTTGGAAGGCGTAAATTCAGGAGTAGCTTTTTCTGAGTATGAGCCAAAGCGTGGACCAGAAGGTGTTCTTGGGTTAGCTGCATTGGAATAGCCGCCGTGACGACCATTTGAACGGCCTCCACCGCCAGGGCGACGTCCATCACGACCACCAGGTCGGCCTGATTTTTGGGCTTTCTCTTGAGGCTCTAGACCAGGGATAACTGAAGGCGTTAACGGTTGTTGTGTAAAACGCTCAATCGCGCGAATTTTAATGCGCTCACGGTGTTCAGCCAGCGTGATTGCAACACCGTTTCGGCCTGCACGACCAGTTCTGCCGATACGATGGGTGTAATCTTCTGGCTTCATCGGTAAGCCAAAGTTAATTACGTGACTAATGGTCGGTACGTCAATGCCGCGTGCAGCAACATCGGTGGCTACTAAAATTTTTGTAGTACCTTTGCGAAGTGATTCAAGGCGGCGATTACGAACAGCTTGTGGCATTGCGCCATGAAGTGCACTAGCTTCATATCCGTCAGCACGAAGGGCATCCGCAATATCTTCACTTTCAATTTGAGTGCTTGCAAATACAACGGCTTGTTCCATACTTGGATCACCAAGCCAATGGTGAAGCAATTTATGTTTATGCGCCGTGTTGTCTGCCCAATGCATGGTTTGTGTAATGTTTGCGTGAACATCGCCAGCGTGAGCTAATTCGATACGTGTCGGCTCGTTAGTTAAGTTACTTGCCAGTTCCATGATGCGTGGCGCAAATGTTGCAGAGAACATGAGGGTTTGTTCACGGTTTTCACAGCGAGCATTAATGGCTTCTAAATCATCTGCAAAGCCCAAGTCAAGCATACGGTCAGCTTCATCAACAACAAGTTGTTTAACTTTATCTAAACGAATTGCACGACTGTCGTTGAGGTCAAGAAGGCGGCCTGGGGTTGCAACCACTAGCGTTGCACCGCGGACTTGATTGATTTGTTTGCCGTAAGGCATGCCGCCCATTACGGTTGCAATACGAATACCTTTCGTGAACTTCACTAAGTTGATAGCATCCGCTGCTACCTGTTGCGCCAACTCACGGGTTGGGCAGAGAACTAGTATTTGTGGTTCAGCACGACTTGGTACTGGTTTGTTGTTTGGGTTGCTATCAAGTATTTTTTGTAAAACAGGCAATAAAAAAGCAACGGTTTTGCCGCTACCTGTTTGGCTACTAACCATTAAATCACCGCCACCCATTGCAGCAGGGAAAACTTTTTCCTGAACGGGTGTTGTGGCAGTAAAGCCTAAAGCTTGAGTTGCCTGTAAAAGGGGTTGGGCTAAATTAAGTTCTTCAAAACGAATAGACATACATATACGCCTCGTTAGAGGCGGCTCCAAATTTGCGTCTAACCTTAAAAGGCTTCAAATCGACGCGGGTGGTCAAAGGGCATCGACCATCAACATTTGGAGTAGCACGAACAAAGTTGGTTTTTAAAAACTAACTCGATTGCAAACTGATGTTGTTGAGTGAAGCTAAAATCAACTCAACACACTATATGGCTACGTCTTTAAGACAGGCAGACTTACCGAATTCGGCAGAAACTGGTCAGCGGTGCTGGGGACGATGTATAAATACAACTTCGTTATTATTTCATAAATCATTAGGGTTTGCACTAATAAGTATGGATTTAGGCCTATTAAATTCGCTTGGTGTTGTTAATTACCCCCAATTTCTGGTGGGAACGATCGCGATTATTCTATTGCCGGGGCCAAATTCGCTCTATGTTTTAGCGACAGCTGCCAAGCGGGGCGTGGCTTTGGGGTTAATGGCAGCTCTGGGCGTCTTAATTGGCGATACGATTTTGATGTTCGCGGCAGCAACGGGTGCCACAACTCTATTAAAAAGCTTCCCCATCGCGTATTTGACGCTCAAAACAGTAGGAGCCGCCTATTTAGCGTGGATTGGTATTGGCTTGATTCGAGCGGGGGTGGGTAAATGGCGTGCTCGATCTCACTCAGTAAAGTTAAAGCAATCAGGCGATGAACACACTCAATTGCATCAGGTACATCCAACTAAAGCAGCATTGGGTTTGTCGCTCACAAATCCTAAAGCAATTTTCTTTTTTATCTCGTTTTTTACTCAGTTTGTTGATGCGAATGCCGTCAGTCCTGCACTATCTTTTTTAGTTCTGGGCATTACGTTACAAATTATCAGTTTGATTTATTTATCAGGATTGATTGTGATGGGCGCAACGCTGTCGAGAGCCTTTCATGAAAAACCAGCTTTCGCATCGATTGGGATGATGTTGGTAGGTTTGTTGTTCGTAGGATTTGGTGCAAGACTTCTGTTGATTTAAGAAGTCTTACACTGATCCCGGATTAAGTTATTTGCTTAAAAATTTTATTAAGCGCGCTATTTTTTTACCGTAGGGTGGGTGGATGAATTTAGATCCGCCAAGTGCTTTAATTCCAAAACGAGCTTTCATGGTGAAGACAGGTTTGAAGTGAGTGAATGCATCAAATCCATATTTACCATGATAGGACCCCATTCCACTCGCGCCAATGCCGCCAAATGGTAAATCCTCATTTGCGATATGTAGGAGTGTGTCGTTAATGGTGACTCCACCTGCTCGAGTTAGTTCAAGAACTTGACTCATATTCTCTTTGTCTTTACCAAACCAGTAAAGGGCGAGTGGGCGATCGAAGCGGTTGATGAAATGAATCGCTTCTTCAAGGGTGTTATAGCTAATGATTGGAAGGATAGGTCCAAAGATTTCTTCCCTCATGACGACTGAGTCGCTAGAGGGGTTTAATGCCAGTGTGGGGTTAAATGGGTAGGCGCCTAATTCATCTTCACTAAAGACGGAGGAAATTTGCGCGCCTTTGTTTTGAGCGTCTGACACTAAAAATTGCCAACGTTCAAGTTGACGTTGATCAATTGGGTGAGTCATTTGCTCGCTAGGGTTCGGGTACATCTTCTTTGTAAAATCTTTGAAGAGCGATATAAAGTCGTTAACTGTTTGATGCGGGACTAGAACATAGTCAGGTGCAATGCAAGTTTGACCTGCGTTTAAAAATTTCCCATATACCACTCGACTAACAGCATCTTTTAAATTGACGTTGTTATCAATCACGCAAGGTGATTTACCCCCAAGTTCAAGGGTAACCGGCGTGAGGTTAGGGGCTGCTGCTTTCATGACGGCTTTGCCTGCTTGAGTGCTTCCTGTAAAAAGAAGGTGGTCAAAAGGTAATTCAGCAAACTTTTCGGAAATATCACGCTCGCCGCAAACGACACGGAATTCACTCGGATGGAAATATTGCGCAATTAAGCTCGCGAGGTAACCCGATGTTCTGCTTGAGCGCTCGGAGGGTTTTAGCCAAACTCGATTGCCTGCAGCAAATGCAGAAATAACAGGTACCAATGCGAGTTGAAGTGGGTAATTCCAAGGACTCATAATGCCAACAATGCCAATCGATTCAGGAATAAGTTGGCTCACACTTGGCCTTAAATGAAAGGGAGTATTCACCTTTGAAGGCTTCATCCATTGCTTCAGATTTTTAAGAGTGTGGTGAGCAGCCTGTCGAATGAAGGTGAGCTCTGCAAATTTCGTTTCAGTCGTGTTACGCTGGCCAAAATCAGCTGAAATAGCTTTGCAGAGATTTTCTTCATTTTCATTTACCATCGTTACTAAACGTTTAATGCGCTCAGAGCGAACTTGAAGTGAAGGATTAGGTTCATGTAAGTAAGCTTTTTTAGCTTCTTCAAAATCAAATAACAAGTGATTCATAGGTATTAGAGGTCAGTATGTCAGGCAATCAAATAAATCAAGATTCTAGTTTACAAACCGCCACGCTTGGCGGAGGTTGTTTTTGGTGCTTAGAAGCAGTTTATCAAGAGCTTGTCGGGATTCATAGCGTTGTCTCCGGATATGCCGGCGGTCATCTGGCAAATCCAACCTATGAGGCGGTTTGTCAAGGGGGCACCGGGCATGCTGAGGTTGTTCAATTGCAGTTTGATCCATCTCAGATTACCTTTCGTGAAATTTTGGAAGTCTTTTTTGTGATTCATGATCCAACGACTTTAAATCGCCAGGGGCATGATATTGGTACCCAATATCGTTCAGTTATTTATTTTCATGATGTCAATCAGGAGAAAGAGGCTCGGCAATTACTTACAGAGTTGGAGTATATGAATGCATTTCCTGATCCCATTGTGACGGAAATTGCCCCATTACCAACGTTCTACCGTGCAGAAGATTACCACCAAAATTATTATGCAACGCATCCCTATCAAGGGTACTGTGCCGGTGTTATTGCACCTAAATTACAAAAATTTAGAAATGTGTTTGCAACTAAGCGTCGTTAATTGCTTGGGACCTTCTAGGGCGCCAGGCGAACAATTTTCCAGTGATCGTTTTCTTTAGAAAAGCAAATTCGGTCATGAAGTCTAGAAGGTCTGCCTTGCCAGAATTCGATTTTGTTAGGGATAACTAAAAAACCGCCCCAATGTGGAGGGCGTGGTGGATTTAAGCCAAATTTAAGACCGAATTCCGCTGCTTTGGCAATTAAGGTGGTGCGACCAGAAATGACTTCGCTTTGAGGTGAGGCCCATGCGCCAATTCTTGAGTCTAGGGGGCGAGAAGCGTAATACTCATCACTGAGATTCTGATCTAACTTTTGTACGCGACCCTCAATGCGAACTTGACGTTCAAGTTCATGCCAGTGGAAAAGTAGGGCTGCATGAGGATTTTCAGTTAATTCTTTACCTTTTTGACTTAGGTAATTCGTAAAAAAGACAAAACCCTGATGATCGACCTCTTTAAGGAGTACAACTCTAGCGCTTGGAATGCCATCTTTATTGGCACTAGCGACCGTCATTGCATTGGGTTCTGGGCATTCGGCAGATTTTGCTTGTTCAAACCATCGACGAAATTGTTCAATAGGATCCTGTGCGACGTCTGATTCGGATAGACTATCGCGTGTATAGGATTTACGAAGATCTGCTAATTTGCTCATAATTCGAGTATATCTAGACATTGACTGAGTGTGTGAAAACTGTGAACGAAAATTTATCACCTAAAGTATCGACAGCCCTTGAAGAGCGCCGCTTAGGTGGAGTTGCTCGTCTTTATGGGCCAGAGGCTTTTGCTAAATTCGAAAAAGCCCATGTAGTCGTAGTTGGTTTAGGTGGCGTGGGTTCTTGGGCCGCTGAGGCGCTTGCTCGAAGTGCTATTGGTGAATTAACCATTATTGATTTTGATCACATTTCAATTAGTAATACAAATCGACAATTGCACGCCTTAGAGGATGCGTACGGTAAATCTAAAGTTGAAGCGATGCAGGCGCGCTTAAAGAGTATTAATCCAGACTTAACGATTAATGTGGTCGATGACTTTTTAACACCCGAGAATGTTGATCACTTGTTAAAACCAGGTGTGGCGATTTTGGATGCAACAGACTCTCTAAATAGTAAAGTGGCATTGGCAGTTTGGGCAAAGCGGCATCAAGCAATTTTTGTCATGAGTGGTGCGGCGGGAGGTAAGGTTGATCCCACCAAAATTGCAGTAGATGATCTCGCTAGAACAACACAAGATCCTTTATTGTCAAAAATTCGAGCAAAGCTTAGAAAAGAATTTGGTTTTGAGAAAGATCCTAAGAAGCGAATGCGTGTTCGAGTGGTTTATTCTCAGGAGCCAAGGAGTGGAGTTGCACAAGGTGGTCTTGCATGCACGGGATATGGCTCGGCAGTTACAGTAACTGCGAGTTTTGGCTTTGCAGCGGCGGCTGAGATTTTGCATCTCATTCAAAAATCCTAGATTTATAAAAATCGATCTAAAATTTTTCGACTTGTTTTATCGAGTTCAGAGACGCTCTTAATTAAAAACTGAATGCCATTAGCATCAGAAATCAATAGCGAATCTTTGTTGACTCGACGAATATCTTCTTCGCCTTTTAATTTAAGTCGTGTTTGACCGCGATTGGTTTTTATATCCCAAATGCTGGGAGTTGCAAAGGTGGAAACTTCGGTAATTCGTTCAATGATGGGCATAAATTCAGTCTCAGCCAATGATTGAACGATAAGGTCGTGATGCGCTTGAGGAAGATCTTTTGGATCGTTAATCCAAGCCAGCTCAACACCATCCTCGTCCATTAGAGAAATTCCTTGATTGGGATTGGTGATGGGGAATGCTCTAACTGGTCGAATATTGCGGTAGACAAGACCCTGCGCATCCGTCAATTCTAATTTGCCAAACGAATCAATTCGTAGAGTGAATGTCATGATGCATCTCCACCAAGGTTAGCTTCTTCCGCAATTTCTGCAGCATGTCGAGCTTGAGCAATATAGAGCTGATAGTAAGCGCCTTGTTTTTCCATGAGCTCATCATGATTGCCAATTTCCACTATCTCACCTTTATCTAAAACGATGAGGCGGTCTGCTTTACGAAGTGTGGATAAACGGTGAGCAATGGCAATCGTTGTTCGGCCTTTGACCAAATTGTCTAATGCTTTTTGGATTTCTTTTTCAGTAGTGGTATCAACCGATGAAGTCGCTTCATCTAAGACCAAAATGCTTGGATTAATCAAGAGTGCGCGGGCAATTGAGATTCGTTGTCGTTCACCACCTGATAGCGATTGACCTCGCTCGCCAACTAGAGAGTCATAGCCAAGTGGTAGGCGTAAGATAAATTCGTGGGCATTTGCTGCGCGTGCTGCATTAATAATTTCGTCGCGCGTTGCTTCGGGTTTTCCGTAGGCAATATTTTCTGCGATGGTGCCAAAAAATAGGAAGGGTTCTTGAAGAACCAGGCCGAAGTATTTTCGGTAGTCTGAAATCGCGATTGAGCGAACATCGACTCCATCCACCAAAATCGCACCTTCGCTCACATCGTAAAAGCGGCAAATTAAATTAACTAACGTACTTTTACCTGAACCGCTATGACCAACTAAGCCAATCATTTCGCCTGGCGCAATGTTTAGATTGATGCCTTTAGACACGGCGCGGTTACCGTAACGGAATCCTACATTTTGTAATTCGATACGACCTTGTATTTTTTCAATTTTTACTGGGTTCGCAGGATCAGGCACGCTAGATACATGATCAAGAATGTCAAAAATGCGCTTGGCACCAGCCGCCGCTTTTTGGGTAACAGAAACAATCCGACTCATTGAATCAAGGCGTGTGTAGAAACGACTGATATAGGCTAGGAACGCAGTTAAAACCCCGACTGTGATTTGTTCATGAGCCACTTGCCAGATGCCGAATCCCCAAACGATTAATAAACCGATTTCAGTGAGTAGTGTCACTGTGGGGGTGAATAAGGACCAGACTTTATTAACTCGATCGTTAATCGCTAGGTTATGTTTATTGGCATCAATGAAACGCTGTGCTTCCCGTTTTTCTTGTGCGAACGCTTTGACAACTCGAATTCCTGGGATGGTGTCAGCTAGAACATTAGTAACTTCTGACCAGATGCGATCAATTTTCTCAAAGCCATGGCGTAATTTGTCGCGAACGATGTGAATCATCCAGGCGATAAAAGGTAAGGGGAGGAGTGTGACCGCTGCAAGCCATGGATCGATGCTAATCAGAATGATGGCCGTCATCAGAATCATTAACACATCAGTTGCAAAGTCGAGTAAGTGTAACGATAGGAAAACGCAGATGCGATCAGTTTCTGATCCGATGCGAGCCATCAAATCCCCAGTTCGTTTACCGCCAAAATATTCAAGAGAGAGCTGAAGAAGATGCTCAAATGTTTTAGTTCTGAGGTCTGCACCGATTCGTTCGCTAACCAGAGCAAGAAGATAAGTTCGCCACCAGCCAAGACCCCATGCAACAAATGCGGCAACTAATAAAGCGCCGAGGTATTGGGATGCTAAAAGATAATCGATTCGGCTGCCCCGTTGATAGGGAATCAAAACATGATCCATCAATGGCATTGTTAAATAAGGCGGCACTAGGGTTGCGGCTGTAGCGGCTAGAGTTAAAACGAACCCTAGAATTAATTGAGCTTTATACGGCTTTGCAAAACGCCACAATTGGAATAGCGTCCAAGTTGAGGGGGGTGTTTCATTCTCAGAATCGCAATTTGGGCAAGATTCTTGATGAGGCAGAAGCGCACTTTGACAAATTGGGCAATGATCTGTTGGTGCGTCGACGCTTACCTTTTTTGGATTATCTAAATTGGCAAGAAGATTTTCAAACTGACGTTGAAGTCGAATAACCGCAGTATTGATGCCTAAGGTGTAATGCCATGACGCTATTTTCTTATCGCTTGTTTGAAGTGAAAGATGTCCTACTCCTGCGTGGTCGAATAAGGAAAGGGATAAATTCTCTTCTATTTTCCAGAATGTAACTTGACCATTTTCTTGAGCGCAACAAAGAGCATTTGGCAATAAAACCAAAAGACTTTTTTCAAAATGAAGCTTAGTGTCTAGATCGATTTCAACCCAAGCTAGTGGCTGATTAGAGCTGTCTTTCGAAAATTCAGCCCAAGAAGCATTCTTGGCAAGTAAATTTAGCCATTTTTGCGGAATGCTTGAAGGTGGTTGACTGGAATCTTTATTCATCGACACTCAAAGTATAGCGGACGCGCTAAGTACTTGTTTAATTTGGTTTTCAGGGGCTAATTTGCTTAATTGGCATTGGCTTTTGTGTAGAAAGGCTAAAACCGAGGGATAAATGTCAACTTTTCCGGGGTCACTGCGTTAAATTGCTAATAAAATAGTGGTTTTGCAGATTTAATAATTTTTGTAATTTCAGTAACTTAACCAATTAACTCCAAAGAGCAATTCCTGAATGCCTCAATTAACTGATAAGACCATTGAGATATTGGATATTAAATATCTACGTGGCCCAAATATTTGGACTTATCGACCAGTCCTCGAAGCGTGGGTTGATATTGGAGAGTTAGAGGACTACCCCTCAAATAAAATCCCTGGCTTTTATGAGCGCATATGCAAAAAAGTGCCAAGTTTGATCGAGCATCGCTGTAGCTACGAAGAGCGAGGTGGTTTTTTAAGGCGGGTTGAAGAGGGAACTTGGCCTGGGCACATTCTTGAGCATTTGACACTCGAGTTGCAAAATTTAGCCGGTATGCCAGGTGGCTTTGGTAAAGCACGTGAAACAACTAAACGAGGTGTTTATAAAGTAGTCGTTCGTGCATGGCATGAGGAAGTGACACGAGCAGCTTTATTTGCCGCACGTGATTTGTTGCTCTCATTGATTCAAGATACTGATTATGATCTTGATGCAACCGTAGAGCGCTTGCGTGATATGACGGACGATATGTGCTTGGGTCCAAGTACTGCTTGTATTGTCGACGCAGCGGATGATCGTGATATTCCTGCCATTCGACTATCGACTGGTAATTTGGTGCAATTAGGTTATGGCGCTAACCAGCGCCGGATTTGGACAGCCGAGACTGATCGCACGAGTGCAATTGCAGAGAGTATCTCGCGTGATAAAGATTTGACAAAAAATTTGCTGGCGTCTGCTGGTGTGCCAATTCCTGAAGGTTACTTGGTGGAATCAGCGAGTGAGGCCTGGGAGGTTGCACAGGATATTGGTTTGCCAGTCGTTGTGAAGCCGCAAGATGGCAATCATGGGCGCGGTGTATTTACTAATTTAATGTCTCAGCAAGAAGTTGAAGCCGCTTATGAGGTTGCGGTCGATGAAGGAAGTGGTGTGATGGTTGAGCGTTACATCTTGGGCGATGAGCATCGACTCTTGGTGGTCGGTAATGAAGTAGTTGCGGCAGCAAAAGGTGAAGCTGCTTGGGTGACTGGGGATGGGCGTCAGACAATTACTGAGTTAATTGCCTCACAAATTAATTCGGATCCACGTCGAGGTTATACCGAGGACTTTCCTTTAAATCCAGTGCGTGTAGATTCAGCTGTTAGGCTGGAGTTAACTCGTCAGCAACTGACAGCGGATAGTGTTCCTGCAGAGGGGCAGCACGTTTTAATTCAGCGTAATGGAAATGTCGCCTTCGATGTAACAGATAAGGTGCATCCTCGAGTTGCTAAACAAGTTGCTCTTGCAGCTCGAGTGGTTGGACTAGAAATCGCCGGTGTTGATTTGGTTGCTCAAGATATTTCACAGCCACTTGAGGATCAAGGTGCAGCGATTGTTGAGGTGAATGCAGGACCTGGATTATTAATGCATTTAAAACCTGCAGATGGTCAACCAAGACCTGTAGGTCGTGCAATCATTAATTATTTATTTCCTGATACAGTGGATTTCCGTATTCCGGTAGTTGGGATTTCAGGTTCAAAAGGTAAAACGACAGTCGCTCAATTGACTGCCCATTTTTTAGGTTTAGCCAATCGTGAAGTTGGCTTGGCTTGTTCAAAAGGTTTGTATTTCGGTAATCGCTTGGTAGAAAAATCCAATGCCGCTAATTGGGAAAATGCACGACGCACACTCCTTAATCGTGCGGTTCAAGCAGCCGTGATTGAGAATGGCAGTCGTTCAATCTTGAATGAAGGTTTGGCATATGACCGTTGTCAGATCGGTGTGATTACGAATATTGATAAAAATGATTTTGTGCCAGAAAACTCGATTGTTGAAGAAAAACATCTTTACAACGTTTTCAGAACCCAGGTAGACGTTGTATTGCCTACCGGCGTAGCAATTTTGAACGCTGAAGATTCTCTCGTCGCAGAAATGGCTGAATTATGTGATGGCGAGGTGATTTTCTTTAGTGCTGACACCGAAAATGCTCAACTAAAAGAGCATTTAGCCTCAGGGGGGCGTGCGGTTGTAGCGAATGCCAATACGATTGGGTTTAAAAAAGGTGGTGAATCGCTTTGGTCGATTCAGTTGTCCAGTGCTTCGTATACACGTGATGCTAGCAAAGAAGTAATCGAGAATACGCTCGCTGCAGTTGGTGTAGCTTGGGGCTTAGAACTGCCTTTTGAATTAATTGAAGCTGGTATTGAGACGTTTTCTCCGGAACGGGTGGGGGTTTAATTGGAAGTTTCTAGAATTCGTGCATTAAGAGGTCCTAATTTATGGAGCCGCCATACAGCACTAGAGGCTATTATTTCGTGCGAAGCGAATGAGCGTTTGATTGATGATTTACCAGGTTTCGAAACGAGACTAAGGGCTCTATTTCCTCAGCTTCGTTTGATGCGTTTAGGAAGTCATAACGAAGTTATCTCAATTGCACACGTTGTTGAACATGTTGTGCTTGGATTGCAGGCTCAAGCAGGTTGTCCAGTGACATTTAGTCGCACTGTGCAAACTGTTGAGGATGGGATCTATCAAGTGGTGGTTGAGTACAGTGAGGAAGCTGT
This sequence comes from uncultured Polynucleobacter sp., assembly GCA_964343765.1. Lineage (GTDB taxonomy): Bacteria > Pseudomonadota > Gammaproteobacteria > Burkholderiales > Burkholderiaceae > Polynucleobacter. The sequence goes on along the minus strand of CAYFKO010000009.1, from coordinate 12,578 downwards.
AGGTCGACTAGCGTTTGATTTGGCTTTGAAATTGATTCAGGCTGCAAGAGAAAACCAATCATTTGATTTGGCCTCTGCATTAAACGAATTAGCTGTGCTTGATGAAGATGTACGATTAGGCCCTAGTACAGGTTCTATTGTGCAAGCTGCTGTTGAACGAAATATCCCTTATCGTCGAATGACAGAAGGCAGTATGGTTCAGTTCGGCTGGGGAAGTAAGCAAAAACGAATTCAGGCGGCAGAAACTAGTGATACCAGTGCCATTGCTGAATCGATTGCCCAAGATAAAGAATTGACTAAAGAGTTATTGCATGCAGCAGGTGTTTCTGTTCCGCTTGGCCGCGTAGTGGATAACGCTGACGATGCATGGAAGGTTGCGCAAGAGCTGGGTGGTGCTGTAGTACTTAAGCCTAAAGATGGTAACCAAGGTAAAGGGGTTGCTGTCAATATGCAGACAGAGGCTCAAGTCCGTGCGGCATTTGCAGTTGCAGAAAATTATGGCTCAGAAATTATCGTTGAGCGTTACCTGCCGGGAAGTGATTTCCGCCTTTTGGTTGTTGGCGATAAATTGGTTGCGGCAGCAAGGCGTGATCCTCCTCAGGTGATTGGAGATGGCACGCATACGATTAAACAGTTGGTTGAAGAGGTCAATAAAGATCCATTGCGTGGTGATGGTCATGCAACTTCACTAACTAAAATTCGTTTAGATGACATTGCAATTGCCACCTTAGAAAAACAAAAGTTAACGACGGATTCTGTTCCAGCTAAGGGTGAGCGTGTGATACTTCGTAATAATGCCAACCTAAGCACTGGTGGCAGTGCGACGGATGTTACTGATGATGTCCATCGTGACATGGCTGCTAGTGCAGTAGCGGCCGCGAAGATGGTTGGTTTAGATATATGCGGCGTTGATGTGGTTTGTGAGACGGTATACAAGCCTCTAGAAGAGCAAGGTGGCGGCATTGTCGAAGTAAATGCAGCGCCAGGCTTGCGTATGCATCTGAGCCCTTCATACGGTAAAGGTCGTCCGGTCGGTGAAGCAATTGTTGGGTCGATGTTCCCCGAAGGTGAAGATGGACGTATTCCAGTAGTCGCAGTATCAGGCACTAATGGAAAGACAACTACGGTCCGTTTAATTGCACACATTTTGAAGAATGATGGCAATCGTGTTGGTATGACAACGACGGACGGTGTTTATATTGAAGAACAGCGTATTGATACCGGGGACTGTAGTGGTCCACGAAGTGCTCGCAATGTATTAATGCACCCAGATGTTGATGCCGCTGTTTTTGAAACTGCGCGTGGTGGTGTTTTGCGAGAAGGTTTGGGTTTTGACGCGTGTCAGGTTGCCGTTGTTACCAATATTGGCGAAGGTGATCACCTAGGCTTAAGTTACATCACAACCGTTGAAGATTTAGCGGTAGTCAAACGGGTGATTGTTCAGAATGTCGCGCCAACTGGCGTTGCGGTTTTAAATGCGGCTGATCCGATTGTGGCAAAAATGTCAAAAGCATGTCGTGGCTCAGTGACTTATTTTGCCAAAGACCCACATAACTCGATCATTTCAACGCATCGTGCGCAGGGTAAGCGTGTTTTATACGTTAGTGGAAATGAAATTATTGCCGCTCAAGGTATTCAGATTGTTCAGAAATTCCCATTTTCAGGAATTCCGTTGACTGATAATGGCCGCTTGGGTTTTCAGATTGAAAACGCGATGGCATCAATCGGCGCCGCTTGGGCGTTAAATATTGATTGGCAAATAATTCATGAGGCGCTTAAATCATTTGTCAGTGATGTAGAAACGGCACCAGGACGCTTTAATTTATTTAAGCATAATGGAGCAACTGTGATTGCTGATTATGGCCATAATCCAGACGCTATTCGTGCATTGGTCAATGCAACAAATTCGATACCTGCTAAGCACCGTAGTGTCGTTATTAGTGGTGCGGGCGATCGTCGGGATGAAGATATTCGTCAGCAAACTCGTATTCTTGGTGAGGCATTTGACACCGTTATTTTGTACCAAGATCAGTGTCAGCGTGGACGCGAAGATGGAGAGGTCTTGGCATTATTGCGAGAAGGATTGGAAGGCGCTAAGAAGACTCAGGCGGTTGAAGAAATTCGCGGTGAATTTTTAGCAATCGATACTGCGCTTCAAAAACTTCAGCCTAATGATCTTTGCTTGATCTTAATTGATCAAGTGGAGGAGTCATTAGCTTATCTACAAAACGTCACAAAACCATAATCGTTTTTGCTATCAGGGTTATTTATTCTTTTGTAAGTAACTTCTGATTTCGTTGTAAGAAGCTCAATGAGCTATCTTTTTGCATTATTGATTTCAAAGGGCTTTTTGATTTGCATCATGAAGCTATTTGAATAGTTATCACTTTTGATATTTTTCACCACTAGTCATTAGTAAAACTCTTTCTTAGACTCCAGCAGTCAATTTCGACTGTAACGGGAGTATGTAAGTGGGAATTCAATCACGTCTATCAGAGCAGGTGTCACATGACTCTGAGTCATCAGGTTTAAAGCGTCATTTAAAAGCAAGGCACATTCGTTTGATGGCTTTGGGATCAACCATTGGAGTGGGACTATTTTTGGGATCGGCGACTGCGATTCAATTAGCAGGTCCTTCCATCTTATTGGGGTATCTCATTGCGGGATTGATGGCGTTCATAGTATTGCGCGCACTTGGAGAGATGGCTGTTCATAATCCAGTAGCTGGGTCTTTTGCACATTATGCCAATCAATACGTCGGATCTTTAGCGGGATATTTAGTGGGTTGGGGATATTGGACCTACTGGGTGGTGGTTGGTGTTGCTGAAGTGACGGCCGTTGGTATCTACATGACCTTATGGTTTCCAGATATTCCTCAGTGGATTTGGGCTTTGGGATCGCTATTAATGATGGGTGGTATTAACTTTATTGCTGTTCGATTGTTTGGCGAATTCGAATTTTGGTTTGCATTGATTAAAGTCGTGGCGATTATGGCCATGATTGCAATGGGTTGTTCAGTCATCTTCTTTGGATTTACGAATGGCGGCATTCCACTGGGGATCTCAAATCTTTGGCAGCATGGTGGATTTTTCCCAAATGGCTTGACTGGATTTTTACTCTCTTTGCAAATGGTCGTTTTTGCATATGTCGGGATTGAGATGATTGGTTTGTCAGCTGGCGAGGCTGAAGAGCCTAAGAAAACCATTCCAATGGCAATAGATTCATTAGCCTGGCGAATTTTGATTTTTTATGGTGGTGCGCTTTTTGTGATTTTGGCAATCTTCCCTTGGAATGAAGTTGGTAATCAAGGTAGTCCATTCGTAGCAATGTTCGAGCGCATTGGGCTTCGAGAGGCAGCGGGCATTATTAATTTTGTAGTGATTACGGCCGCATTATCTTCTTGTAATGCAGGAATTTTTAGCGGTGGTCGATTGATGTATGGCTTGGCTCAGAATGGTTATGCACCAAACCGAATGAGTAAGTTATCGCCAAGTGGTGTTCCATCTAATGCAGTAATTTTTACAGTCGCTGTTCCAATGGTTGGCATATTGCTCAATTATTTTGTCCCTGAGAAAGCCTTTCAGTGGGCCACCGCAGCGGTAACTTTAATAGGCTTATTAGTTTGGGTAGCCATTCTAGTGACGCAACTCAAGTTTAGAAAAACTTTATCGCCCAATGAAATTAAAGCGTTGACTTACACGAGCCTATTTTGGCCATATGCCTCTTGGCTAGCCCTGATTTTCATTGGAGTGGTCATTGTATTGATGGGTTTTAGTGAGGAAACGCGTGTGGCACTTTACTTTGGGCCGCCGATATTGATTGTGCTGACTATTTTCTATTACTTGTGTGGATTGCATCGTCGTTCAAATTTCAAAGGAGAGAACAAATGATTATTGGTGTACCAAAGGAAATAAAGAATCAAGAATATCGAGTTGGATTAACCCCATCTAATGTTCATTCATTAGTTCAAATGGGGCATCAGGTTTATGTTGAGTCTAATGCGGGATCTGCAATTGGTTATTTAGATGAAGAGTATTTTGCGATGGGCGCGCAAGTGCTCCCAGATGCATCTTCTGTATTTGGTGAATCTGACATGATTGTTAAAGTTAAAGAGCCGCAAGCATCCGAAATTAAGCTCTTAAAAGATGGCCAACTGTTATTCACGTATTTGCATTTGGCACCTGATATTGAGCAAACAAATGCCCTGTTGGCTTCAAATGCCATTGCGATTGCTTACGAAACCGTCACTTCATCATTGGGCGGTTTGCCACTATTAGCTCCAATGAGTGAGGTTGCGGGGCGGCTAGCTATACAAGCTGCGGCCACCTACCTTCAGAAAAGACACGGAGGTCCTGGTATGTTGTTAGGCGGTGTTCCAGGAGTATCTCCAGCGAATGTGGTGATCTTGGGTGCGGGTGTGGTTGGGAGTAATGCTCTACAGATTGCAGTTGGCATGGGAGCTAATGTGACGATTGTTGATAAAAACTTACATCGATTAAGAGAGTTAGATGGGATTTATGGAAATCGCATTCAGACAAGGTTCTCTGAGCCAATGGTTATTGAAGGGTTGCTGCGCGAAGCTGATGTGGTCGTGGGCGGAGTATTAATTCCCGGAGCATCTGCGCCAAAATTGATTCAGAAGCAGCATTTAAATCTTCTAAAGCCTGGTTCAGTTTTTGTGGACGTGGCAATTGATCAAGGAGGTTGTTTTGAGACATCTCGTCCCACAACGCATGACGATCCAATATATGTCGAAGAGGGTGTGACACATTATTGTGTTGCGAATATGCCTGGAGCTGTCCCTAAAACATCGACGATTGGATTGACGAATGCGACATTTCCGTATGTTTGCGAGTTGGCTCAAAAAGGGTTAGAGCAGTCTATTGAAGATAATATCCATTTGAAAAATGGATTGAGCATCTACAAAGGGTCGCTAACGTGTCAGGCAACAGCCTTATCGCAAGGTAAAAATTACTGTTTGATTTGATAGAAAAAATACCACCAGCATTAAGCCTGGTGGTATTTTTGAATACGATCAACTTCGTTTTTGGAGCCGAGTATTACAGAAACGCGCTCATGTAGTTTGCTTGGTTGAATCGTCATAATGCGGTCTTTGCCATTAATAGATGCGCCGCCAGCCTGCTCAACTAGGAAACTCATAGGATTAGCTTCGTACATTAAGCGTAATTTTCCTGGTTTGTCAGGGTCGCGTTTATCCCAAGGGTACATAAATACACCACCACGGGTAAGTATGCGATGTACATCAGCCACCATCGAGGCAATCCAGCGCATATTGAAATCTTTTTGACGCGGGCCTTCGGATCCAATTAAGCATTCATCCACATATTTTTTAATTGGCTCGGCCCAATGACGCATGTTCGACATATTGATGGCGAATTCTTTGGTGTCTTGTGGGATTTGAACATTGCTACGGGTAAGGATGAAGGATCCTTGATGGCGATCCAAAGTGAACATATTCACGCCATTGCCTGTGGTTAATACAAGAATAGTTTGAGGCCCGTATAGGGCATATCCAGCAGCAACTTGTTGGGTACCAGCTTGTAAGAAGTCGGCTTCGGACACATTGCCATTACTAGGTTTTTTTAATACTGAAAAAATAGTCCCGATAGAGACGTTTACATCAATATTGGATGATCCATCTAATGGGTCAAATAAGAGAAGGTATTCGCCTTGAGGGTAGCGATTGGGAATTTCATGAATGGTTTCCATTTCTTCGGAAGCCATGGCGGCGAGATGACCGCCCCATTCATTCGCTTCTAGCAGTATGTCATTAGCGATGATGTCGAGCTTCTGTTGCGTTTCACCTTGAACATTTCCACTGCCAGCAGAGCCTAAAATTCCTCCCAATGCACCTTGATTTACTGCATTGCTGATGGATTTGCAGGCCCTAGCAACTACTTCGAGCAGGAATCGAAGATCAGTAGGGAGAGGGTTTTTGTCACGATGGGCCTCAATCAAAAATCGAGAGAAGGTCACATTTTGATCAAAAGGGGTTTCGTTTTGATTATTCATGGTAGTAGTGTATCAATACTCGTAAGAACTAAGCTAAAGCCTTTGAAATAACTTCTCTAACGTCTGGCGATAATTTCTCTTCGGCAGATACGCGTTTGAGAGCATTTTCCATGAGTTGTTGGTATTTAGGGCTGAATTTTTTCCAGCGATCAAGGCCTCTAGCTAGTCTTGCGGCCACTTGAGGATTGATTACATTTAAGGCGATAACTTCATTGGCCCAAAATTCGTACCCACTTCCATCTGGGTTATGGAAATTAGCAAGATTACTCAAACAGAAAGCATGAATGAGGCTTCTGGCTCGATTAGGGTTTTGGAGTTTGAAAGAGGGATGCTGACGAAGTTTAATAACATCCTGAATGACGGGATTTTTGTCGTCAGACTGACGTGTGGCTTGTAAAGAAAACCATTTGTCGAGTGCTAAATCATCATTGGCATAACGTTCAAAGAAGTTATTAAGGCATTCAGGAGCAAAATCTGAGCTGTGGTTAACCAAGCTCGATAATGCAGCGAATCGATCAGTCATGTTGTTGCATTGTTTGAATTGTTGATAAGCAATGTCATGCCATTTCTGATCGTTGGTTTCTAGTAACATTTGAAGTGCTAGATTTTTTAAACCACGTCGTCCTGCGCTTTGGGGATCTGGCTTGTAAGCCCCAGGGGTTTGATTATTCTGATAGGCTGCAGCCCATGAATTTTTCAATTCAAGAGCCATGGCTTTTCTGAAGGCTCTGCGATTGTTGTGAATTTCTTGCGGATCAACAATAGCTACTTGTTCGTGGAGATAGGCTTCTGCCGGTAGTGTTAGAGCAAGTTCTTTAAATGCTGGATCAAGAGATGAATCATTTAGGCAGGCATCCCAAGCTGTTATTAACTCAGTAGTTGGTGTTTTGCCATTTAATATAAAGTCTTGAGCTAATTTTTGACCAGCTTCCCAGCGGTTAAATGGGTCATCGTCATTCGCAAATTGGAAAAGTAGTTCTTCTGCTGATTGTTCAAAATCAAGAATAATCGGAGCTGAAAAATTTCGATTGATCGATAGAATCGGTTTTCTCTCAATATTTTCAAATACAAAATCTTGGGACGAATCTTTGAGTTCAATTAATGTCTCTGTCGAGCCGTTTATTCCTAGAAGTTTAGTTCTGAGGGGGATATGGAAAGCTTCTTTGTGTTTTTGACCAGGGCTGGCTGAGCATGATTGCGATAGCGTTAGGTGGTATGTTTTGTTTGCTGCATCGTAATGTTCATTAACGCTAACATGAGGAGTTCCAGCTTGACTATACCAACGTTTAAATTGTGATAAATCCACTCCATTAGCATCTGCCATTGCGGCCACAAAATCATCGCAGGTAACAGCTTGTCCGTCATGCCGCTTAAAGTACAAATCCATTCCTTTACGAAAGCCATCTCTTCCGAGAAGGGTTTGCTGCATGCGAACAACCTCAGCACCTTTTTCGTAGACGGTGACTGTATAGAAGTTATTAATTTCTTGGTAGCTATCTGGTCGGATAGGGTGAGCCATTGGGCCTGCATCTTCAGGAAATTGAAGTTGACGAAGTACGCGAACGTCTTCAATTCGTTTGACTGCTTTACCAGATTCCGAGCCCATAAGATCAGCGGAAAACTCTTGATCTCTAAAAACGGTTAAGCCTTCTTTAAGCGAAAGTTGGAACCAATCTCGACAAGTGACGCGATTACCTGTCCAATTGTGGAAATATTCGTGGCCAACTACGCTTTCAATATTGGCAAAATCAATGTCGGTGGCGGACTGGGCATCTGCTAGAACATATTTAGTATTGAAAATGTTTAAGCCTTTGTTTTCCATTGCACCCATATTGAAGTCGCTAACCGCAACTATCATGAAGCGCTCTAAATCGAGTTCTAGGCCAAAACGAGTCTCGTCCCAACGAATTGAGTTAATAAGTGAGTCCATCGCATGCTGGGCTTTTCCTAAATCAGATTCCTCTACCCACACTTGAAGTAATTTTTCCTTGCCTGATTGGCTTTGGATGGTTTGTTCAATTTTGCTAAGTTTCCCAGCTACTAAGGCAAACAAATAGCTTGGTTTTGGAAATGGATCTTCCCAAGTGGCGCTATGCCATCCATTGGGTAAATCATTACTTGCAATTAGATTGCCATTTGCTAAGAGGACGGGGCAGTCTTCTTTCTTTGCACGTAGAGTGACAGTGTATTTACTAAGAACATCAGGTTGATCTAGAAAAAAAGTAATTTTTCGGAAACCTTCTGCTTCACATTGAGTGAAAAAATTGCCACGTGATACATACAGGCCCATGAGGCTTGTATTTTGTTCAGGGTGGTTGGCGCAAGTGATTTCAAGATCAAATTGATCGGGAACATTTTTGAGAATAAGTTCATCTGAACCTAGTTCAAATTCTCTAAACTCTTGACCATTAATTTTTAGTTCTAATAGTTCGAGACTTTCACCTTTAAGTCGAAGTGGTGCTTCGTAAAGTTTGCGAAAACTTAATTTTGATTTGACAATCGTTTTTGAGGGGACAAGTTCAATGTCCAATAAAACTTGGTCAAGGGCAAACGCAGGGGGGCGATAATCTTCGCGCTTAAAGGTGGTGGGGTTCTCGTTTTTCATAGACTTATTTTAAGAGTAAATAGCTTAGGTGATTAGGCATGGTAAGCGTATGGGCACTGTTTATATGATAATAATCCTGTGAAATCAAAGGATTTGGCCATTTTTATTCTATTGAGCTCCCTATGGGGTGGCTCTTATTTATTCATGCGTCTGTGCGTGGGTATTCTTCATCCCGTCGCCATTGTGGAATTTCGATTACTGATTGCTGCAAGTTTTATGGGGTGTTTATTGTTATTGGTGCCTAAATGGCGGCAATACTTGCAACTCAATCGAAGAGTGTGGAAAAAACTTCTATTTATCGCTATTTTTAATTCCGTACTGCCATTCTTAGTGATTGCTTATGCCATACAGTTTATTAATGCTGGAACTGGTTCGGTGCTAAATGCAACTTCTCCGATATGGACTGCCATCATTGCCTCGCTCTGGTTTAAAGAAAAACTAGGCTTTAGTCGAATCTTGGGTTTGGTGATTGGATTTCTTGGCGTGGTCTTTTTAATGTGGGGTAAAGCTGGCTTTGATGGCGATGGCGTTGGATTGGCGGTGATTGCTGCAATGGCTGGTACGCTTTCTTATGGCGTTTGCTCGAATTATCTAAAACGCTATGCTACGGACTTGCCGCCATTAACCATTACGTTTTGGAGTACCTTAATAGCGGCAATTCTTTTAATGTATCCAGCTTCATTTGCACTGCCCGAATACCCACTTCCCATGAAAGCCTTAATCGGCATTATTGGTTTGGGCATTTTCTCGACAGCTATTGCCTACATGCTGTTTTTTAATTTGGTGGAGCGTGCAGGTGCAACGATTGCCATTGCCGTGACCTTTTTAGTCCCTGTATTTAGTATGTTGTGGGGTGAGCTATTTTTGGGTGAAGAGGTAACCCTTCGTATGCTGCTTGGCGCTCTTGTTGTTTTATCGGGAACAGCTTTGGCAATTGGCGTCATTACACTAGGCAAGCCACAAGCGGATATTAAGTTGCCGATGGATTAATACCCAATTGGCGTTTAATAAAATGATTGGCACTCGGGTGAATCGAGCCTGAAAAGAAGTGATTTGCAGATGTGTTTTCTAAAATCGTTCCGTTAGACATCATCACTACTTGATTGGCGATACGTCGAACGAAGCCAAGATCATGGGTAGCAATAATAAATTTAGTGCCAGATGAGGACATGGTGGCAATTAGATCTTCAATTTGCTCGGTAGCATTAGGGTCTAAGTTGGCAGTTGGCTCGTCTAATAAAATGAGTGGGGCATTTAAAAGTTTCGCGCGTGCAATGCACAGTTTTTGTTTTTCGCCAGCCGATAATTTAGTAGCGACACGACTTCTAAAATCAGCGAGGCCAAATTGCTCTAAAACTTGATCAATGGCACTCTCAGTAATCTCTGGGTGGCTGCCTTGTAGTAAGGTTAAATTAGTGCGAACACTTGCTTTAATGAGTGGGGTGTCATGAAAAACTAACGCTGTTTCTACATCAATGGATAAGTGGCCATCCGTCGGTTCAATCAATTGGTGAATGAGTTTTAAAAGGGTCGTTTTGCCTGAGCCATTCGGCCCAATCAGTGCCGTGATTCCATTGCTGAGATTGATGATGGCCTCAGGGATATCAATGATGATTCGCTGATCAGCCCTTACTTTTAGGTTCTTAAATGTGATTTGAGTCATATCAAGCACCATAACGTCGCTGAGACCAGTACTTTAACGAGCTACTGAAAATATTAATAAATAAGACAACGCCAAGTAATGCAATGCCGAGAGCGAGAGCGAGGGGTAGGTCCCCTTTGCTAGTTTCTAATGCAATCGCAGTTGTCATGGTTCTAGTGGAGTGATTGATGTTTCCACCAACAATCATGACGGCGCCAACTTCTGAGATGGCGCGTGCAAAGCCCGTAATAATGACGATGCTTAATGAGAATCTTGAATCCCATAAAAGCCACTTAACGCACTCGGAAGTTTTTAAGCGTAATGCTTTAAAGCTGGTCGAATGAATATCCCAGTTATCTTCAAGGATTTGCCTAGAGAGTGCTGCAATGACGGGAGTAGTTAAGAAGACCTGAGCAATAACGATTGCTTTTGGCGTAAATAAAAGTCCGAGCTCACCTAGGGGGCCTGAACGCGAAAGCAAGAGGTAGATGATGACCCCAACAATGACGGTTGGAACGCCCATGAGGCTATTCAACACCGTAATGACCAAGCGCTTCCCTGAGAATTCCTTGATTGCGATAAGAGCTCCAATCGGTACGCCGATGACAGTGCCGATAGCCAGAGCAGATAAGCTAATAGAGAGGGATAGCCAAACGATATCCCATGTATCTTTATTAAAGCTAAGTAGAAGTTGCCAGGCTTGGGCGAGTGCTGCAGTCATTTGTTAATTATTTTTTTGCGTTTGGAAAAAATAATTGTTGACCCTCTAACTTGTAGGAGGCAATCGTTTTTTGACCATCAGCAGAGATCAGCCAATCGATGAATTGTTGTCCTTCTGCTTTTTTAACTTGAGGATGTTTTTCTGGGTTAACTAGAATTACGCCATACTGATTAAAGAGTTTTGGATCACCCTCCACGAGAATATCCAAATCGCCACGATTCTTGAATGAGATCCAAGTGCCACGATCGGCAAGGATGTAAGCATTCATAGCGGATGCGGTGTTAAGAGCAGGGCCCATGCCA
>CAYFKO010000009.1:0-1265 GCA_964343765.1 uncultured Polynucleobacter sp. | reverse complement strand
TGTACCATGATTCTTTGTTCGTAGAAACATCAATACCGGCATCCTTCCAAAAGCGTAGTTCTGCTGCATGAGTGCCGCTGCGATCACCTCTAGAAACAAAATCAGCCCTTTGCGCCTGAATTTTTTTAAGTGCCTGAACAATATCTTTTGATTTGCCTATTTTTGCAGGATCACTTTTGGGGCCAATGAGAACAAAATCGTTATACATTACTTCAAAGCGTTTAACGCCTGCGCCTTCAGTAATAAATTTTTCTTCAGCAGTCTTGTCGTGAACAAAGACAACATCCGCATCACCGCGTCGGCCGATATCAAGTGCTTGTCCGGTACCAACTGCCACAACTTTGACTTGGATGCCGAATTTCTTCTCAAACGCTGGGAGTAGAAAATTAAACAAACCTGACTGCTCGGTTGAGGTCGTTGAAGAAACCACAATCGATTTTTGAGCGAGCGTATTAAATGCTGCCGAACAGATAGCTAATAGAAGAGCGATTTTTACTAAGTATTTTTTCATGATGACTCCTTTGACACTGATAGTGTAATGATTTACTATTTACTTTGCACATTCAATATGCAATTCAATGCAAATACAGATTAACGTTCTACCGCATCTTTCCATTTCAAAAAATGGCAATGTGGACGTCAACATCGATTTAAGAGATCTTGTTCAATTGTTAATAGCGATTGAAGAGGGTAGTAGTCTTGCAAAATCAACTGAGTCAATGAATCTGTCTTATCGAAGCATTTGGAATCGTGTCAGGGATGCCGAAAAAATTATTGGTCGAAAACTGGTAAACACGGTCAAGGGGCATGGATCAACACTGACTCACGAGGCGAGGCAGTTGATTACATTGATCCAATCGTGTGATAACTCAGTCTTGGAAATATCACATCAAATTGAAAAGCAAATCACTCAGGGCATACAGAGTCTTGGGCACTCAAAGCAAACCTGGAAGATGTACGCTAGTAACGACCCTCTCTTGGAAGAGATTTTAGAAGAGATTGAGTTTGTTGAGGTGCGAACGATGGGTTCAAATCAGGCAATTGATGGGATTATGCGAGGGTCTTGCGATTTGGCAGGCTTTCATGTGCCTGATGGTGACAGCACAGACCTTGTAATGCATCGCTTACAAAAAGAAAACTTTATTGCGATTCCGGTAATGCGCAGAAATCAGGGGTTGATGATTGCAAAAGGTAATCCCCTTAAGATTAAAAAAATTCAGGATTTAGCGCGCCCCGAAGTTCGTTTTATTAATCGACAAAAAGGT
>CAYFKO010000008.1:0-26213 GCA_964343765.1 uncultured Polynucleobacter sp. | reverse complement strand
CTCCCAGCTGAGCTATAGCCCCTTTTAATAAGCTATCAAACAATCCGCTATTCTAGCTTATTTTTAGGGTTTTATGCAAGCCCTGCGTTTAGGCGCCTAATTACCTCGTCTTTACCCATAATTGCAAGGACAGCATCAATTGCTGGCGTTTGCGTGGTGGCAAACATTAAAAAACGAACCGGCATTGCTAAGGCCGGCATTTTTAAACCATGTTTCGCTAAAACCTCTTTAAAATAAATTCCGCAATGACCGGCTTAATTTCTGGAGTAACTAGTTTTTGATATTGCTCACCAGCCAACTCTTCCTTCGATGGCGCGCTTGCATAAAACAAGCGAGCTCCTTGTGCAATTTCAATTAAGGTATTGGCGCGATCTTTTAAGAGATCAACCACCGCTTCAAAACTTGGCCCACCTTTAACGTCATTACCATCAAATTCTATGCCTTCATTTTGCGCAAATGGCTTAACTAATCCAGCCAAATAGGCACTGTCCGCATTTTGAATGTAATGATGATTCAACCAGGTTAATTTTTCTGGATTATGTTGCGCAGGTGATTTTCCTAAATGATCCAAATCAAACCATGAAACAAATTGCTCTTTTGAAAAAATCTCTGCATCTCCATGCGCCCAACCAAGTCTTGCTAAATAATTGAGAATCGCTTCGGGCATATAACCTGCCTTTTGATAATCGCGCACACTCATCGCGCCATTACGCTTACTCATCTTTTCACCCTGCTCATTGAGTACCGTAGGTAAATGGGCATATACGGGTGGCTCGCCACCCAAGGCTCTCAAAATATTGATTTGACGTGGCGTATTGTTGACATGATCATCACCGCGAATGACATGGGTAATCTTCATATCTAAATCATCAACCACAACGCAGAAGTTATATGTTGGGGTGCCATCAGGTCGTGCAATCACCAAATCATCTAACTCATCGTTACTGATTTCTATTAATCCTTTAACCGCATCCTGCCAAGCAACACTTCCACCAATTGGATTCTTAAAGCGAATTACCGGTTTTACACCTTCTGGGATTGCAGGCAATTGTTTACCCGGCTCAGGACGCCATGCCCCGTTATAGCGTGGCTTCTCTTTATTAGCCATTTGAGCATCACGCAACGCATTTAATTCTTCTTCACTCATATAACAGTGATAAGCCAAACCATTCGCTAACATTTGCTGAATTACTTCACGGTATCGATCCATCCGCTGCATTTGATAGAACGGCCCCTCATCAATGTCTAAGCCGAGCCAGCTCATTCCTTCAATGATGACATCAACGGCTTCTTGGGTGGAACGTTCTTGATCGGTATCTTCTATTCGCAAAATAAAGTCACCCTGCTTCGCACGAGCAAATGCCCATGGGTACAAGGCACTACGTAAGTTACCTAAATGAATAAAGCCAGTTGGACTGGGCGCAAATCGGGTTCGAATTCGTGTAGACATACTTAATTATCCCACGCTCGAATAAGTCGTTCAGATTATGCTGCAAATGCCAATGGTTTCTGCCTGGAGGCGGAGATCGCCCCAATAAGCAAAATCACTCCAGAAATAAATAGCCCTCTAGCTAAACCACCCGCCCCATCCGATATCCAACCGACCAAAATGGGGCCTAATATCTGCCCAAATGCAAAAATACTCGTGAACACTGTAATCCCAGCCACCCACTGTATTTGCGGCATATTATGTTTCACAAATACAGTTGTAGAGGCAACGGCGGATAGGAAACATCCCCCAAAGATGATGCCGGACACATACACCGCGGCAATAGACCAAGCCGTTAAAGTAGCCTCACCATACATTGCTATTCCTGCAGGAATAAAACAGGCAATCCCCAACAGAGTATTCAAGATTGCCATCGATTGTCCGCCCTTGTATTTATCAAACATCGATGCCCACAACCTTGAACTCAGAATGACGCATAGCCCTAGGACTCCATAAAAAGTATTGAGCGCAACCCCAGTAATACCCATCTGCTTTAGCAAGGCAATGACAAAGGTCATATAGCCTATATAGCCCATACCGAAACAAGCGTAGCCAAATACAACATAGACATAACTCTTCACAGGAGTTGAGCCACTTGCAGGAGGTCTTGGCGGTGATGCAGGTACAGATAAGGTTGGCTTGACCATTAAGCCAATCAACATAAATCCAGATAGTGCAATTGCCCACCACCCAGGTTGCCAAGGATGCGGCATAGAAAGACTTTCTGCCAAACTCACCATTAAAGGGACTAAAACGCTAGAAAGAATGATTCCAAATCCAGTTCCTCCGTAGTAAATACCCAATAAGAATCCAGATTTATTAACATGCAAACTACCTAATTGCGCTGCCAAAACACCACCACCGACAAATACCAAGGCACTCGTCATACCAGCCATGAAACGCAGTGCAAATAAAGTGGTCGTATCAACAAAGTTACCTGAAAGTCCGATCAATAAACAAGTTATTAACGATGCCGTAATGAAAACCTTAGAAACCCCCTGTTTCTTAAAGCACCAGGGTGCAATCAGTGCCCCGACCAAATATCCGCCTGCATTAGCGGTATTCATCGTCCCTGCAATTAAATATGTCCACGATAAATCTTCTCTCATCAAAGGCAAAAATAAGCCATAAGAAAAGCGCGCCAATCCAAGTGAAATTGCCCCACCTAAGGCGAGAGCCATAGCGGTTAAGAACGGTCGCTTGTGCGCGAAATCGGCATTTTTAGTCATGTGCCAATACAATAACGCATTACTCAAAAATATTCTTTTTGCCAACCAATATGCCTTCTCATCCACTTCCCCCTTCATTCGACACCGACTGCCTTCAAACCTTCATGTTTGAAGCCTCTCTAGTTCGCGGGGAAATTGTGCGCCTAAACAAAGCCTGGAAAACAATTCAAGAGCGCCGCCAATATCCTGAGGTCATCAATCGCCACTTGGGTGAAATGGTTGCAGCTGGGGCTTTATTGAGTGCCACCCTAAAATTTGATGGCACGCTTATTTTGCAAGCCCAAGGAACCGGTCCGGTTCGTTTACTCGTCGTGGAATGCACTGCTGATCTTAAAGTCCGCGCCACAATTAAACTCAACCCCAACATCGATACTAATAACATTCCTTCAAATGCCAGCCTGTCGGACCTCATCAATCCAGATGGCAAGGGAATGCTAGTCATTACTTTAGACCCATCAAAACAGCAAGAAGGTCAACAAGCCTACCAAGGCATTGTTCCTTTAATTGATGGCGATAAACCCATTGAAACGATTGCTCAAGCGATTATGGTTTACATGAGAAACTCGGAGCAATTACAGACTCACATATGGCTAGCTAGCAATTCTGAATACTGCGCTGGCATTTTGTTACAACGTCTACCAAAAGTGGGTGGCAAACTCGTTGATGATTCAAAATCTGAAGAAGATCTTGTGGATGATTGGAATCGACTTCAAATGTTAGCGAATACCACCTCCAATGACGAACTTTTAAGCACCTCACCTGAAACCATGATGCGTAGACTCTTCCAAGAAGAATCCGAATGGCAAGGCGTTCGAAGCTTTCCACTACGTTCCGTAGCTTTTGATTGCCAATGCTCTCGTAAACGCGTTGGCAACATGCTACTAATGCTCGGCATCGAAGAAGTGGAAAGCATCTTGGCTGAGCAAGGTAAGGTTGAGACCGAATGTGATTTTTGCGGTCAACACTACCACTTTGATCCCGTAGATTGCGCCCAATTATTCAAAGCCAATAATGCCAATGAGGGACTTCGCCCCGCAGAAGGAAAACACTAAGTTTTAGTGAGTGATTTTTTCTGGCTTTTTGGCTGCTGATTTTTCAGATGCCTTGTCCGTCGCTACAGCATCTGCCGCCGGTGCTTCCTTAGAATTTTTTGCGGATGGCTTTTCAACACCGTCTTTTAGAACCTGAATCAGAATTTCATTTTCTTTAACCATGCCGTGCTCTATACGTGCCCGCTCTTCGATAGCACGAGTGCCATCTTTTAAATCCTGCACATCACCGGCTAGCTTATTGTTTCTTAACTCAAGCTGGCGATTTTTCTCTTCTTGAGTTTTTACCAATTTATCCATTTCATAGACATGCAACCAGCCCCCTTTGCCCAACCAAAGGGGATACTGAATGGCAGCCAATAAAATCAGCAGACCGTAGACGATGATCCGCGTAGACATAATTGCTTAACGTAAGTTATAAAAAGTTGATTTACCCGGGTAACTTGCAACATCACCCAAATCTTCTTCAATACGAATCAATTGATTGTATTTAGCAATACGATCTGAACGAGACAATGAACCCGTTTTAATTTGACCCGCATTAGTCCCAACCGCAATATCCGCAATCGTACTATCTTCAGTCTCGCCTGAACGATGCGAAATTACAGCTGTGTAATTGGCACGTTTAGCCATTTCAATTGCAGCAAAGGTTTCGGTCAGAGTACCAATTTGATTAATCTTAATCAAGATTGAATTTGCAATACCTTTATCAATCCCCTCTTTTAAGATCTTAGTATTTGTTACAAACAAGTCATCACCAACCAATTGAATCTTCTTACCAAGCTTGGCAGTTAAATCAGCCCAACCCGCCCAATCTCCCTCATGCATACCATCCTCAATCGAGACGATTGGAAATTTATCCGCCAAATTGGCTAAGTAATCTGAGAATTCAGTTGAGCTAAGTTGTAAACCTTCACCTGACAAGTGGTATTTGCCATCTTTGTAGAATTCGCTTGCTGCGCAGTCAAGCGCCAATAAAACATCTTCGCCAGGACGATAACCTGCTTTTTCAATCGCCTGTAACACATGATTTAAACAATCTTCATTGCTCTTAAAGTTCGGAGCAAAACCACCTTCATCACCTACAGAAGTTGGCATATTTTGATCGCTAATAATTTTCTTGAGCGCATGGAAAATTTCTGCCCCACAACGCAATGCTTCTCTGAAACTTGGCATACCAACAGGCATAACCATGAACTCTTGAATATCTAAACTGTTGTTCGCGTGCGCACCACCATTGACGATATTCATCATTGGCACTGGCATTTGCATAGCACCTGAACCACCAAAATAACGGTACAAAGGCAAACCAGCCTCTTCTGCTGCTGCACGTGCCACCGCCATCGATACGGCAAGGGTTGCATTAGCACCTAAACGTGCTTTGTTTTCAGTTCCATCAAGATCAATCAACGTGCGATCTAAGAAAGCTTGCTCGCTTGCATCCAAGCCCATAACTGCTTCAGCAATTTCCGTATTGATGTTCTCGACTGCTTTTAATACACCTTTACCAAGATAACGTGATTTATCTCCATCACGTAACTCAATCGCCTCTCTTGAACCCGTAGATGCTCCTGATGGAACCGCTGCACGACCCATCACACCAGACTCTAACAATACGTCACATTCCACAGTTGGATTGCCACGAGAATCAAGGATTTCACGTCCAATAATGTCAACAATTGCGCTCATACTTCTCTCTCAAAAATAAATAATTCATTACCCAAATAACCTTAGTTAGCTCAGCAACTAAAGTCGTTTTCTAAAAAATTACCAGCACGCTTCACAATGGAATCAATGTCTTTTAAGGATGTTAATAAATCTCGCATTTTTCCAAGTGGGACCGCATTAGGACCATCCGACATTGCTTTAGATGGATCTGGATGAGTTTCCATAAATAATCCAGACACCCCCACCGCAATAGCAGCACGTGCAAGAACGGGGACAAACTCGCGCTGTCCGCCACTACTACTTCCTTGACCACCTGGCAATTGCACTGAGTGAGTTGCATCAAAGACAACAGGCGCATTGGTTTCTCTCATGATTGCTAGGCTACGCATGTCAGAAACTAAATTGTTGTAACCAAAGGAGACACCACGCTCACACGCCATGAAGTTATCTTCAGGCAATCCAACTTCTTTGGCTGCCGCTCTTGCCTTATCAATAACGTTCTTCATGTCATGAGGAGCTAAAAACTGCCCCTTCTTGATATTCACAGGCAAGCCACTTTGGGCAACTGCACGAATAAAATCAGTTTGTCGACACAGGAACGCGGGAGTTTGCAAAACATCCACTACCGCTGAAATTTGCTTTACTTGATCAATCTCATGAATATCGGTCAACACAGGCACCGCTAATTCTTTTTTAACCTTAGCAAGAATCTCCAGACCTTTATCAATGCCAGGGCCTCGAAAGGTGGATCCTGATGACCGATTTGCTTTATCAAATGACGATTTATAAATAAAGGGGATCGATAAAGCAGACGTCATTTCTTTGAGAGCACCAGCAGTATCAAGCGCCATTTGTTCAGACTCAATGACACAAGGTCCAGCAATCAAAAAAAATGGTTGGTCTAGACCTACCGGAAATCCGCACAACTTCATGCTGTTGCCGCCTTTTTATTTCCAACCCCTTGATGCCCCAATGCCGCTTGAATAAACGAGCTAAACAACGGATGACCATCACGCGGAGTTGAAGTGAACTCTGGGTGGAACTGAACGCCAAAGAACCACGGATGAACAGTTTGAGGCAACTCCATCATTTCCGGCAAATCTTCAGTCGGCGTTCTAGCAGAAATAATTAACCCAGCCTTTTCCAATTGCTCAACGTAATCATTATTCACCTCATAACGGTGACGATGACGCTCATTAACTTCGGCACCGTAAATTTTGTGAGCTAATGTATTAGGTTTTACTGGGCAACGCTGTGAACCTAAGCGCATTGTGCCGCCCAAATCAGAATCATCGCTTCGTGTCTCAACTGCGCCATCGCGATTTTTCCACTCAGTAATCAATGCGACAACTGGATTTTCTACTTTCGGATCAAATTCTGTACTGTTGGCATTCTTAATATTCGCAACATGTCTTGCAAACTCAATAACACCTAATTGCATACCCAAACAAATGCCTAGATAAGGAATCTTATTTTCACGGGCATGTTTAATCGCAGCAATCTTACCTTCAGTCCCGCGCTTACCAAAGCCTCCTGGTACTAGGATGGCATCAAGACCTTGCAAATTAGAAACATCACCATGCTCTAATAATTCTGAGTCGATATAACGTATATCAACGCGCGTCTTATTGTGAATACCCGCATGACGCAAGGCTTCAATTAATGACTTATAAGATTCGGTCAAATCGACATACTTGCCAACCATGCCAATCGTGACATGATGCAGTGGATTTTCCATCGTATGAACCAAGTTACTCCATACGGATAGATCAGCAGGCTTCGCTTGTAGGTTTAGCTCTTTACAAATTAACTCATCTAAGCCTTGTTCATGCAACATCTGCGGAATTTTGTAAATTGAGTCAGCATCCCAAACGGAAATAACAGCCTCTTCACGGACGTTTGCAAACAAAGAAATCTTGGCACGTTCATCATCCGGAATCGGACGATCTGCACGGCATAGCAATGCAGTAGGCAAAATACCGATTTCACGCAATTTTTGAACCGAATGTTGTGTTGGCTTTGTTTTTAGCTCACCAGCACTGGCAATAAATGGCACCAAGGTTAAATGGATAAAGGCAGTATCACCACGTGGCAAACGCAAATTCATTTGACGCGCAGCCTCCAAGAATGGCAATGACTCAATATCCCCCACAGTCCCACCAATCTCACAGATGGCAACATCTGCTTTTCCGTCATGACTCGCTTTGGCGCCGCGATCAACAAATGCTTGAATTTCATTAGTAATGTGCGGAATAACTTGCACCGTCTTACCAAGATATTCACCACGTCGCTCTTTACGAATAACCGATTCGTAAATTTGGCCGGTCGTAAAGTTATTACTCTTACGCATCTTGGCGGAGACGAAACGCTCATAATGACCCAAATCAAGATCAGTTTCTGCGCCATCTTCTGTAACAAACACCTCTCCATGCTGAAACGGACTCATTGTTCCAGGGTCAACGTTAATATAAGGATCTAATTTTAGGAGGGTGACTTTTAGGCCGCGGGATTCTAGAATCGCGGCCAACGAGGCGGCTGCAATTCCTTTCCCTAGGGAAGAAACTACACCACCGGTAACGAAGACAAATTTGGTCATCGAAAGTACTCAGTTGGTAATACTCGATTATATACATTATCGATGCCAAATTTTCCGTTTTCCTTCACGATAAAGTTCAATTTTTAAACCATCATGAGCAAAATTCCATTCCTGAGCCCCTGTTTTGCTTGTATCTAAAAGGCTAACGCCCCTCGTTTCATATCTTGAAACGACCTTAGGATGCGGATGTCCGTAGCGGTTTTTGTGTCCTGATTGAGAAAATGCCCAATCCGGACTTATTTGATTCAAAAAATCGAGGGATGAAGAGGTATTGCTTCCATGATGCGGGGCCATTAAGACGTTTTTGATAGTTCCCGCCTCTTTTGAACGCCTTAATCGCATAACAATCGCCGCTTCACCTTCGCGTTCCACATCACCTGTTAGCCACAAAGCATGTGAATCATTTGAAACACGAATGACACAACTTATTTCATTCGCCTTGCCATGATGAAAACCTTCATCAAAACTTGCATAAGAAGCTGGGTGAAATACTTCAAACTTAACCCCATCCCAACTCCACTGATCTCCTGCTCTGCAAGGCCTCATAGGAATGGAGGACTGATCAAAAATTTGATAAATAAAATGCTTTCTAGGAATCGAGCCAATAACCTGACTAATATCCACACCTGCCAATAAACTTCGAGCTCCGCCAATATGATCCGAATCTTTATGACTAATCGCTAACACATCCAGCCGATTAATTCCTTCCGCCTTTAAATAAGGTAGCAAAATCCGCTCACCCGGATCATTCGACTTACCTCCAACAGGTCCACTATCAAATAACAATGCTTTTGTTTTCGTTTGAACTAATACTGCTGAACCTTGGCCTATATCCCAAACAAGCGCTCTGAATTCGCCTGAGCCAATACTCGGAAAAGCTGGGATAAATAATGCAAACAAAGAAACTACTCCAATACACCTCCATTTAATATAAGCGCGCAATGATCCAGGCGCGATCGTTAAAACAACACCCCCCATTGCAATAAGAAAGCGCCAAAAACTTGGCTTCGTAACGTCCATAACCGCCCATTGCCATCGAGCCATAGGCTCTAAAAAGAACATCAATAATTCAACTGATAAATGCGCAAATTCCAAAAACCAATTACCAATAAAACTTGGCAGAAATGCACCGAGGATTGCGAACGGCGTCGTCACAAAGCTGATTAATGGAATAGCGATCGCATTAGCAATAGGTGAGATTATCGATATGCTCGAGAACCACCATGCTGTTAATGGAATCAAACCAACAGTGACGACCAATTGAACTCTTGCAGCCGATAGAATTGATTTTCTTAAACGACTCAAATAGTAATTATCAACATCGGTAAATTCTTGATTTAACTCAAGCATCCCATACAAAATAATTGCCACCGCCCCAAATGACAACCAAAACCCTGGCATAAGAATAGCCAAAGGATTAATGACTAAAACCATCCATAAAGCTAACAGCCAAACATCAAATGGGGATATCAAGCGCCCTCGATAGAGCGACCATCCAAAGATTAAAAGCATCATCGTCGTTCGCTGTGCAGGAATTTGAAAACCAGCTATCCAGGTATATGAATACGCAACCAGAGCTCCAGCAAAAAAAGACACGAGTTGCGTAGGCATTAGCAATTGAGAACCAAAACGTGCCCAAAAAAATCTTCCCAAAAAAAATCCAATGCCCGCCAGCATGGTTATGTGTAGACCAGAAATTGAAATAAGATGCCCTATTCCAGATCGATTAAATATTTTCCAATCTGCCTGATTAATAGCACTTTGGTCTCCAATAACCAAAGCGATTAACACCCCAAGGTATGGATCTTTATTAGGAAAAGCTTTTGTAATTTTTACTTTTAAATTCTCGCGAATAGATTCAATCCATATTTCAAATGTAAATTTGGATTGAGGCAATAAAATTGCCTCACCCTTGTTTCCCACATAACCCACGGCACCAAAATTATTCATATAAGCCCACGCCTCAAAATCAAATGCGTGAGGATTTAATTGCCCTCTTGGTTTCTGGAGCTTGACTGGCAATTGCCACATCTGCCCTGGTAGGATTTTGGGGATCTTATTGAATTGATTTTCATTAATAGACTGATTTGCAAACCCAAATAATCTTGGGGCATACCAACCTAAATTAACTCGACTAGGAAACTCTCCGACGTTTACCTGATTCCAAAAGACATCCTGTGGCTTTCGCCACCTTATCGGGCTAAATGAAAATCGCTGCCCATCCTCTTTTTGAGACACCATCGAATCAACATATCCCTCAACAACAAGATTCACTCCCTCTAGAGACTCCGGCAATGTATTTTTTAAACGCCCTAAATGCCAATAACCTCCCCAAATAAGTCCTGCAATAAAAAATACAAGTGCAATACAAACTGGGATTGTTTTTTCAACCTTTAGAAATTTCAGTCGCTGTAAGGCTAAAGTGAACAGCAAAAAAAGCAGAGCAAATGTCACGACTTGAAAAAATAAACTCTTCAAGTCCGGAAAATCCGAAATAAATAAAAATGCCGACTCACCGGCAATAAATGCCGACAAGAATAATCGCATCGCGAATTCGGCTAAATCTTTTTAATTAATTGAGTCAGTCTTGGAATGACTTCCAAAAGAGATCGCTCAACTTGGCGAGACACTTCTTCTTTTGAAACACCTCGAAGAGTTGCCATAACCTCCGCTATTCCAACCAAGTGAGATGGCTCATTACGCCTATCGCTTTTATCGGTCAGCCATGCTGGAGGAATATCAGGGGAATCCGTCTCCAAGAGGAAACTCTCGAGGGGCAGCTCTTTTGCCAATCGACGTATTTGCAACGCACGATCATAAGTCATTGCCCCACCGAAACCCAACTTCATATTGAATTTCAAAAATTCATTTGCCTGAACCATACTACCGTTGAATGCATGCGCAATTCCACCAGTCAATTTGAACTGTCTTAATCGCTTCAGAATTTGATCTTGAGATCTGCGAACATGCAAAATAACCGGCAACTCATAACGATTTGCCAACTTCAACTGTTCTTCAAAGAACCATTCTTGCTTTGCATTATCAAGATAGTCAACAAAATAATCGAGCCCAATCTCACCCACACCAACGAATCTTGGGTTATTTAACTCTCGCTGAATAACTTTCTCAAGACTTAGGATGTCAGATTCTTTAGCATCCAATGTATACAAAGGATGAATACCCAATGTAAAGCAAGCATGTGGCAGCTCAATAGCATAACCATCAACCTTAGACGGCAAAATCTCGAAATCTTTCGCAGCTACTGCAGGCACTAAAACGCCAGACAAACCGGCTTGCTTAGCTCTATCAATAACCTGAGCCCGATCATGATCAAATTCTTGGGCATCTAAGTGGCAATGCGTGTCAAACCACATGACTAGATAAATACTCTTGTACTAATCGCCCCTCATCCAAACGAAGAACTCGATCGCATCGCTGGGCTCGTGCCGGGTCATGCGTCACAATGACAAAGGCTGTTCCTTGTTCTTTAGCAATTTCCAACATGAGGTCGAATACTTGATCCGCAGTCTTAGAATCCAAATTACCTGTTGGCTCATCTGCAAGGACACATTTGGGTTTACTAACCAATGCTCTTGCTACCGCAACTCTTTGACGCTCACCTCCTGACATCATGCCAGGTGTATGTTTAAGTCGATTACTTAAGCTAAGTCTAGCCAACATCTCTGCCGCTTGATGTTGAGATTCTGCTGAGCTCATTCCTCGAATTCTGAGCGGCATCGCAACATTTTCAAGCGCATTAAATTCTGGAAGCAAATGATGAAATTGATAGATAAAACCCAGGTGCTGATTACGCAATTGATTTTTTGCAGCTTCACTAATCCCAACGATTGATTGACCAGCCAATCGAATTTCGCCGATATCAGGATCATCTAATCCACCCAAAATATGTAGCAAGGTACTTTTACCTGATCCAGAGGCCCCCACAATGGCAACCTTCTCACCAATTTTTACAGCCAAATCAATTCCTCTAAGCACCTCTAAAGAATGCTCACCCTCACCAAACGATTTGCAAACATTGGTTGCCTCTAGCGCGAATATTGGATCGTGGTTACTCATATCTCAATGCCTCCGCTGGTTTGACTTTGGAAGCACGCCAACTTGGATATAGAGTTGCTAATAACGATAAGAAAAAAGCCATACCGCCCACCATGACAACATCACCTAAACGAACATCCGATGGCAATTCACTAATGAAATAAACATCTCTTGGCAAAAATTGAACTCTAAACACCGCCTCAATTGCAGGAACAATGACATCAATATTGCATGCAATAAGTAAGCCAAACAACACTCCTGAGATAGATCCCAAGATACCAATGGCTAAGCCCTGAACAAAGAAAATATGCTGGATCATTTGCGTGCTAGCACCCATAGTTCTCAGAATGGCTATATCTGCTTGCTTATCCGTCACGGTCATCACCAAAGTCGAAACCAAATTAAAGGCTGCAACAGCAATAATTAAGGCCAAAATAATAAACATCATGCGTTTTTCTGTTTTGACCGCCGCAAACCAGTTTTTGTTTTGCATTGACCAATCGGTAGCAATCAAACTACCTGTTAATACTTTATTTAAATGAGCGGATACAGATGGCGCTTGTTGCATATCATCTAACCGAACTCGAAGACCAGTTGGTCCATCTGACCTCATTAGCGCCGAAGCATCCTTCCAGTGCACAAGCGCCAAAGTACTATCAAACTCATAATGCCCAGAATCAATGACTCCCACCACATTAAAAGTTCGCATTCGAGGCATCACCCCAGCGGGGGTTAAGTCCCCTTGAGGCACCATCACCGAGACCTTGTCACCCACCCTGGCGCCAAGAGAGTCGGCCAACTGACTACCCAGAGCAATCCCAAATTCACCAGCTTGTAATTGAGCAATTGAGCCGTCAGTAAACTGCTTAGGCAAATCTGAGACTCTTGTTTCCGCTTGAGGATCAATACCCCGAATACCAACCCCTCGCATAACATCGCCACGAACCAATAAGCCTTGAGTTTGTAATACTGGCGCAACTCCCTTGACATGCTCTTGAGAAGCAACAAAGCGGCTCAAATCCTCCCAGTTAGGAATCCCCTCAGGCGATAAGACCTCAACATGGGACAAAACCGACAGCATCCGGTCACGAACCTCTTTTTGGAAACCATTCATCACCGACAAAACAACAATTAATGCAGCGACCCCCAAGGCGATGCCCGCCATAGAAATCCCGGAAATAAAGGATAAAAAACCGTCACGTCGGCTATTTACCTGCTTTTTCTTAGAGCGGGTATAGCGCAGACCGATTTCGAGAGCCAAAGGTAATTGAATCATCCCTCTAGTGTAGTGATTTCTTAAATCCAACCTAAAATAATGGTCATGAATACCCCACTATATCTAATCCCACCGAATTCAGTTTTAAATTCAACTGATTCTGACCAAGAGGCTGGGTTTGATCACTTCTCTCAAGCAGCCTCTTGGGACGAAACGCTCTATTTAGGGTCTTTTGGCGCAAGCGCTCCTCTTTTGGCTTTAAATAGCACCACTTCAACACCAGATCAAACTTGGATTTGCCTTGAATTAGTCCATATTCATGCAACACGTGATCATCTCGTCCTTCTACCTAGTAATGAATTAGAAATATCCTCCGATGAGGAGCTAGGACTCAGAACTAGCGTAAGCGAACTTTTATTTGAAATCGCACCCGAAGCAATTTCAATCGGAGAACGCTTTTGGCTGTTCCCAACGAATGTATTTGACTCACTTCAAACTCACTCACCCAAGTTGGCTTTTGGAAACAATATCGATATATGGATGCCAAAAGACACCAACATCCCTGGATTGGCCAGAAAGTGGCGGCAAATTCAAAATGAAATCCAAATGGTTTGGCATGATCACCCTATTAATCAAGCCAGACAGAACAAGAACCTGGCCAGCATTAACTCTCTGTGGATTTATGGCATTGGTAATTTAAATCAACTTAATCCACATCCTTTATTTAAAAATATCAAGCAAGTCATTTCAAATAAATCGTTTGCGCCAGCATTTGCAAGTTGGCAAAAGAAGTTGCACACCCCTCTAAACCAATTCAATAGCAACTCTATTACTCCAGGAACACTCATCGATGCGAGCGATGAGTCAATTACCGATCTATGGGAGTCCATTTGGCAAAGTTCACTAGACAAATTGCATTCCGGGAATATTTCAGAGATTATCGTTTTAGATAGCTCTCAAGGTAAATTAATGAAGACAACTCTCACCAAGAAAGACTTTGGGACATCAATAACCGATCGCTTATTTAAACGAAATAACTTGAAATCGATTACCCACCCCGAGTGGAATGCATTTCTTGATAGAACTATAAAGTGGGACATAATTCAAAAATGATGATTTTTGAAGAACGCCTATTCGACAATGAAACCATTGACAAGTTGGTTGCGGATGGCATTCACCCTGTTCTTGCAAAAATTCTTGCCGGTAGAGGAATTAAAGAGAGTTCTGAACTAAATCTTGAGTTAAAAAATCTATTACCCCCAAACGAACTCAAAAATTGTCTAGCAGCTGCAACTTACTTAGCGGATGCTTTCGAACAGAATAAGCCCCTCTTAATTGTTGCCGACTACGATTGCGATGGCGCAACCGCCTGTGCCGTGGGCATGAAAGGTCTTCAAGAATTAGGTAAGCCTTTTAATGCTCAAGTAAATTTCATCGTTCCAAATCGTTTTACGATGGGTTATGGCCTAACCCCTGAAGTGGTTGAGCTTGCAGCAAATCAACTTCCTAAACCCGCCATCATCATCACCGTTGACAATGGCATTGCCAGCATGACAGGCGTGGATCGAGCTAATGAACTCGGTATGGAAGTTCTCGTTACTGACCACCACCTTCCTGCAGATTCATTGCCAAATGCCGCTTGCATCGTCAACCCAAACCAACCGAACTGCAACTTTAAAAGTAAAGCTTTGGCTGGGGTTGGTGTCATGTTTTATGTTCTCTTGGCGCTACGAACCGAGTTACGTCGCCGAGAAGTTTTCACGACAGAAACTCAACCAAAACTCGAAAACCTTCTGGACTTAGTTGCTCTTGGAACTGTTGCCGATGTCGCCAGCCTAGATCGAAATAATCGGATTCTGGTAGCCGCCGGACTTCGTCGTATGCGCCAAGGCAATTGCCAACCTGGTATACGTGCATTATTTGAAGTAGCTTCTCGCGATTTAAAAAGTGCCAACACTTTCGATTTGGGTTTTGGTATTGGCCCAAGATTAAATGCTGCTGGGCGACTTTCAGATATGACCTTAGGCATACGGACTTTAATCAGCAACGATTTTGATGAGGCTCAACGACTTGCCCATGAACTTGACCGAATGAATCGTGAACGTCGCCTAATTGAGAGCGACATGCAAGAGTCAGCTCTCGAAAATCTATCCTCCATTTCCATACAAAATACCCGCGCCATCTGCATTCAAGATCCTAATTGGCATCAAGGTGTGATCGGAATTCTGGCCTCACGCTTAAAAGAGAAATATCACCGTCCTGTCCTTGTTTTTGCGCCGGGGGAAGAAAAAAGCCATGATGGCCAGACCATCTTAAAAGGCTCAGGTAGATCAATTGCAGGCTTTCACTTACGAGATGCCCTAGATTGGATATCCAAGAAAAATCCTGAAGTAATTCTTAAATTTGGTGGGCATGCGATGGCTGCAGGCCTGAGCATTAAGGAGAATGATTTCTCTTTATTCTCCGATCTATTCAGCCAAATTGCCGAACTTTGGCTCGATGATAGCGCCTTACATCGACGCCTAGTTCATGACGGCTCGCTATCCGTAAACGATCTCAATCCTAATGTTGCTCAGCTCATTACGGATGAAGTCTGGGGCCAAGGTTTTCCACAACCCGTGTTCATGGGGCAATTTAAGGTCATCAAACAGTCAATCCTTAAAGAAAAACATCTAAAGCTGGAATTGCTTCCATCCCAAACCGAGATCAGCAATACCAAACCTCTTCAAGCGATCTGGTTTGGACACGCTCAAACGCTTCCCGATCAGGTCGATTTAGCCTATCGATTAGTTATCGACCATTTTCTAGGCTACCCAAGAGCCCAATTACACATTGAGGCAGCAAATCTGCCTATCTAGGTAAAGTTCGCTATTGGCTTATAATTACGGCCATGGAAGCTGAACGATTAAATACCCTCAATACTAATTTAACTACCCTACGCACTCGCGTAGATGATCTTCGGAGGTATCTTTGACTTCGATGTCAAAGAAAAACGTCTCATTGAAGTTAATCAGGCTTTAGAAGATCCTAAAGTTTGGGATGATCCTAAGCAAGCTCAAGCGCTTGGAAAAGAGAAAAAACTCCTAGAAGGTGTGGTTGCAACCCTTCAAAAACTCACCGCCGATTTATCAGGGGCTGTCGAACTCTTTGAACTTGCAGCAGAAGAAAATGATGAAGATACCTTGCTCGCTCTAGAAAATGATGGGCAAGAGTTAGAAAAAGTGGTCGCTGATCTTGAATTCAGGAGAATGTTCTCCAACCCCATGGATCCATGCAACTGCTTTATTGATATCCAAGCAGGAGCCGGAGGTACAGAAGCCTGTGATTGGGCAAGTATGCTACTGCGTCAATATTTACGGTATTGCGAGCGTAAAGGATTTAAAGCCGAAGTTCTTGAAGAGTCCGATGGGGACGTTGCTGGAATCAAGAGCGCCACACTTAAAGTCGATGGCGAATATGCTTATGGTTTCTTAAGAACAGAAACCGGCGTACATCGTCTAGTTCGCAAATCACCCTTTGACTCTTCAGGCGGTAGACATACTTCTTTCTCTAGCATCTTCGTCTACCCAGAAGTTGATGAATCAATTGAAATTGAAGTAAATCCTGCCGACATTCGTACGGACACCTACCGTGCTTCTGGTGCTGGTGGTCAACATATTAATAAAACTGACTCAGCAGTCCGTTTAACCCACATCCCTACAGGCATCGTGGTGCAATGTCAAAATGACCGAAGTCAACACCGCAACCGCGCCGAGGCAATGTCTATGCTTAAGTCTCGCCTTTACGAACATGAGTTACGTAAACGCCAAGCTGAACAAGACAAACTCGAAGCTAGCAAAACCGATGTAGGCTGGGGGCATCAAATTCGTTCTTACGTGCTTGATCAAAGTCGCATTAAAGATCTTCGTACCAACGTTGAAATGTCAAATACTCAAAAAGTCCTTGACGGTGATCTCGATCCTTTCATTGAGGCTAGCCTCAAGCAAGGTGTGTAAATTCTATTTAGCCAACTTAAGCCATTGTTATGACTCAAACGAACGATCCTTCTAATAATTCAGCAACCCCTGCTATCGATGAGAACCACATCATTGCCGAGCGCCGTGAAAAATTAGCTAATTTGCGTAAACAAGGTGTCGCTTACCCAAATGATTTTGTACCAACACACCTTGCCGCCGATCTTCACGCTCACTATGGCGAACTCAGCAAAGAAGAACTTGCCGAGAAAAATGTGCATGTCAAAGTGGCTGGTCGTATGATGCTTAAACGCGTTATGGGTAAAGCCAGTTTTGCAACAATTCAAGATCGTAGCGGCCAAATTCAGTTCTATATCAACGATAACGATACTGGTGCAGAATCCCATGCAAACTTCAAGCACTGGGATATGGGTGACTTTATTGCTGCTGAAGGCGTTGTATTCAAAACCAATAAGGGCGAACTTTCGATTCAAGTCAAAGTTTTACGCTTATTAACAAAATCACTTCGCCCCCTCCCTGACAAATTCCACGGCTTATCCGATCAGGAATTGAAATATCGTCAACGCTACGTTGACTTAATTGTCTCTCCTGAAACGCGCCAAACTTTCTTGGCTCGTAGCAAAGCAATGTCATCCATTCGTCATCACATGCAAGATGCTGGATTTATGGAAGTTGAAACGCCAATGCTTCACCCAATTCCAGGCGGCGCAGCAGCCAAACCTTTCATCACCCATCACAATGCATTGGATATGCAGATGTATCTGCGTATCGCACCGGAGCTTTACCTCAAACGCTTGGTAGTTGGTGGATTTGAACGCGTCTTCGAAATTAACCGTAACTTCCGAAACGAAGGTGTAAGCCCTCGCCACAATCCTGAATTTACGATGATGGAATTTTATGCAGCCTACACTGACTACAACTGGCTCATGAATTTCACTGAAGACATCATTCGTGCTGCAGCTATTGATGCTCAAGGTACTGCTACCTTAACTTATCAAGGACGTGAACTGGATTTGTCAAAACCATTCCAACGTCTAACGATTAATCAAGCTATTTTGAAATACTGCCATCTCTCTGGGAAAGACTACTCCGAGTCGCAACTTGAAGATCGTGAATTCATTCGTGCGGAATTGAAAAAAGCCGGCGAGCACATCGATGGTCCCACTTTAAAAAATGCTGGCATCGGCGCTCTTCAACTAGCACTCTTTGAAACCTGTGCCGAGGAACACCTTTGGGAACCAACGTACATTATTGATTACCCAATCGAGGTTTCACCGCTTGCACGTGAATCTGATACTCGTCCAGGAATTACCGAGCGCTTCGAACTATTCATTACTGGCCGTGAAATCGCTAATGGATTCTCCGAATTAAATGATGCAGAAGATCAGGCAGCTCGTTTCCAAAAACAAGTCGAGCAAAAAGAAGCCGGTGATGAGGAAGCCATGTACTTTGACCACGACTTCATTCGTGCACTTGAATATGGCCTACCTCCAACGGGCGGCTGTGGCATCGGCATTGATCGACTCATGATGCTCATTACCGATTCACCGAACATTCGGGATGTCATTTTATTCCCACACATGAGACGCGCTGACTAAGTTAGCTCGACTCAATAAAAAAGCCCCATTCATTGGGGCTTTTTTATTGGTTAAATTATGTATTAATGATTCTCTTTAGCATGATTGATGGTGTATTTGGGTATTTCAATCACTAGATTCTGCTGCCCGACAAACGCCTGACAAGATAAACGAGATACAGGTGTCAAACCCCAAGCTCGATCCAACAAATCATCTTCATTTTCATCACTCGGATTTAAACTGTTAAATCCCTCGCGAACAATCACGTGGCAGGTTGTACATGCACAAGACATTTCACAGGCATGCTCAATATTGATATCACTCTCTAATAAAGCTTCACATATTGAAGTTCCTGGAGCCGCCTCTACCACAGCACCTTCTGGACAGTATTCTTCATGAGGTAACACAACAATTTGAGTCATTTGGTTCTCTTTATTAAATTTCCGCTACATTTTTTCCGGCTAGCGCTTTTTTGATCCCGGCATTCATCCGCTTCGCAGCAAATTCATCCGTTGCTTTCGATAAAGACTCCGTTGAACGCCTCACCACTTGTGGATCTGTGGCCGATTGTCTAATATCTTTTAATGCCAACAACTTGCGCTCAATCACATCTAATTCATCGGCATCTAATAAATTAGCATCTATGGCCAATGAGGCTTCCACAGCCTCAATTAGTCGATCCGCCTCAACCTGCTCCTCTCGAAGTGCTCGCGCGGCCATATCGGATGCTGCACTCGTAAAACCATCTTGCAACATATTGGCTATATCCCCATCGCTTAAGCCATAAGACGGCTTCACTGTGATGTGTGCCTCAACGCCAGAATGCTGCTCTTTAGCACTTACGGATAAAAGACCATCAGCATCTACTTGGTACGTGACACGGATACGTGCCGCTCCTGCCGCCATTGGCGGAATGCCTCTTAGCTCAAATCGACCAAGCGAACGGCAATCTTGCGCCAACTCACGTTCCCCTTGAAGAACATGAATCGCCATGGCTGTTTGCCCATCTTTAAATGTTGTGAAATCTTGAGCTCTTGCAGTCGGTATTGGTGTATTTCGAGGGATAATTTTTTCAACTAAACCGCCCATCATCTCTACTCCCAACGATAGCGGAATAACATCTAACAATAACCACTCATCTTGTTTGTTTTTATTACCCACCAACAAATCCGCTTGCCTTGCCGCCCCCAATGCCACCACATGATCTGGATTTAAGTTAGTTAGTGGCGCTCGACCAAACATCTCTTCAACGGCTCGCTGCACGTGAAGCATCCGAGTGGATCCGCCCACCATCACAACACCCTTCACATCGGATTCTTGGAGGCTAGCATCTCTTAATGCTTTGCGAACACTTAATAAAGTTTTGGAAACAAGGTTGGCAGTAATTTCAAAAAACTGTGCTTGAGTTATACCCACATTAACCACGGTCCCATCTTTTAATACATGATGTACACGACTCAAGGGTGCAGTTGTTAAATGTTCTTTAGCAGCTTTTGATTTTAAAAGTAAGGCGCGAGTATCTTCCGGCTGAACTAACTGCAATTTAGCTTGCTCAAGTACATAACAATACAAGCGATGATCAAAATCATCACCACCTAAGGCAGAATCACCTCCCGTAGCTAATACCTCAAAGACTCCTTGGCTTAATCTAAGTATCGAGATATCAAAGGTTCCTCCGCCAAGATCGTAAACGGCATAAATACCCTCAGAAGAATTATCTAATCCATATGCTAGAGCTGCAGCAGTGGGTTCATTCAACAAACGTAACACCGGAATACCTGCTAACTGAGCCGCATCCTTGGTTGCTTGACGCTGAGCATCATCAAAATAGGCTGGAACAGTAATGACTGCACCAGCAATTTCATCATCAAAGCGATCCTCAGCCAACTGCCTGAGCCTTGCCAAGATTTCCGCTGAAATTTCCACTGGGCTTTTATCGCCAGCTATTGTTCGTACCTTGAGCATTCCAGGTTGATCGACGAATTCATATGGCATGCTCTCGCCATGAGCAATATCCTTAACACCACGCCCCATAAAACGCTTCACAGAGACAATCGTATTCTTGGGATCTTCTACCGCATACTCTAGCGCCTCAAATCCAGCTTGAGTCTTTGCACCACCCAAATAACGGACCACGGAGGGCATCAACGCTTGCCCCTGCTCATTTAGCAATACCTCTGGCAAAGCGTTAATCACAGACGCCACTAAAGAATTAGTCGTGCCTAAATCAATGCCCACCGCAATTTTTCGTTGATGCGGATCTAAGGATTGACCAGGTTCTGAAATTTGTAATAACGCCATAGTTTAATTATCTCAGCCTTAACTAAACCAAATCCGCAATTGCGTCATCAAGTTCATTTAAAAATTTATCCATAAATAACAAGCAACGCAATTGATTAAGAGCCGACTCCATGTCACCCTCAGCAAAGGATGACTCCAGACTATTCATATATTGACTTTTAACTCCCCTGACTTCTTGAGACAAGGCCTCAACCGCATTTAGCTGACCACGCGCTTCATCAAGAGACTCTCGCCACTCCATCTGCTGCATTAAAAAATCTTGGGGCATCGCCGTGTTAGTTTCAAGTTGGGGATCTAGCCCACCCAACTCGCATAAATATAAACCGCGTTTAACAGGATTTCTGAGGGTTTGATACGCGTTATTCGCATAGGTTGCCATTTGCAAAGCAACACGTTTCTCTGCGTCCGAGGCACTTGCAAACCGATCCGGATGCGTCTCTTGCATCACAGCAATGTGCGACGCCTCTAACTGACCCGGATTTAGTTTGAATTCTCTTGGTAAACCAAATAATTCAAAATAATCTTTAAAGCCCGATTTAGACTCTGAAAGACTCGCCACAACCACACTCATCTTTTACGTTGGGATTTTGGAACTTAAATCCCTCATTCAAGCCTTCTCGGACAAAATCCAACTCGGTACCTTCTAAATAAGGCAAGCTTTTAGGATCTACAAATACCTTAACCCCATGCGATTCAAACATTTGATCTTCAGCCGCAATCGAATCAACGTATTCCAATTGATACGCCAATCCAGAACATCCAGTCGTCTTAACACCCAAACGCAAACCTACACCCTTACCTCGCTTTTGGA
Organism: uncultured Polynucleobacter sp.; assembly: GCA_964343765.1. GTDB lineage: Bacteria > Pseudomonadota > Gammaproteobacteria > Burkholderiales > Burkholderiaceae > Polynucleobacter. The sequence goes on along the minus strand of CAYFKO010000008.1, from coordinate 4,247 downwards.
TGTTTTTATTAACGTGAGCTGCTGCTTTTTCAGTTAGCGTAATAGGCATGTCACCACTCCTTACTTCGCGTGCTTATCTTTGTAATCTTTGACAGCTGCTTTAATTGCATCTTCCGCCAAAATCGAACAGTGAATTTTGACTGGAGGCAATGCTAATTCTTCAGCAATATCCGCATTTTTAATTTCTAGAGCTTGATCTAAGGTTTTACCTTTCACCCACTCGGTCACTAACGACGATGACGCAATAGCTGAACCGCAGCCATAAGTTTTGAACTTAGCATCCTCGATCACCCCATTTTCATTGACCCGAATCTGCAATTTCATGACATCGCCACAAGCAGGAGCTCCGACCATGCCCGTACCCACTGCATCATCACCTTTTTCGAACGATCCAACATTTCTTGGATTTTCGTAATGATCAATTACTTTGTCACTGTAAGCCATAATTTTTCCCCAATAAATGTGATTAGTGAGCAGCCCACTGAATCGAATTTAAATCAATGCCATCTTTAAACATTTCCCACAATGGGGAAAGTTCACGAAGCTTGGCAATTTTTTCTTTAATTAATTTAATCGTGAAGTCCACTTCTGCCTCGGTTGTGAATCGGCCAACGCTAAAGCGGATTGAACTATGCGCCAATTCATCATTTCGACCCAAAGCTCGCAACACATAAGAAGGCTCCAAAGACGCTGAGGTACAAGCAGAACCAGAAGAAATCGCGATATCTTTGAGCGCCATCAACATGGACTCACCTTCAACATAATTAAAACTAACATTTAAATTATGAGGAACGCGATGCTCCAAATCACCATTTAAATAAACTTCCTCAATTTGACTGAGACCTGCCCACAAGCGATCACGCAACATGCGAATACGCTCATTTTCAACCGCCATCTCCTCACGAGCTAAACGGAAAGCTTCGCCCATGCCAACGATTTGATGAGTCGGCAAAGTACCAGAACGCATACCTCGCTCATGACCACCGCCATGAATCTGAGCCTCAATACGAACTCGTGGCTTGCGACGCACAAACAAAGCGCCTACACCCTTAGGACCATATGTTTTATGAGCTGAGAAACTCATAAGATCCACTTTGAGCTCAGCAAGGTTAATCACAACCTTACCCGTTGCTTGAGCAGAATCAACATGAAAAATAATGCCGCGTTCACGACACATCTCACCCAGAGTCGGAATATCTTGAATCACTCCAATCTCATTATTCACATACATCACTGATACCAAAATAGTATCCGGACGCAAGATACTCTTCACATAGTCGAGATCAAGTAAACCGTTTTCTTGAACATCCAAATAAGTAACTTCATAACCTTCGCGCTCTAATTCGCGACAAGTATCAAGAGTCGCTTTATGTTCAGTCTTAACAGTGACAATGTGTCGTCCTTTATCCTTATAAAAATGTGCCGCCCCTTTTAGCGCCAAATTAATACTTTCTGTCGCACCACTGGTCCACACAATCTCACGCGGATCCGCGCCGACTAACTTAGCTACCTGGGAACGAGCCTCTTCGACCGCTTCTTCAGCTTCCCAGCCATATGCGTGACTACGTGACGCTGGATTACCAAACTGCTCTCGCAAATAAGGAATCATCTTGTCTGCGACACGAGGATCTACTGGCGTTGTCGCAGAGTAATCCATGTAGACAGGAAAATGCCTACTAAACATAGGCACTGGATTTAAATTAGCTGTATTTGATGCACTCATAACTGTCTCTACTAATTTTTTAAACTTAACTTTGTTGGGCAAAACTAAAAACTGAGTTAACAATTGCGCGCTTGGGTTCTACTGGTTTTTCGACCTTCTTAGCAATTGCTGGTTTAGCAACAACAGGCGCTTTAGGTGCGGCAATGCTCTCACCTTGCGTATTTTTTGCACGCGAAATCACTGGCTCTAATACAGACACACCACGTGACTCTTGTTGAGCAACTAAATCTTGCAAAGTAACTGACTCAAGGTACTCAACCATCTTGCGATTTAAATTTGTCCATAAATCATGAGTCATACATTGACCATGATGATCATCTTGGCCATGGCAATTTCCTTTTCCGCCACACTGCGTCGCATCAAGCGGCTCATCAACCGCCACAATAATGTCTGCCACGGTAATTTCCTCACCGCCACGCGCTAATGTGTAACCACCACCAGGTCCTCGCGTACTGTCCACAATATTGAAGCGACGTAACTTGCCGAACAATTGCTCTAAATATGACAGTGAAATATTTTGACGCTGACTTATCCCCGCAAGTGTCACTGGACCTTGCGTTTGTCGCATCGCTAAATCAATCATTGCTGTAACAGCAAATCTTCCTTTGGTAGTTAATCTCATAGTTCAACCATTCTTTCGTTTGTTGGTAAATACCGGGGCAGGTTTCCGGCTCATCCTCTTTATCAACTCGAGTACGGTAATACCCGAGAGATGTGCTCAAGTATACCATATACCTGAGTATTTTTATCAACTTCCCTCGTAATCAACCTCAACTATTCAATATAGGTTTTGTAATGACTGCAAACATCGTTTAAAGTTGATCAATAAGACTAGTAAAACCGGAGACAGATTTATGCAACTTATTGAAATATATAAGAAATTTACCTATTTTTGCATTTCAATTGCATGTACAGTCAATGCTGCAAACCTCTATGATCAAGCCTCCCCTCTCAGCGCTCGTCTAGATAACTGGAACTATCCTTACCCCACCACAAGTTTCAACGTTTCCCAGCAAAACAAAACGCTTGAAATGATCTACATGGACATCAAACCCAAAGGGGTGTCGCTTGGTACCGTTTTACTTTTTCACGGAAAGAATTTTGGGAGTGATTACTGGGCCCCAACAATTGCGGCACTCACTAAAGCCGGCTATCGCGTCATCGCTCCTGATCAAATTGGCTTTGGTAAATCAGAAAAACCAGATATTGACTATCACTTCGATGATCTAGCACTAAACACAAAAGCTCTTCTGGATCACTTACAAATCAAAAAAGTATTTGTCATTGCTAACTCTATGGGAGGGATGCTCGGCATTCGCTTTGCAAACTTATTTCCTCAAGCCGTTCAAAAACTTGTCCTAGAAAACCCCCTTGGATTAGAAGATTACAGCGACTTCATTCCTAGCCAAACCAATGAGAACCTTCTCAAACTTGAAATGGCACAAACCGAAACAAGCTATCGGAATTTTCTAAAAAGCTATTTCCCTAACTGGAAAGATGACTACGATCGTTTTGTAGAAATATATGTTCGCGTTCAAAAAGGCTCGGAATACTTAAACTTCTCCAAAGCATCCGTCCTAACTTATCAAATGATTGCAGAACGTCCAGTTATTAAAGATTTACCAAATTTATCGATGCCAACTCTACTAATCATTGGTCAAAAAGATCGAACTGTCTTTGGTCGACGTTTTGCACCACCTGAGGCCGTCAAATCAGCCGGTAATTTTCCACTGCTTGGCAAGCAAGCGGCAGAAAAAATTCCAAATGCTCAATTAGTTGAAATTGATAATGCTGGACATGTACCTCATCTCGAAATGAGCGACGAATTTAACCAACATGTAATTAAATTTTTTAAAAATCAATCTAAGCTCAAATTACTAGACATCTGATTCATGGGGAGATGCACCAAATACCATCTCCCTGATTTTCGTTAATCGGTCACGAACCTGCGCCGCTTTTTCAAACTCGAGATTGCGAGCGTGATCACTCATCTCTTTTTCTAATTTCTTAATTTCTTTGGCCAGCTCTTTTTCGGTCATATCTTCAAAACGAGCTCGCTCCTGCTCTGCTTTCCACTCGACTCGTTTCTCATCAACATCATAAACACCATCGATGATGTCTTTGATGCGCTTCGATACGCCCTTAGGTGTAATTCCATGCTCCTTGTTGTAAGCCGTCTGCTTTGTTCGTCGACGCTCAGTTTCGGCAATGGCTTTTTTCATTGAATCGGTGATTCGATCGGCATACAAAATAGCTTTACCATTCACATGTCGAGCCGCTCGACCAATCGTTTGAATCAAACTGCGCTCTGCTCGCAAGAAGCCTTCTTTATCCGCATCAAGAATTGCAACAAGTGAAACCTCGGGGATATCCAAACCCTCTCTCAATAAGTTAATACCAACTAAGACATCAAACATGCCTAAGCGCAAATCGCGAATGATCTCGACTCGCTCTACCGTATCAATATCAGAATGAACATAACGAACTTTCACACCGTTATCGGATAAGAATTCAGTTAGTTGCT
>CAYFKO010000007.1:0-29239 GCA_964343765.1 uncultured Polynucleobacter sp. | reverse complement strand
AGATACGTTTGAGCGTCCAATTTATGCAGGTAATGCGATTGCGACAGTTCAATCAAGCGATGCTATTAAAGTGATTACTGTTAGAACGACAGGTTTTGATGCTGCGCCAGCAACTGGCGGGTCAGCAGCTGTAGAAAGTATTGCAGCAGTTGCTGATAGTGGTACGTCTACATTTGCAGGAAGAGAGATGACTAAGTCAGATCGTCCTGAATTAACTGCTGCTAAGATCATTGTGTCAGGTGGACGAGGCTTGGGTTCTGCAGAGCAATATCATGCTGTCATGGAGCCATTGGCTGATAAGATGGGCGCAGCGCTTGGAGCCTCACGTGCTGCAGTCGATGCTGGCTTTGTGCCAAACGACTATCAAGTTGGTCAAACCGGCAAGATCGTTGCTCCACAGTTATATGTGGCAGTTGGTATTTCAGGTGCGATTCAGCACTTAGCAGGTATGAAAGATTCAAAAGTAATTGTTGCAATCAATAAAGATCCAGAAGCGCCAATCTTCAGTGTTGCGGATTATGGTTTGGTTGCTGATTTATTTACCGCTGTTCCAGAATTAATTTCTGAGCTAGGTTAATTAGAATCTTATTTAGCCACCTTCGGGTGGCTTTTTCCTTTTGTTATAGGAGTAGTGAACGATGAGTTATGTAGCCCCAGTTAAAGACATGTTGTTTGTCATGAACAATCTTGCGGGATTAGATCAAGTTTTAGAGTTGCCAGCTTTCCAGGAAGCGGGTATTGATCCAGAAACTGCAGCAGCGATCTTAGAAGAGGCAGCAAAATTCAATCAAGACGTTATCGCTCCTCTTAACTGGACGGGGGATCAGCAGCCAAGTTCATGGAAAGATGGTGTCGTCACCACGACACCTGGTTTTAAAGATGCTTTTAAGCAATACGCTGCAGCAGGTTGGCAGGGTGTGATTCATCCAGGTGAATATGGTGGTCAAGGTTTGCCAAAGTTGATTGCGACTGCGTGCCAAGAAATGGTGAACTCAGCAAATCTTTCATTTGCATTGTGCCCGCTGTTGACGGATGGTGCGATTGAGGCTTTATTGACTGCCGCAAGCGATGAATTAAAAGACCGTTATTTACCAAAGATGATTTCAGGTGAATGGACTGGTACGATGAATTTGACTGAGCCGCAAGCGGGTTCAGATTTAGCACTTGTTCGCACGCGTGCAGAGCCGCAAGCAGATGGTACGTATAAGATTTTTGGTACAAAAATCTTTATTACCTATGGTGAACACGATATGACAGAAAATATCATTCACTTGGTTTTGGCGCGCACACCTAACGCACCAGAGGGCGTTAAAGGTATTTCTTTATTTGTTGTGCCTAAATTTATGGTCAATGCAGATGGATCATTAGGGGCGCGTAACGACGCACATTGTGTATCCATTGAACATAAATTGGGTATCAAGGCTAGTCCAACTGCTGTATTGCAGTTTGGTGATCATGGCGGTGCAGTTGGATACTTGGTTGGTGAAGAGAATCGCGGACTTGAGTACATGTTCGTGATGATGAATGCAGCGCGTTTTGCTGTGGGTATGCAAGGCATTTCAGTTGCGGAGCGTGCCTATCAGCAGGCTGTGACTTATGCAAAAGATCGTAATCAAAGCCGAGATCTTGCGGGTTCGTCAGGGCCGGTAGCGATTATTAATCACCCTGATGTAAAACGTATGTTACTCACAATGCGTTCTTATACAGAAGGTGCAAGAGCATTGGCTTACGTTGCGGCAGCAGCAGCTGATGCAGCACATTACGCATCAGATGAAAAAGCACGTAAAGAAAATCTCGCTTTCTACGAGTACTTAGTGCCTATCGTTAAAGGTTTTTCAACAGAGATGTCGATTGAAGTTACTAGCCTAGGTGTTCAGGTGCATGGCGGTATGGGCTTTATTGAAGAGACGGGAGCAGCACAGCATTACCGTGACGCACGTATTTTGCCGATCTATGAAGGCACAACGGCAATTCAGGCGAATGACTTAATTGGTCGTAAGACATTACGAGATGCAGGCGCGGTGGCAAAAGGAATTGCTGCGCAGGTCGCGGCGACTGAAGCTGAATTGGCAAAATCAACTTCAGCGGCAGCAAAATCCATGAGAAAACATTTGGGAGCTGCAAGACAATCGTTTGAGCAAGTGGTTGACTATGTAGTTAACAATACGAAGTCGGATATCAAAAACGTATTTGCTGGAAGTGTGACTTATTTGCGCTTGGCTGGTTTGACCTTGTCGGGATGGCAGTTAGCACGTTCATTATTAAATGCTGAAGCGGTTCGAGATCAAGATCCACAATTCTTTGATGCGAAAATTGTGACAGCGCGCTTCTTTGCAGAAAACCTTTTAACTCAAGTGCCTGGATTGGCTAATGCAGTTCTTGAGGGTGGTGAAGCAATTAACGCATTAAGCCCAGAACATTTCTAAGCTAAAAACTTAGAGGGTGATGTAAAGCTCGCAAGCTTATTGAGAAAGTTTGCGAGCTTCTTCTATTTGGGCGATGAAAAATTGCTCAAACGCAATCGCAAGCCCAGACATCAGAACAAAAGCGCCAAGCATTAGCGAAATAATGACACAGCCAATGACTAGCCAGCCGGATTGATTGGTTTGATTCGAGTTTGGATTAAATTGTGCATCCCATTTTTCGTCGGGGCGAAGACCGTAGACTAAGGTGGTAATCCAGCTTGCAAGTAGGGAGGTAAATCCTAAAGCGACTGCAATCCAGCCCATTGTTGAACTCATCTCAGTTTGCGCAAGCGTATTCCATCCGTAGATGCCAATTAAAAGGCTTGCAAGATGCAAATGAAAGCCAGAATGGCGAACACCTTTTAAGTAAGCCCAGGAGAGACCGCTTCCTGGAAGGAAAGTGCTAAGCGCGCAAAAAATAAGTTTTGATTTGTGAGACATATTATTTTTTTCGAATAAAAAGAAGAATATCGCCATCTCTTCCAACGAGGAGTAATTCGTTATTTTCCATCTTTAATGAGCGATAGTCAGAGAGTTGGTACATAAAGTCGGTTTCAAATTCAGTTTTAGCGAGTTCCACGCACATCTTACGAGTGCCAGCAAGCTGGCCTAGAATAATTCCCTTGGGGTGTTCGGAGACGGTCGTTGTGAATGAGTTGCATCCAGAAAACCCGCTCAAGCGATGATTACTTAGATCAAATACCAGGGTGGCTGGATTGTTTTTATCAAGGGGTAGGGTTCTGAGGCGAACGCGACCCTGGGAATCTGGTGCTCGGTTCCATTTAGCCAGTTCCCAGCGCCCATTAAGGTCTGATAGCGGCGGGGATGAGCAAACTCCGCACTCGGGGAGGATGGAGGTGCAGGCCCCAAGAAGAGTGCTAATTAGGCAAATAAGGAAAAGATTCCTTATATTTCTGGGGTTTAGGCTAGTAACTGAGTAATTTTTGGTCATTTCTACTGAAATTGGGATAAAATACTAGGTTTTCTAGGATAGCTTATTTAAAAGCCTTGTCCTTGTTTTTGTGGTTAGTTATTTTTTTGATTGTAAGGAATAAATATGGTCGTTATTCGACTCGCACGTGGTGGTTCTAAAAAACGTCCTTTCTTTAGCATTGTTGCTACTGATAAGCGTAACCGTCGCGATTCAAATTTCATCGAGCGTTTGGGTTACTACAACCCAAGAGCGGTAGCTACTGAGCAAGCATTGCGTGTAGCTCAAGACCGTTTGACATACTGGTCTGGCGTTGGTGCAGAATTGTCGCCAACCGTTAAGCGTTTGTTGAAAGAACATCCAGCTAAGTAATTGTTAGAGCCTAGATTTCCAATCGGAGGTCTAGGCCATTGCATGCATGCCTATCGCGCCGAGTGATCTTGTAGAGGTAGGTTATGTCATGGATGCCCAAGGCATTCAAGGCCACATTAAAGTTCGGCCGCATTCTCCAGAGCCACAAGCATTAATTGATTCTGAAACCATTTGGCTTAAGCCAACGGGACTATCCAAGCTTCCTGCTAAAGAACTTTTGTCATTCGAGGTGAGTGATGCGCGTTACCACAGTGGTAACGTCGTTATGAAATTAGAGGGTTTAAAAGATCGCAATCAAGCCGAAAGCCTTAGAGGGTGTTTGGTTTTTATGAGTCGTGCGGACTTTCCTGAGCTTGACGACGACGATACTTTTTATTGGACGGACTTGATTGGTTCGGTCGTAAAAAATCTAGAAGGTGAAGAGTTAGGTGTCGTTGAGCAAATGATGGATAACGGGGCTCAATCGGTCTTGGTGGTTCAAAATAGTGCAAAAAAACAACAACTTATTCCTTTTGTCGAGGCAATCGTTCGCGAGGTTAATTTAGAGGATGAGCCCGGGTTGATTGTGGTTGATTGGCAGATGGATTGGTAGCTATGCGTTTTGATGTTTTGACTATCTTCCCTGAGATGTTTTCAGCTTTAACAGCGCACGGTATTACTTCGAGAGCATTTAATACCGGTATTGCGGAGTTGGCATTGTGGAATCCTCGTGATTACACCCAGGATGCTAGAAAGACCGTAGACGACCGTGCTTACGGGGGAGGTCCAGGTATGGTGATGATGGTCGAGCCATTGGAGGGAGCTCTAGCAGCGAGTAGAGCTGCTTTGGTGGATAAGTCTGTAAAACCAGGGCCGGTTGTATTGCTTTCTCCGCAAGGAAAGCCATTTTCGCAGGAGATAGCATCAGATCTATGTAAATTAGAGCAAATTAGCTTTATTTGCGGACGTTATGAGGCGATAGATCAGCGATTTATTGATCGAAATGTCGATTTAGAGCTAAGTTTGGGTGATTTTGTCGTTTCTGGAGGCGAAATTCCTGCTATGGCGATGATGGATGCTCTGATTCGTTTGCTGCCAGGTGCCTTGGGGGATGCTGATTCAGCAGCCCAAGATAGCTTTATGAATGGTTTATTGGACTGTCCACACTACACTCGGCCTGAAAAATATGAAAATTTTTCTGTTCCGGACGTGCTTTTAGGCGGACATCATGCGAAAATATTGGATTGGCGTCGTAAGCAATCATTGCAAGCGACACAAATGCGCAGGCCAGATCTTATTGAGAAGGCTCGGCGTAATGGGTTGTTAACTGAAGCGGATGAAACTTTTTTAAAGACACTGCAAAGTTAACGTTGAAGTAAACCGTATCCTCTTTCGGGTCCAGCTTGAAGTTGGAACACAACGCCGAAATGATGCTTTAGGAGTTAAGATGAATCTCATCGCAAAAATTGAGCAAGAAGAAATTGCTCGCTTAACAGCTAATAAGTCTGTTCCTGAGTTTGCCCCTGGCGATACTCTCGTAGTGAATGTCAACGTAGTTGAAGGTACCCGTAAACGTGTTCAGGCTTTTGAAGGCGTTGTGATTGCAAAACGCAATCGTGGTCTCAACTCAAGCTTTATCGTTCGTAAGATTTCATCTGGCGAAGGTGTTGAGCGTACATTCCAAACATACTCACCATTGATCGCTAGTATTGAAGTGAAGCGTCGCGGCGATGTTCGTCGTGCGAAGCTCTACTACTTGCGTGATCGTTCTGGTAAGTCAGCTCGTATTAAAGAGAAGTTACCTTCTCGTGCGAAAGCTGCTAAAGCAGAATAATTCTCTTCGAGAATACAAAAGGCAGCTTCGGCTGCCTTTTTCATTTTCTGTTTCTATAATGGACATATGAGTAAACGTCAGCCGCTTTTTGATCCGCAAGAAATTCCGATTAAACAAGTATTGTCGGAACATCCTGCTGTTCCGGCTGATAAATTGCATGTGGATGCGTTACGCACTCGGTTTGCAAATGAGTTGAGTTGGCAAGCTGAAATTACAGACGAGAGTCGTTTGGCTCTTGCGGCTGCTGGAGCTCAATCACGCGGCAAGGATCAGCTAACTGCAGCCGCTGTATTAGTGCCGATTGTTTTGAGTAATGCTGGGCTCACGATTTTGCTTACGCAACGCACTGCACATTTAAATGATCACGCGGGCCAGATCAGTTTTCCTGGGGGACGAGCGGAGGCAAGTGATGCCGATGCTTTAGCGACTGCCTTAAGAGAGTCGGAAGAGGAGATTGGTCTTAGCTCTAATCTTGTGGAGCATTTAGGCAATTTGCCGGATTATTTGACGGTCACTGGTTATCGAGTAACCCCCGTCGTTGGTTTGGTGACCCCTCAAGAAGTTTACAAACCAGATCCATTTGAAGTTGCTGATATATTCGAGGTGCCTTTAGAGTTTTTGATGAATCCTGCTAATCATCAATTAAGGGAGTGGGAGGGGCCTACGGGTAAGCGCCGTTTTTATGCGATGCCTTATCAAGATCGATTCATTTGGGGAGCTACGGCTGGTATGCTACGTAATCTATATCACTTTTTAAACGTATGACATTTTTCTCAGTTCTATTGGCATTGATTGCCGAACAATATGCGCCGGTAGGGCAAACGCATTGGACGCGTCGATTAGTCGCGTGGTGGTTAAAAACAATTGCTCGCTTTAGTGATACCGGAGAAAAATCCTCGGCACGTCTCGCAATGTTTTTGTTATTAGCGCCGCCAGTTGTTTTGGTTTTAATGGTGCATCTAATTTTGTTATTTACCCAGCCGCTATTTGCATTGGTTTGGAATGCCTTGATTGTTTATTGGTTCTTAGGATTTAGACAATTTAGTCATCCGTTTACCTTAATTCAAGAGCAATTAAATGACCGTGATTTAGATGGTGCCCGTCGAACGCTTTCTGAGTGGGTTGGGCCGAGTCTATCAACAGACACCATGACTGAAACCGAGGTGGTGCGTCATACTCTCGAGCGAGCAATTATTGCCTCGCACTGCAATGTATTTGGTGTTTTCTTTTGGTTCCTGGTTCCGATTGGTCCGGCAGGAGTTGTCTTTTATCGATTGGTACTGATGGCAGAAGATAAGTGGAGTTCAGGTGTTAGCTTGGCGCTAGCTGATTGTGCTAAAAAAATGCGTTACTACGCCGATTGGATTCCAACACGACTCACGGCAATTGGCTTTGCCATTGTGGGTAATTTTGAAGCAGCAGCTTATGCCTGGCGCTTTCATAAAAAGAAATGGGCAAATGAGTCTGAAGCTATTTTGTTAGGTGCTGGTGGCGGAGCTTTAGGAGTGAGACTCGGCGAGCCATTGCCTGAGCCAGATAGTCGAGAGGCATTACGTTTGGCAGAACTTGGTGAGAGCCCGATTCAGGATGTGGGTGCAGAGCCGCATCGTGGTCATTTAGGTGCTGCGGTGAGTTTGGTTTGGCGTGCAGTCGTACTATGGATGATTTTGTTGGCGATGTTAACCGTTGCTGTTTTAATTGGTTAATCTGATTCTGTAAAGTTATAGAAATGCCTTTTTTTGCAGCGAATTTAAGTATGCTTTATCCAGAGCATGACTTTTTAAAACGATTTGAGGCGGCGCGTAACGATGGATTTACAGCAGTCGAATATTTATTTCCGTATGCGCATACCGCGCAAGAAATCAAGCAGCTTTTGGATGAGCAACAATTAAAGCAAGTGCTATTTAATGCGCCTCCAGGTGATTGGGATAATGGAGAGCGAGGAATGGCATGTCATCCTGGGCGCTCACAAGAATTCCAAGACTCGATTGGAAAAGCGCTGGAGTATGCCAAGGTATTGGGTTGCTCGCAAGTGCATGTGATGGCGGGATTGAAGCCACAGGGGGTTGGTCAAGAATTGCTCGATAAAACGTATATTGAGAACTTAACGTATGCGGCGCAGGAAGCTGCTAAGGTTAACGTGGACATTCTGATTGAGCCGATTAATACAAGAGATATGCCAGGCTTTTATCTGAATTATCAAGAGCAGGCTCATCAGATCGTTCAAGCGGTTGGCTTAAAAAATCTCAAGGTGCAAATGGATTTGTATCACTGCCAAATCATGGAAGGTGATTTAAGTAAAAAAATTGAGCATTACTTACCGACAGGCAGAGTCGGTCATATCCAAATAGCGGGTGTTCCAACGCGCAATGAGCCAACTATTGGTGAACTTCATTACCCCTATTTATTCAACTTGATTGATAAATTAGGGTTTCAAGGTCATATCGGTTGTGAGTACAAACCACTTCGAGGGGCAGAGCCTAACGGCACGTCAATAGGGTTGGATTGGCTTAAAAATTATCAAGCGAGCCAGTAATAACGAGGCAAACTTAGTTCGACTTAGTTTGCCGCCCCTGAACTTGAAGGCTAGCATTCTTGGTTTCATGAACCAGCTGATTGAAAAGTGCGACACGGCCAGGATCAATTTCGTTACGTTCAACGGCTTCTAAGATTGCACAGCCGGGTTCATGATGATGCGTGCAGTTATGAAAGCGACATTTACCAAGAAGTGATTTAAATTCAATAAACGCGTGTTGAAGTTCGCTTTCAGATAGATGGGCTAAGCCAAATTCCTGGAAACCGGGGGAATCAATCAGTGCGCCCAATTTGTTGTCTCTCAATCCCCATTCAGAGGGGAGGTCATAATATCGACACGCTGTGGTGGTGTGTTTACCAGAGTCTAATTTAATTGAGTGCTCACGAGTCTGAGCATCCGCATTGGGTATCCATGCGTTAAGTAAAGTTGATTTACCCATGCCGGATTGACCCACTAGAACCGATATTTTCCCACTTAGGACTTCACGTAAAGATTGAATACTTTCAGGATTGAATTTTGCTGAGATTTCATGAATTGGAAATCCTAAGTGTCGATAGGGTTCCAATAACTGTCTAGCCTTATCAATGGAATTGGTAAGGTCAGCTTTATTTAGCAAAATGCGAAGTTCGATACCCTCATGAGCCGCTGCAATCGCCGCACGTCCAAGTAGATCAGGTGAGAAGCCTGGTTCGGTAGCTAAGACTAATAATATTTGATCAACATTGGCTGCAATTGATTTACTACGAAATGCATCCGATCGAAAGAGGCGATTTTTGCGTTCATCAATGGATACTAGAACTGCTTGATTATTTGAAGTTGGCTCAAGCGTGACAATATCCCCAACAACCCCCTCGTTTTTTTTGCCGCGTGAACTCACTTCAAATAAAACATTACCCACTTCTTTCTCGAGGGGTCTAGCTAAATAATGCCGACCAAACGAGGCAATTAGCAGAGCTTTAAAAGAGGTTGGTTTGGCTTTGATTATCAACTCAGTGAGTTTAGGTGATGAATACGAATCGGCGCTGGTGGATGCGAATCATAAAATGCCGAGTACAAGGGGTCGGGGGTTAGGGTAGCGGCATTATCTTGATAAAGCTTAACTAATGCACTTACTAAATCATTCGCATTTGTTTTTTCTGCAGCAAAAGCATCTGCCTCGAATTCATGTTTTCTGGAGAAAAAGCTACCAATTGGAACAAAGAAAAATGTAAATACAGGAAGTGTTAAGGTAAATAGCGCAAGTGCTAGACCGCCATTATTGCCGTCCATTTCAGGCATGACACCTAGGCCTAGATAGAACCAAGGTTGAGTTGATAGCCAACCTAAGAGTGCAAGACCTGCCAAACTGGTTATGAATGTCACCACTAGGCGTTTACGAATATGATTTTTTTTGAAGTGACCAAGTTCATGAGCAAGGACCGCTTCAATTTCTTCCGGTGTGAGTTTTTCGATGAGCGTGTCAAAGAAGACGATGCGTTTTGCACGCCCGATGCCAGTAAAGTATGCATTACCGTGAGCACTGCGTTTACTGCCGTCCATAACGAAGAGGCCTTGGCTTATAAATCCGCAGCGTACAAGAAGTGCTTGAATTTTTTCTTTTAGCGGGCCATCTTCAAGCGGTTTAAATTTATTAAACAGTGGTGCAATGAAGGTAGGTCCAATCCAAGTAGCGACTAAGATGAATGCTACAAGTACGCCCCAAGCCCATGCCCACCAATACTGACCTGCACTAGACATTAATGACAATACAACCCACAGAAGTGGTAACCCGATGGCTAAGCCCAAAACAGAGCCTTTTGCAAAATCCATCCAAAACAAACCGGCAGTCATACGATTAAAGTCGAAAGCTTGTTCGAGATGAAATTGTCGATACCAAGCAAATGGAAGATCAATAATGCTGGTGATAAAACTAAGACTTAAAATCAAGGCGACTTGTTGCCAAACACCGGGCCCCATAATGCCTAGTAATACTTGATGAAGGGCATAAAGACCACCAAGGATCGTAAATATAACTAATACCGCTGTAGAGCAGATAAGTTCGATAAAACTCAAGCGAAGCTTAGCAATCGTATAGTCTGCAGCTTTTTGGTGCTCGGCTAAACTAACGCGATCTGCAAAGCCCTCGGGGACCTTGGAGCGGTTAGCCAAGATATGTTGAACGTGTCGCCTAGCCAAATAATATTGGGCAAAAAGACCAAGAACTAAAAAAACGAGGAAAATAGCAGTAAATGTCATACGTAGATTATAGGGATGAGCGTCACTTTGAACACAGAACTTAAAAAAGACCGTTTAGTTTGGTTGGATATGGAAATGTCAGGCTTGAATCCTGAAAAAGAGCGCATCCTAGAAATTGCGATTGTGGTGACAGATGGTCATTTGGATATTGTGGAAGAGGGCCCGGTGATTGTGATTCACCAAGAGGATGCGCTTTTGGATGCAATGGATGCCTGGAACAAGGGTACTCATGGCAAATCGGGCCTCATTGATAAGGTTAAGGCATCAACCGTTACCGAAGCACAAGCAGAGCAACAGTGCCTTGAGTTCCTAAAAAAACATGTCAAAGCACGTATATCTCCGATGTGTGGCAATACGATTCATCAGGATCGCCGATTTATGCAGCGATATATGCCAAAGCTGGAAGCGTATTTTCATTACCGAAACATTGATGTTTCTACAGTTAAGGAATTATGCAAACGTTGGCGACCAGATGTAGCCAGCAGTTTCACCAAGCAACAGGCTCATACGGCGTTGGCTGATATCATCGAATCGATTGATGAACTGAAACATTATCGAGACCAGTTTTTGGTCGTCAATACGCAATAGTTGGGTTACTTTGGGCGCTGCGCTGATTTTGGGCGGAATGCTTTGACGATCGTTTCATTCGTCTCAATATAAGGTCCACCGATTAAATCAATGCAATAGGGAACTGCAGCAAAAATGCCGGGAACGATCGTTTTACCGGAGGCATCTTTCAGTCCCTCAAGCGTTTCTGCAATTGCTTTAGGCTGACCTGGAAGATTAATAATGAGGGCTGCATGTTCAGGCGTTTCACGCAAAACTGCCACTTGACGGGACAAAATTGCTGTCGGCACAAATTGCAAGCTAATTTGCCGCATTTGCTCACCAAAACCAGGCATTTTTCTTGTGGCAACTGCTAGGGTGGCTTCTGGCGTGACATCTCGTCTAGCAGGGCCTGTGCCGCCTGTGGTCAATACCAAATCACATCTTAGTTGATCAACCAATTCAATCAATGTCTCTGAGATTAGATCGAGTTCATCGGGGATTAAGCGGGTATCAAGCTCCCAAGGAGAAGTTAAAGCGGCGCTAAGCCAACTTTCGAGTGCTGGTATGCCCTGATCTTCATAGGTTCCGTGGGCAGCTCGGTCAGAAATCGAAACGAGGCCAATTCGTAGGGGGTTAGATGAGGCATTTGTGTTCATGCTCTCATTCTATAAAAAATATCGATATTATTGCTATATGTCTAAAAATTCTTTTACGTATTCAGCTCAAACTTTTCAAGAAATCGTCACGGATGTCCTAGCAATCGCTAAAAAACTAGGGGCAAGTGATGCCGCCGCCGAAGTATCCGAAGGGAGCGGCTTGTCCGTGTCCGTTCGTAAAGGGGAGGTTGAAACAATTGAGCAAAGTATTGATAAGTCGCTTGGGGTTACCGTATTTATTGGGCAGCAACGAGGCAATGCCAGTACGAGTGATTTCTCAAAAGCATCTTTGCAGCAGACAGTTCAGGCAGCGTTCGATATTGCTAAGCATACGGCACCCGATGATTGCGCTGGCTTGGCCGAAGCTGAGTTACTTGAAACGAAGCCTCGTGATCTTGATTTGTTTCACCCTTGGGATCTTCCGGTAGAAGAGGCGGTTGAATTAGCTAAACGTGCAGAGGCTGGGGCGTTTGCCGTTAGTCGGCAAATCTCCAATAGTGATGGTGCATCGGTTTCAGCGCATCAATCACATTTTCAGATGGCAACTTCAAAAGGTTTTTTAGGAGGTTATCCCTTTTCGCGACATTTCATTTCGTGCGCGCCAATTGCAAGTGGATCGAAAGGTGGGGGGATGCAGCGGGATGACTGGTATTCCAGTTCACGTTTGCCAAGTGAACTTGCAGAGCCTGAGTCAATTGGTCGATACGCAGCACAGCGCGCCTTGTCACGTTTGGGGGCCAAATCAATCCCAACGCAACGTTGCCCAGTAATTTTCGAAGCTCCGTTAGCGTCTGGACTATTAGGAGCTTTTGTACAGGCAGTTTCAGGTGGGGCTTTGTATCGCAAATCAACGTTCTTGTTGGATTCTCTTGGTCAGCCTATTTTTCCTAGTCACATTGATATTCAAGAAGATCCGCATTTATTACGTCAAACAGGTAGTGCGCCATTTGATGAAGAAGGAGTTAGAACAAGGGAGCGCCGAGTGGTTGACGCTGGTGTGTTGAATGGCTATTTTTTATCCACCTATTCAGCTCGAAAATTGGGCATGAAAACGACTGGTAATGCGGGCGGCTCCCATCATTTGAGCTTGACCAGTCGTTTAACGAAGTCAAAAGATGATCTAAGGGCTTTGCTCAAACGAATGGGGCGGGGCTTACTTGTCACTGAAGTGATGGGGCAAGGCGTTAATTATGTGACCGGTGATTATTCACGAGGTGCATTTGGCTATTGGGTTGAGAACGGTGAAATCGTTCATCCGGTAGAAGAAATCACTATCGCCGGTAATCTCAAGCAAATGTTTTTAGATATTGAGGCTATTGGAACGGATCGTTTGATTCGGGGTACTAAAGAGACTGGTTCTATTTTGATTCGAGAGATGACCATCGGCGGTAAATAGGCCCCAAATTAGCATTGAGAACCTGATAAAATAGGGGATCTCGAGACTAGGAGCCAAAATGACGCAGTTATTAAAACTGGCCCATTGGATAGATCGCATTAATGATAAAACTGCCTTTGTAGCAAAATGGGCCGTAATTCTTTCATGCTTTATTAGTGCAGCAAACGCATTTGTGCGTTATGTCTTTGCTTATAGTTCCAATGGTTGGTTAGAAATCCAATGGTATATGTTTGCAGCCTGTGTGATGCTGGGTTCTGCGCAGGTGTTAAGGCTTAATGAGCATGTTCGTGTTGATGTAATTTACGGACAATTAAAAACACGTACCCGTGTCATTATTGATTTGATGGGTTTGGTACTTTTCTTGATGCCGGTGATGACCTTATTTATTTACCTATCATTTCCGTTATTTGTGGGTATGTTGGTTTCAGGTGAGATGTCACCAAGTGCTGGTGGATTAATTCGTTGGCCAGTGATGCTCCTTTTGCCATTGGGTTTTACTTTGGTTTTTGCACAGGGGATCTCTGAAATTATTAAGCGCGTTGCGTGGTTGAAAAACGTATACGACATGGAAATTCATTACGAAAGACCGCTGCAATGAGTATGGAAAATTTCGCGCCCCTGATGTTCTTGGGGCTGATTCTTGTAATGTTAATCGGCTTCCCAGTAGCGTTTTCATTATCCGCTTTAGGTCTGTTATGCGGTTTTATCGCGATTTCAATGGGCTGGTTCCCATTGAGTTTTATGGCGAATCTCCCTCTTAATATTTTTGGCATTCTGTCTAATGATTTGCTCTTGGCGATCCCATTTTTTACCTTGATGGGGGCCGTCCTAGAGAAGTGTGGTTTAGCTGAAGACATGCTTGATTCGATGGGACAGTTATTTGGCCCTGTACGAGGAGGTCTTGGCTATTCCGTCATTGTGGTGGGCTTTATTTTAGGTGCTATTACTGGAACGGTAGCAGGCCAGGTCATTGCGATGGCGATGATTTCATTGCCAGTGATGATGCGCTACGGTTATAACATGCGCTACGCTACTGGTGTCTTGGCAGCTTCTGGCACGATTACTCAGTTGGTACCACCATCTCTTGTGTTGGTGGTGTTAGCCGACCAGTTAGGTCGTTCAGTTGGCGATATGTACAAAGGCGCTTGGGGACCTTCAATGTTGCAAGTCCTCATTTTTATTGCATACACCTTTGTTCTTTCTCGACTCAAACCAGAATACTTGCCAGGGGTTCCAGCAGAAGCACGTACGCTAAATGGATGGGCTCTCTGGAAGAAGTGCTTACGGGGAATTATTCCTTCGGCCATTTTGATTTTTGCTGTATTGGGAAGTATGGGTGGATTGCCTGGTCTTAATACTGCGATTGCTACGCCAACCGAAGCGGGGGCAATGGGGGCAGTTGGCGCATTTATCTTAGCGGCAATGCACAAGCGTTTAACTTGGGACATTGTTAAAGAGGGGATGGCGGGCACTATGCGCTTGACTGCGATGGTGGTCTTTATCCTGATTGGATCGCGCGTATTCTCATTAGTCTTCCAAGGGGTAGACGGAGCAGTTTGGATTGAGCATTTACTCTCAAATTTGCCTGGAGGTCAAATTGGCTTCTTATTAGTCGTTAATATTTTTGTATTCTTCTTGGCATTCTTCTTAGATTTCTTTGAGATTGCCTTCATCATCTTGCCGATGTTGGGTCCAGTTGCAAACAAATTAGGTATTGATATGGTTTGGTTTGGCGTATTGTTATGCGTCAATATGCAAACTAGCTTTATGCATCCGCCTTTTGGTTTTGCACTCTTCTATTTGCGTGCGATTGCCGATACCCTATATAAAAATGGATCTATTAAAGAGAAGATTCAGTCGAAAGATATTTATCTTGGATCAATTCCATGGGTTATCTTACAGCTCTGTTTAGTCGTAGTCGTAATCTTCTTCCCACAGACGGTTACCGTATTCTTAGATAAAGAACAAAAGATTGATATCGATAAGATTCAACTCGAAGTTCCTGTCGAAGATCAGACGCCTGACAATCCACAAATGGATGAGCAGAAGATGATTGATGACTTAAAGGATGATGGTAAAGCTACTCGATGAATGAGTTTCTACCAAGAGAGGGGCAGCGCTATGAAGGTGCTGCCTTTCCTTTTTTAGTGAAGGCAATTGCTACGCTACTCATGATATCCCTTGTGTATTGGGGCTATCAAGCAGCGCAGGTAGTGTTTGCTCAGGAGATCACGTATCCGATTCTTTTGCTATTTATTGCTGCGTTTGTTTTAACCTTTGTGGTTTATTACTGGATATTGAGAAGTCGTACATCCATTGATTCAAATGTAATTGAGCAAACATGGATTTGGCATAAGCAAGTTTCAATCGCCAAAATTACTCAGCTTAAATTTATTTATATTCCTTATTTCAGTTGGCTATTAGCGCCGAGGTTAGTGGTCAGAAGCGGTGTGCAAGTTCATGTATTTCATAGTGCAGATCCACGAGTGCTCGCTGCATTTGCTGCATTAAGTTTGCCAAAAACTTTCGACTGAAAAATAAAAAAGCCAGTCAATTGACTGGCTTAATCCTGATGCTTGAAAGCATTTACAGCTTTTGACTTTGCATGAAATTATCAAAGCTCTTCTCTGCAAAGCGGAACCATTGATTTTGTTCGCGCAGTGAGTTTGAATAATCCGCATAGATTTTTTTCCAGCGTGGATTTTTATTGCTTAAGTCAGAATACACTTGTTGAGTAATCTTAAATGCCTCATCCATAATTGGTTTTGGCATGCTATGCAATTTAACGCCTGCACCAACCATCTCTTTGAGTGCGCGTGGATTGCGAATGTCATAGCGCGATTGCATTTCAACGTGAGCATAAGCAGAAGCTGCTTCAAGCATTGCTTTGTATTCATTAGGGAGTGAATTGTATGCTTTGCTATTAACGTACAAGCTTAATTGCGGACCACCTTCCCACCAAGCTGGGTAGTAATAGTTCTTAGCAACTTTGTAGAGACCTAGTTTTTGGTCATCGTATGGGCCAACCCATTCAACAGCATCGATCGTGCCTTTTTCAAGCGCTTGGTAAATTTCTCCACCTGGAATTGATTGAGGCACAACGCCCATTTGCGACATCACCACGCCAGCGAGGTTGGAGATGCGCATTTTGAGGCCCTTCATATCGGCCGTTGTTTTGATTTCTTTACGGTACCAGCCACCCATTTGAGCGCCTGTGTTACCCATTGGGAAGTTCACGACGTTGTAGTTTGCATAAAACTCACGCAAGAGTTTCATGCCGTTACCTTCAAACATCCACGCAGTCATTTGGCGAGAGTTCATGCCAAATGGAATAGCGCAGTCGATTGAGAAGGTTTCATCTTTACCGAAGAAGTAGTAAGGGGCTGTGTGTGCACATTCGATCGTGCCATTTTGAACCCCATCCAATACGCCAAAAGGAGGGATGATTTCACCGGCGGCGTGGGTGCTGATGATAAATTTACCACCAGACAATTCTTTTAACATATTGCTAAAAGTCTCAGCAGTGCCAAAGAGTGTATCGAGTGATTTTGGAAAGCTTGAAGCTAAGCGCCAACGAATATTTGTTTGCGCCATAACCGCTGGCGCAACACCAGCAGCCAAAATACCGGCCATACCACTGCCAGCGATAAATTTACGACGATCCATGTGTATCTCCCTAAATAAAAGCTAAATATGTAAGACTGAATTTATTTATTCCCAATTAATTATTAGGATAGATAGATATTAAAGGAAAAATGCCCCAAAACGGTGTTTTTATTTGCGGCGATAGGTCACGAAAGCGTAGCCTAGGGAGCCATTGTGGTGGCTTTCGCGGGCAGTTTCTTGCCAATTAGGGGTAATTTCGGGGAAATGGGCATCGCCCTCAATCACGGTATCCACTTCGGTAATTACCATGGTATCGACGCGGTCCATGGCTAGTGCATAAATTTGAGCGCCACCGATGATGAAAGCGCGCTCAACGTCTTGGCAAGCATCGATTGCTTCATCTAGGGATTTAAACACCTCAGCCCCCTCGGCTTGGAAATTAGGAGTGCGGCTAATGACGATGTTGCGTCGACCGGGAAGTGGTCTTCCCAGTGAAACCCAGGTGTTGCGTCCCATGATGATGGGGCAACCTAGGGTTGTGTTTTTAAAGTGCTTTAAATCCTCGGGTAAATGCCAGGGGAGCTGATTATCAAGACCAATAACATTGTTCTTTGACTTCGCAACAATAAGGCCGAGTTCCACGCTATCCCTTAAACAGCAACGGGGGCTTTGATCGCAGCTTCACTCACATAGCCGACCACTTCAAAATCCTCATATTCGTAGTCGAAGATCGAGGCGGGTTGGCGACGGATTGCCAATTTTGGAAGTGGATGAGGTTTACGAGCAAGTTGAGTATGCACTTGTTCCATGTGGTTCATGTAGAGATGGCAATCGCCGCCAGTCCAAATAAACTCACCTGGTGTAAGGTTGGTTTGTTGCGCCACCATATGGGTGAGAAGTGCGTAACTCGCGATATTAAATGGAACGCCCAAGAAAATATCGGCGCTACGTTGATAAAGTTGGCAAGAAAGTTTGCCATCAGCCACGTAAAACTGGAAGAAGGCGTGGCAAGGGGCAAGAGCCATATTTGGAATGTCACTGACATTCCATGCGGAAACGATTAAGCGGCGAGAGTCCGGAGATTTTTTGATTTGCTCGATGACTTCGCTAATTTGGTCGATGTGGCCACCATTGGGTGTTGGCCAAGAACGCCATTGATAGCCGTAAATTGGGCCAAGTTCACCATCTGCACCTGCCCATTCATCCCAAATGGAGACGCCACGTTCTTTGAGCCAGTTGTTATTCGTGCTTCCTTTGAGGAACCAGAGTAATTCGTAAATGATGGATTTTAGGTGCAACTTTTTAGTTGTGACCATCGGGAAGCCTTCTGCCAGATCAAAGCGCATTTGATGGCCAAAGACGGAGAGGGTTCCGGTACCGGTACGGTCAGTTTTTTTCGTGCCATGGTCAAGCACGTGTTGCATGAGGTCTAAATATTGCTGCATAACTCAATTTTAGGCTAAAAGTTAAAAAGCGGAATTTCTTGAGTATGACAGATTTTTAGGAGCGTCTAGACTTCCAGCCCAAACCCAGTACGCAGAGGAGTCCGCATGTATGAAGCGCCATGACCCGCCAGTGGTGGGCAGAGAACCAGTGAGCAATTAAAGGTTCTTCGCTAATCATTTCCGTGCCGGTGATGACTAAGACGCCGGCGCCAATATAAATGAGCCAGGGGTATTGATTGAGGAGTTTTAAAACGATTTGACTGCCAAAAATAACAATTGGGATGCTAATCAAAAGGCCCATGACTACTAGGCTGAAATCACCCTCGGCAGCTCCTGCGACTGCTAAAACGTTATCAACCCCCATGACTGCATCGGCAATCAGGATGGTTTTCATGGCGCCAAAGAAGGTAGTAGAGGCTTCGTGTGAGTTCGCATCGTGGTCATCAGTTTGAGAGAGAAGACGATAAGCAATCCAGAGAAGAGCAATTCCACCCACGCCAAGAAGGCCTGGAATCTTTAGAAGCCAAAGGGCGATAAAGGTCATGCCAGCCCGAATCACAATCGCACCTAAAGAGCCCCACAGGATCGCTTTTTTCTGTTGCGCCTTAGGGAGTTTTTGAGTCGCCAATGCAATCAGAATGGCGTTATCGCCAGCAAGCACTAAATCAATAATGATGATGGCGAGAAGGTTGCTTATAAATTCTTGGAATTCGATTGGCATGCATTAAGCATAAAACAAAAAAGAGGCCGAAGCCTCTTTTGATATTTAATAGCCCTGACTACTCAAGGGCTATTAGTTAGTCAAATACCGGCGTTTCTACGCCAAGAACTTTATGAAGTTTTGGTGAAGTTGTGGTGTATTGCAAATGAACTTTTTTGTCTGGGTACATGTACTCTTTAGCAGCGAAGGCAGCTAATGCAGCTTCATGGAAGCCTGACAGAATTAATTTTTTCTTACCAGGGTAGGTATTGATATCACCAACTGCGTAAATACCTTCGACGTTAGTCGCGAATTTTTCAGTATCGACAACAATTTGTTTACGATCAATATCAAGACCCCACTCGGCGATTGGACCGAGTTTAGGAGATAAGCCAAAGAAGACGAGGAGAGCATCTAAAGGCATCCGTCGTGTAACACCATCGGCGCCAGTTACTTTCACTTCAGAAAGTTTGTCGCCATTTTGTTCAAAGCCAGTAACTTGACCAACTTCAAATTGCATTTCGAATGCTTCGCAGAGTTCTTTCATTTTGGCAACAGAAGCTGGAGCTGCTTTGAAGCCATCACGGCGATGGATTAAGACAACGCTTTCTGCTTTACCAACAAGGTTAAGTGTCCAGTCGAGGGCTGAATCACCGCCACCAACGATCACAATGTTTTTGCCGTGGAATTGAGCAGGATCTTTGACGCGATAGAAGAGTTGTTTGCCTTCAAACTGTTCAATACCATCCACCTTAATTGTGCGCGGTTGGAATGATCCAACGCCAGCAGCAATAAAGATGGTTCGAGTAATGAATGCGGTGCCTGTCGATGTAACTAAGTCAAAGCGACCATCGGCACGTTTGCCGACTTCCGTCACTTCTTGATTGAGGTGAAATGTCGGACCAAAGGGTTCAATCTGTTTGAGGAGGTTATCGGTAAGTTCTTGACCTGTGCAAACTGGCACTGCCGGGATGTCATAGATAGGTTTGTCAGGATAGAGCTCAACACATTGGCCACCAACCACTGGGAGAGAGTCAATGACGTGCGCTTTAATTTCTAAGAGGCCAAGTTCAAATACTTGGAATAAGCCAACAGGGCCCGCGCCAACGATAACGGCATCGGTTTCGATAGGTAAATTTGACACAACAAGGATTCCTAAATTAGCGGGCTAGTTGGTCCGCTTTGTTTTTAACATCTTTCCATTCATCAGCATCAGGCAATGCGCCTTTTGATTTCGTGATGGATGGCCATTGACGGGACAGTTCAGCATTTAATTTAATGTAAGACTGTTGGTCGCCTGGCACGTCATCTTCAGCATAAATAGCGCTTACGGGACACTCAGGTACGCACACTGCGCAATCGATGCATTCATCTGGATCAATTGCTAAGAAATTAGGGCCTTCGCGGAAACAGTCGACAGGGCAGACGTCAACGCAATCGGTATATTTACAACGGATACAAGCTTCTGTAACAACGTAAGTCATGGTGCTTTTCAAATAAAAGGGCAAAACGTGATTTTAGCCGACAATCGGAAAAAATCGGTAATTTCCCTAGTCTTTCCTTAGATTGATTCGTGATTTTGATATGAATAGGGGTTCTATGGCCGCATCCCCTACAATCGGTCAAATCGTGTCAAAATCAAAAAAACACCTAAAAAGGAGACCAAATGTCCTCAAATTCAAGCTCAGCACGCCCTAAAGTTCTGGTTGCCCGCCGCATCTTTCCTGAAGGGATTGAGCGTTTGAGGGTAGTTTGTGATGTTGTTTATAAAGATCAAGAACTCGCTTTTACGAAAGAAGAATTAGCCAATGAGTTAGCGGGCGTTGATGGAGCCTTGGTCACGGGTAGCGAGCGTATTGATGAAGTGACACTAGCAAAAGCCTCGAATTTGAAGATGGTGGCCAATATTGCAGTGGGTTATAACAATTTTGATGTGGCAGCAATGACAAAAGCCGGGGTGATGGGATCAAACACGCCGGACGTCTTAACAGAAACAACAGCTGACTTGGGGTTTAGTTTACTGATGGCAACAGCACGACGCATTACTGAATCGGAACATTGGTTGCGTGCTGGACAC
This sequence comes from uncultured Polynucleobacter sp., assembly GCA_964343765.1. GTDB lineage: Bacteria > Pseudomonadota > Gammaproteobacteria > Burkholderiales > Burkholderiaceae > Polynucleobacter. The sequence continues at coordinate 8,458 of CAYFKO010000007.1, read as the reverse complement.
TGGAAAAATTGGGAGCTTGGTGGGATGTTGGGTGTGGATCTTCATCACAGCACGCTCGGTATTATGGGGATGGGGCGTATTGGGCAGGCCATTGCTAAACGCGGCTTAGGTTTTGGAATGAAGGTGATTTATCACAACCGCAGTCGTTTAGCGCCTGAACTTGAAAAAGAGTGCAACGCTCAGTACGTGGATAAAGAGACTCTGCTAAAAGAGTGTGACCATTTGGTATTGGTGATGCCATATACCCCTGAGAGTCACCATTTAATCGGCGCAAAGGAACTTGCGCAGATGAAACCAACTGCTACCTTAATTAATATTGCTCGTGGTGGAATTGTGGATGATGCAGCCCTCGCTAAAGCCTTACGCGATAAAGTCATCTTTGCCGCAGGATTGGATGTTTATGAGGGTGAGCCTAATTTGCATCCTGATCTATTAACGGTGCCAAACATCGTGTTGACACCACATATCGGGAGTGCCACGGCAAAAACCCGGCACGCGATGATGAATCTAGCGATTGATAATTTGTTGGCGGGCTTACAAGGACGTCGCCCACCAAACTTGCTTAATCCTGAGACGTTTCAAGCCTAGTTGACGATTTTGGTAAATCAGCGGGGTTGATTGGAAGTTCTTGAAGTTCTAATTCGATCCCGCCAAATGTTTTGGCAACCCAGTTGTAGACTTTGCAAGCAAGCCACAAAATCAAAAAGCCAAGCAGGGCATTCAAAAAAGCGCCTGAAAGTACGGCGGCCAGGGGCATTTCACCGTAGCGGAAGTATCCGTCAATAAAGAACAGTGCCATGATTGGCAGGGTAAAACACATATAAACCAAGACAAGGGTCTTCGCGGTGTGGACTGGGTCCACATAAGTAATTTCTTTTTTAGTATTTGACATGGCAGTCTGGGGAGTTGGCGTTTATTGGTGAAGCTTGCGTTTATTTTAAATCAAGCCAACAAAGAGTGTGATGTTTACTTCATCGCCATGCTTTAAATTGGTTTGATCGTGCCCCAAAATGATGAGGCAATCCGCCTCACTCATGGAACGCAAAATGCCAGAACCTTGACTGCCGGTGGGCTCTACCCAAAGCATGCCATTTGCATCATGTTTAATTTTTCCACGAAGATATTCGGTTCTGCCGGGGCGTTTCTTAATATCTACACCAAGTTTTGCTTTGACTGTCGTATTTTCCCAGCGACTAGCGCCAGTCATATAACGAAGAGCGGCTTGTACGAACTGATAGAAAGTCACCATTACTGCGACTGGGTTGCCTGGCAGGCCAAATAAGACAGCTTCACGATTAGAGGACTTTACTTTCCCAAAGGCCATGGGGCGACCTGGTTTAATTGCTAGTTTCCAGAAGGCGACATCACCTAATTCACGCATAATCTTTTTAGTGAAGTCAGCTTCGCCCACAGAGACACCGCCCGAGGTAATGATGACTTCCGCTTGGTCGGCTGCATTCATAAACGCTTCTCGCAGCAGAACTGGGTCGTCTTTGATGACGCCCATATCGATGACATTAACGCCTAAGCGAGAGAGCATGCCAAAGAGGGTGTAACGATTACTATCAAATACTTGACCAGGCTTTAATGTTTCACCGATTGAAGCAATTTCGTCGCCCGTTGAAAAGAAAGCAACGGATAATTTTTTCTTAACTAGCACGTTGGCAATACCTAAAGAGGCAATAAGACCGAGGTCACTCGGCGTTATGAGTTTCCCGGCTTGCAAGGCAGGTTTGCCAGCTTGTAGATCTTCGCCAAGTAAGCGACGGTTATCTCCCGCTTTGATGATTTTTGAATCAAATTCAATAACCCCATTTTGTTCGTTAACCAGTTCAATGGGAATGACTGTATCGCAAGCGCTTGGCATTACAGCGCCAGTCATGATTTTCAGGGTGGATGTTCTTGCGTTGAAATTTGGGTGAGACTCAGAAGAGCCTGCTAGCACCGTTCCAACAACCTCTAGGCGGATGTTTGAATTTGAACTGAGTACTTGAGAGTTAAATGCAAAGCCATCCATGGCTGAATTGTCAGCTGCGGGCACATTAATTGGGGAGACGATGTCCTCACCCAAGATGCGGTTGAGTGCATCAAAGATTCCAACTTTCTCAGTGGTAAGTTGCTGGCGAACGGAATTTACGTATTCTTGAATAAACGCGCTAGCAGCCTCGGCTCTGAGAGCATTGGGATTAAAGTCAAAGGTGTCGGTACTAGAAGATTTAATTTGATCTTCGAGCTCGGAGAGGGAGGGGAGTTTAGATTGACTCATGACACAAGGGTGGCGATATGGGCTAATTCTTCTGGAGTATTGATATTACTAAAAGCAAGTTCATTATCAAATATCACTTCAACATTTGCGACCGTTGAAAACCATCGATCAATTTTCCGTCCATCATCGTTTAAGAAGGTGGATAAGCTTGGGAGTAATGATTTTTTGACCAAGCAAAAAACCGGATGAGTTTGAATTCGACCACCTGCTTGAGTAGCTGCATAAGCCAAGTCTGCATTAGATTGTTTTAGTGCGGCAAATAAGCGAGCTACTAAATCGCTCGGAAGTAGTGGGGAGTCGCAAGGGCAAATGAGAAGATACTCACTCAAACAAGCCGTCAGGCCTGCCTCAAAGCCGGCGAGAGGTCCTGCAAAATTAGGGGTGATATCGCTAACGACTTCAAATCCTAATGACTTATATTCTTCAATATTACGATTGGCGTTAACAAGAATACGATTCACTTGCGATTCAAGTTGCTTGGCTACCCAGCGCACGAGTTCTTGATCGTGCAGTTTTACGAGGCCTTTATCAAGCTTCCCCATTCGTTCGGCTCGACCGCCACAAAGAATTAGTCCATCAATGGTAGGTGCTGTCATGCTTATCCACCTATGTAGGACATTTCAACTTTAGGTCGGGCTTCCGATTGTTGCCCACGAATTTCGGAGTAGCGATTGTTTCGTTGTTGCCAAATTTGTTGAATGACATTGGCAATTTCTAAATCAGAAAACTCACCGCGGATAAATTGTTTTAAGTCGTAGCCTTCTTCAGCAAACAGGCAGAGGTATAACTTTCCTTCCATCGACAAACGAGCGCGTGTGCAGGAATGGCAGAAAGCTTGGGTCACACTTGAAATGACACCAATCTCTCCTGATCCATCGGTAAAGCGCCAGCGTTGCGCTACCTCACCTGGGTAGTCAGGCTCAAGGGGTTCGAGTGCAGAGAAATGATGAATGCGATCGATGACCTCACGGGAAGGGAGTACTTCATCCATTCGCCAACCATTTGTGTTGCCAACGTCCATGTATTCAATGAAGCGAGGAGTAATGCCGGTACCTTTAAAGTGTTTGACCATTGGAATAATTTCTTGGTCATTAACACCTTTTTTAACCACCATATTGACTTTGATCGAATCAAAGCCGGCACTTTGTGCTGATTCAATGCTTTCAAGAACATCGCGAACTGGAAAGTCGACATCATTCATTTGTTTAAAGATGGCGTCACTCATGCCATCAAGACTGACCGTAATGCGATTCAGTCCTGCCGCTTTTAAGGCAGAAGCTTTACGTTTTAATAAGCTGCCGTTTGTCGTTAGCGTGAGGTCAATAGGTTTGCCATGAATCGTTTTTAATTCGGAGAGCATTCCTACAAGATCTTCAACCCCTTTTCGTAAGAGGGGTTCACCCCCCGTTAAACGAATTTTCTCGACGCCATGACGAATGAAGATGGATGCGATACGTTTAATTTCTTCAAAGCTCAATAATTCTTTATGTCCCATGTAAGGGTAGTCATTGCCAAAAATTTCTTTTGGCATGCAATAAGGGCAGCGAAAATTACAACGGTCTGTAATTGAAATACGCAGATCTTTTAGATTCCTATTAAGGGAATCTAAAAGGAGCCCAGTCGGTTGGGCTAGCGTTTCTGGAATCTTAAGAGGAGCTAGCGCATCCGCTTGAGCATTTGACTGATGGATTGGAATAATCGTTTTTTTCACAAGTCACTTGCATTTGCGTGATGCGCTAATTAAACACTAAATTACTCAATCGTGCGTTGCTGACCGCCAGTTTCAACAAGGATCATAGGGCCTTCTGGTAATTTAGCCGCAGGCTTAGGTTCTCTTGGCTCAAAAACAGGTTTAGGTTCAGCGGCAATTTGGCGTTGAACTTCATCGTGTTTAGTGGCGTCAGTATTCACCCAAACCATTCCCACATTGGATACCACTTCAATGAGAGGTTGAGTATCTAGCTTAGTAACGGTCACTTTCGGAAGCTCAATTGGCTCAGCCACTTTAGGTGTTTCAACTGGCGCTGGTGCGCTAGCTACCGGGGCCTCAACTGCTGGGGTAGTGGCTAGAACAGGCGCAGAAATCGCAGGAGCTTCTACTGCAGGAGTTTCGCTAACAACATTAGCGGAAGTGCTAACAGGTGACTCTTGGGTGCTAATAGAGCTTGGTGTTGAGTTTTCATACGCTGGAGCTGTTGAAACTGGAGTGGCAGTAATTGCAGTCTCAGTTCCTTGCTCAGTGGCTTGAGTGGTTTCGTTACGCTCGCCGCGGTCATTGCGATCGCGACGATTGCGATTGCGACGATTGCGATTGCGACGTTTTTCTTCGCCACCTTCGACGCCTTCTACTGGGCGTGGTGATGCTTCATTGCTTGGAGCCGCTTGCTCATTACTTGAAGTTTCTGCTTGAGGGCGGTTGCCGCGGTTACGATTTCCACCGTGCTCATTCTTCTGATTGCCTTGGCGATTGTTGTCGCGACGATTTTCTTGAGTACCTTCAGTACGATCGCCACGATCAGCACGTTGTTGCTTATTGCGATTGCCTTTGTTGCGATTACGGCGATCGCGTCCATTGCGACGTGGATTTTTTTCTTCCTCAACAACGGCGGGTTTGCTAGCAAACAAACGCTTAATGAAACCTAAGATGCCGCCAGAAGATTCACTGGAAGATTTACGATCATCGCGTTGCGTTGAAGGAGGAGCTGGTTGGCTAGGAGTGATGGTTTTCACAGCAGCTTGTTGACGTGGTCTAGCTTCTTCATCACGTTTGCTGACAATCGTATCGGCCTCGAGTTCTTTAGAAGCTTCCTCGGCCATTACGTAACTTGCTTTTTGATCGTCAAGACGAGTGTCGTCATGACGTAGGCGTTCAAGTTTGTAATGCGGTGTTTCGAGATGTTTGTTCGGAATGAGAAGAACATTGACTTTGAAGCGAGTTTCAATTTTGATCACTTCAGAACGTTTTTCATTCAGGAGGAATGCAGCAACATCGACGGGCACCTGGCAGTGGATGGCGGCAGTATTTTCTTTCATTGCCTCTTCTTGAATGATACGAAGCACTTGCAATGCAGAAGATTCCGTATCACGAATATGGCCAGTGCCGTTACAACGAGGGCAAGTAACGTGGCTACCTTCGGAGAGCGCAGGGCGTAAACGTTGACGTGACAACTCCATCAAGCCAAATTTAGAAATTTTGCCCATTTGAACACGTGCCCGGTCGTGACGAAGTGCGTCACGCAGACGGTTTTCAACATCTTTTTGACTCTTTGATGACTCCATATCGATGAAGTCGATCACAATTAAGCCGCCCAAGTCACGTAAGCGCATTTGGCGAGCAATTTCGTCGGCAGCCTCGAGATTGGTGCGTGTTGCGGTTTCTTCAATATCAGAGCCGCGAGTTGCGCGAGCGGAGTTCACGTCAACTGACACTAGGGCTTCGGTATGGTCGATCACAATTGCGCCACCAGAAGGCAGTGGAACAGTACGAGAGTACGCGGTTTCAATTTGATGTTCGATTTGGAAGCGAGAGAAAAGTGGAACATCGTCGTGATAGCGCTTCACTCGTGGAAGGTTATCTGGCATTACAACCGACATGAACGCTTGAGCTTGTTCATGAATATCGTCAGTATCGATCAAGATTTCACCGATATCTGGCTGGAAGTAATCACGGATTGCGCGAATAACGAGGCTTGATTCGAGATAAATCAATAAAGGTGCGCTATTTGATTTGGCAGCTTCATCAATTGCACCCCATAAATGCATGAGGTAGTTCAAGTCCCACTGTAATTCTTGGGCATCGCGACCAATACCGGCAGTGCGAGCAATGATGCTCATGCCTTCAGGCATTGTGAGTTGAGCCATGGCTTCGCGTAATTCTTGACGTTCTTCACCTTCGATACGGCGAGAAACGCCACCACCACGGGGGTTATTTGGCATCAATACCAAGTAACGACCAGCGAGGGAGATAAAACTCGTTAGAGCAGCGCCTTTATTGCCGCGTTCTTCTTTTTCAACCTGAACAATGATTTCTTGACCTTCGCGCAGTGCGTCCTTGATAGAAGCTGTGCGAACATCGATACCTTCCTTAAAGTAGCTGCGGGCCACTTCCTTGAAAGGTAAAAAACCGTGACGTTCTTCCCCGTAATTAACGAAGCAAGCTTCGAGGGAAGGTTCGATTCGGGTGATAACCCCTTTGTAAATATTTCCTTTACGTTGTTCGCGACCGGCGGCCTCAATATCGATATCAATCAATTTTTGGCCATCGACGATGGCGACGCGCAACTCTTCTTGTTGCGTTGCGTTAAATAACATGCGTTTCATAACAATCCTCCAATTGGGCGAGATTGTCTGGCGCACAAACGTTATCGATAGAAAAGGAATTGCGCTAAGGCGCAATTCGAGTGGCGCTATCGGTCTAAACCGAGCCAAGCCCCTGTTTTTAAAGGGGTAGCATGAAATCCATGCTCTTCACTCACAGGATACTCGCCTCCGAAAACGTCGGCCGGCGCGTATCAAAATATCTATCAACTTACGTTGGGTTGCCAGTCATACACTCAACCCTGCTCCTCATGTAAACGAGGGGGGAGCTACCTCGGGGAATGTTTCGCCATCCCTAGCTAAAATTATTGCGAGAGTCGCGTTGGCGAATAGGTCGAAACTCAGTCGTCTTCAACGCAAAAAATAAACAATCTGCAATAAGCCATTGATTATAGGGCAAACTACCTGTCTAAAAATAAGAAAAACTACTAATTTTTTAATAAATCCTCGAAAATGAGCAAATAATGAGCGAATCTACCGTTAGCCAAGTCACTATCAGCGCCGAAGAGGCGGGGCAACGCTTGGATAACTTCTTGATTAAATGGGCAAAAGGTGTTCCTAAGAGCCACGTTTATCGGATTATTCGCTCAGGTGAAGTTCGGGTAAATAAAAAACGAGCAGATGTCACCACAAGGATTGAGGATGGGGATGTCATTCGCATTCCGCCGATTCGAGTCGCTAATCCTGCCGGAAATCAGCAAAATGCAGCAACTGTAGCTAATTCTCAGAAAATATCGAAAAAAATCCCTATTTTGTTTGAAGATGAGCATTTGTTGATTGTAGATAAACCATCGGGACTGGCAGTTCATGGCGGGTCTGGGGTGTCCTTAGGATTAATTGAGGCGTTAAGGCATGCTCGGCCAGAACTGAAGTTCTTAGAATTAGTTCACCGTTTAGACCGAGACACCTCTGGGATCTTGATGTTGGCAAAAAAGCGAAGTGCCCTAGTTGCTTTGCATGAGCAAATTCGTGAGGGGCGGATGGATAAGCGCTACGTTTTGGTGGTTCATGGTGCGATGCCAAAAACAGCTAAGAGCATGGCGATTAAGCAGCCATTGCATAAGTATTTGCTGCCCAACGGTGAGCGTCGAGTCAAAGTAGATCCTCAGGGTCAAGCAAGTCATACTAATTTCCGGGTATTAGGATGGTCGCATGAAGGTCGATGCACCGTGGGCGAGGCTCAGTTAAAAACTGGAAGAACGCATCAGATCCGAGTTCATCTTCGACATTTAGGTCACCCATTATTAGGGGATGACAAATATGGGGATGCTGCGTTAGATAAAGAAGTTCATGCCAAGCGGTTAATGTTACATGCGCATCATTTAATGTTTGTGCACCCTAAAACGGGACTTAAGCAAATTATTGAATCACCAGCGCCTGCAGGATTTGCGTTAGAGCAATAAACTGAGCATTAACCAACCGAGAGCGTAATGAGTGAATCCAATTTGAAGTATCAAATGATTGTGTGGGATTGGGATGGAACCTTAATGGATTCCACGCCAACCATTGTGGATTGTATTCAGAAAGCCTGCGCAGATATTGGGTTGCCTGTTCCGCCGGACGAGTTAGCAAGTCATGTGATTGGCCTTGGGTTGGCTGAGGCCTTGCGAATCGCGGTGCCCACTATAAAGCCTGAGCAGCATCCAGAATTAGTTAATCGATTCCGTTATTACTATTTAGCAAAAGATCACGAGCTCACCTTATTTCAGGGGATTCGAGATTTGTTAAGTCAATTACGTGAGCGCGGCCACTATCTGGCGGTGGCGACTGGTAAGCCGCGAGTTGGGCTTAATCGGTCTCTCAAGTTTCACGATCTAGAAGATATGTTTGTCGTCTCCCGAACTGCAGATGAGACGCGATCAAAACCTCATCCAC
>CAYFKO010000006.1:0-29471 GCA_964343765.1 uncultured Polynucleobacter sp. | reverse complement strand
TCGGTGTTAAACTTGATTTTGAATTCATAATTATGAATTCATTTAATACTTTCCTAAATCAATTGTCAATAGTATGATTACCCTAATAATCAGTAGAAATTACTGATCCTATCAAAAAGCCTTTTGACTATTGGGGTAAGGAATAATGAGCAAATCTTCGGATAAAAAATCTTGGCCTTCTTTTGACCAACTAAGCGAAGAATCTTGGAAAAAAGCCGCGACTAAGTCTGCACCAGGTGGCGATGTTGATGCTCTTGGTTGGCAAACTCCAGATGGCATTAAATTGAAGGCTTTGTATACGGCAGAGGACCTTCAGGATTTGCCGTTTACCAATACATTGCCTGGCTTTGAACCTTTTTTACGAGGCCCACAGGCGACTATGTACTCAGTACGTCCTTGGACCATTCGTCAGTACGCAGGTTTTTCGACTGCTGAGGAATCGAATGCTTTCTATCGTAAGGCTTTAGCTGCGGGAGGTCAGGGTGTTTCTGTTGCTTTCGACTTAGCTACTCACCGTGGATATGATTCTGATCATCCACGAGTGACGGGTGATGTTGGAAAAGCTGGAGTTGCGATTGACTCGGTTGAAGATATGAAGATTTTGTTTGATCAGATTCCTTTAGATAAAGTTTCTGTATCAATGACTATGAATGGTGCTGTTCTTCCTATTTTGGCAGGATATGTTGTTGCGGCGGAAGAGCAAGGGGTCAAGCAAGACCAATTATCTGGAACTATTCAAAATGATATTTTGAAAGAGTTCATGGTGCGAAATACTTATATTTATCCACCTGAACCTTCAATGCGCATTATTGGGGACATTATTGAGTACACCGCCAAGAATATGCCTAAATTTAACTCGATCTCAATATCGGGTTATCACATGCAAGAAGCAGGCGCGAATCAAGCTTTGGAATTAGCCTTTACTTTGGCTGATGGAAAAGAATACGTTAAAACTGCGCTAGCAAAAGGCCTAGATGTTGACGATTTTGCCGGTCGTCTTTCATTCTTCTTCGCTATCGGGATGAATTTCTATTTAGAGGTCGCCAAATTAAGAGCAGCAAGGTTGTTGTGGTGGCGAATCATGAAAGATTTTGAACCTAAGAACCCTAAATCTTTAATGCTCAGAACGCATTGTCAAACTTCAGGCTGGTCATTGACAGAGCAAGATCCATACAACAACGTAGTTAGAACCGCAATAGAAGCTATGGCTGCGGTTTTTGGTGGAACCCAATCACTACATACAAATTCTTTTGATGAAGCTATAGCTCTTCCGACAGAGTTCTCAGCTCGTATTGCTCGAAATACTCAGTTAATTATTCAAGAAGAGACTCATATTACGAATGTCGTTGATCCTTGGGCTGGCTCATATATGATGGAAAAGCTCACTCAAGACATGGCTGATAAAGCTTGGGAAATCATTCAGGAAGTTGAATCGATGGGCGGCATGACCAAGGCGGTCGAGAGTGGCTGGGCTAAGTTGAAGATTGAAGCTGCTGCTGCTGAGAAGCAAGCTCGAATTGATTCTGGTAAAGATGTGATTGTTGGGGTTAATAAATACAAATTAGCCAAAGAAGATTCAATTGATATTTTAGAAGTTGATAACAACAAAGTACGTGAATCTCAAATCACTCGTCTGAAAAATGTTAAGTCCCGTCGTGACGATAGGCAAGTGACGACAGCTTTAGAAGCATTAACAAATGCTGCTCAATCTAATTCTGGAAATCTGCTCGATTTAGCAATTAAGGCGATTCGTTTAAGAGCAACAGTTGGTGAAGTTTCAGATGCACTTGAAAAGGTGTATGGACGCCATCGTGCGGATACTCAAAAGGTGACTGGTGTGTATGCAGCAGCTTATGACTCAGCGGAAGGCTGGGAAAAACTTAAAGAAGAAATTAATACATTCGCTTCTGAGCAAGGAAGACGACCTCGAGTGATGATCGCAAAACTTGGGCAGGACGGTCACGATCGTGGTGCCAAAGTAGTTGCCACTGCTTTTGCTGATCTTGGTTTTGATGTTGATATGGGGCCATTGTTTCAAACTCCCGAAGAGTGTGCACGTCAAGCGATTGAAAATGATGTTCATGCTGTTGGGATTTCAACGTTAGCTGCAGGTCACAAAACTCTTGTGCCAGCAATCATTGAGGAACTTAAAAAGCAAGGTGCTAATGACATCATTGTGTTTGTTGGTGGAGTTATTCCTCGACAAGACTATGATTTCTTATATGAGGCAGGGGTAAAAGGAATTTATGGTCCTGGAACTCCGATTCCAGCATCTGCTAAAGATGTCCTTGAGCAAATTAAGTCTTCACTGAAGTAGACCTTCAATGCTCGAGCAAGATCAAGCCTTGGTTGATGCGATATGCATCCCTGATGCTGCGCAGCCATTTGTGCAGCGTCGAGCTATGGCTAAGATTATCACTTTGCTCGAGTCATCTAGAGAAGATCATCGTTTAAGGGCAGATGAAGTACTTAATGCAATATTGCCCAGGAGTGGCCGATCATTTCGTTTAGGTATATCTGGCGTTCCAGGAGTTGGTAAGTCTACCTTTATTGAGGCTTTAGGCTTGTATTTGATTCAAAAGGGGCATCGAGTTGCAGTTTTAGCAATTGACCCTTCATCAACTGTTTCAGGTGGTTCAATTCTGGGTGATAAGACGCGCATGGAGCAACTATCTGTCCATGAAAAGGCATTTATTCGTCCAAGTCCTTCATCTGGAAATCTGGGTGGTGTCGCAGAAAAAACTCGAGAGGCGATGTTAGTTGCTGAAGCTGCGGGTCACGATATTGTCATCGTTGAAACAGTTGGTGTTGGTCAAAGTGAGACCGCGGTGGCGAACATGACTGATATGTTTGTTTTGATGCAGTTACCCAATGCTGGCGATGATTTGCAGGCAATTAAAAAAGGTGTAATGGAGTTGGCTGACCTTGTGTTGATTAACAAGATGGATATTGATCCTGATGCAGCAACTAGGGCTCAAGCTCAAATTACCAGTTCGTTGAGATTGTTTGGGCTTCATGGCAACCCTGAACATGCTCACTTTAATCAATCGATTTGGCATCCAAGAGTAATGCCTCTAAGTGCATTAAAAAATCTTGGTGTTGAGGAATTTTGGAATGCTGTTAATGACTTTAAATCGATACAAGAAGCTAATGGGCAGTTAATTCAGCGAAGAAAAGAGCAGGCAAATGCCTGGATGTGGGAGCGAATTGAGGCTGGATTGAAACAGCGCTTCAGAAATCATCCAGTGATATCTCAAGAGTTGCCAAGGATAAGTAAAGAAGTAAATGAAGGTGTTTTAGCGGCTTCAGTAGCTGCTAGACGTTTGTTAGATTTATTTAAGCAGTAGATGCATATCTTCAGGGAGAAAATCCATGCATGACATTATTCGTCAATTAGAGGCTAAGAGAGAGCAAGCTCGTCTTGGGGGTGGTCAGAAGCGAATTAACTCGCAACATGCCAAAGGTAAGCTAACCGCTCGGGAGCGAATTGAATTGCTTTTGGACGAAGGTTCCTTTGAAGAATGGGATATGTTCGTTGAACACCGTTGTAATGATTTTGGCATGAGTGATGAGACTGTTCCTGGTGACGGAGTTGTTACGGGCTACGGTATGATCAATGGGCGATTGGTTTTTGTATTCTCTCAAGATTTCACTGTATTTGGTGGGTCCTTATCGGAGGCTCATGCAGAGAAAATCTGTAAGGTCATGGATCAAGCAATGAAAGTTGGCGCTCCTGTCATTGGCCTGAATGATTCAGGTGGTGCGCGTATTCAGGAGGGGGTTGCATCTTTAGGTGGCTACGCTGAGATTTTTCAAAGAAATGTATCTGCTTCAGGTGTAATTCCACAAATTTCATTAATCATGGGTCCAAGCGCAGGTGGTGCGGTTTATTCACCTGCACTAACTGATTTTATTTTCATGGTTAAAGATAGTTCCTACATGTTTGTTACAGGTCCAGAAGTGGTTAAAACTGTAACCCATGAGGAGGTCACTGCCGAGGAATTGGGTGGAGCAATGACTCATTCAACTCGATCAGGGGTATGTGATCGCGCATTTGAAAATGACGTTGAAGCAATTTTGATGTTACGTCGTTTCTTCAATTATTTACCTTTATCAAATAAAGATAAGCCTCCGGTCCGACGTGGGGCAGATATTGCAGATCGTCTAGATTTTTCTTTGGATACTCTCGTACCAGATAATCCAAATAAACCATACGATATGCGTGAGTTAATTATCAAAACAGTCGATGATGGTGATTTTTTTGAGTTGCAACCTGACTATGCAAAAAATATTTTGATTGGTTTTGCAAGAATTGAAGGTCAAACTGTCGGGGTTGTTGCGAACCAACCGTTGGTGTTGGCTGGCTGTTTAGATATCAAGTCATCTATCAAAGCGGCGCGCTTTGTGCGTTTCTGTGATGCGTTCAATATTCCTGTCGTTACTTTTGTTGATGTGCCAGGATTTATGCCAGGTACCGCGCAAGAATATGGCGGCATTATTAAGCATGGAGCTAAATTACTTTATGCCTATGCTGAATGTACGGTTCCTAAGATCACCGTTATTACGCGTAAAGCATATGGTGGAGCCTACGATGTGATGGCTTCAAAACATCTGCGCGGAGACGTTAATTTTGCATGGCCTTCGGCAGAGATTGCAGTCATGGGGCCTAAGGGTGCAGTTGAAATTATTTTCCGCGAGGAAAAGGGAGATCCAGCTAAGTTAGCTGAGCGTGAAGCAGAGTATAAATCGAAGTTTGCTAATCCATTTGTAGCAGGCCGTCGTGGATATATTGATGATGTGATCATGCCGCATGAAACTCGTAAACGCATAGCACGATCCCTTGCAATGTTGAAGGACAAAGATTTAGAAAATCCATGGCGCAAACACGGAAATATTCCACTCTGATTGTTTAGGAAAAAGATATGTTTACAAAAATTTTGATTGCAAACCGTGGTGAGATTGCTTGCCGCGTTATTAAAACAGCCCGAAAAATGGGCATTAAGACAGTTGCTGTGTATTCAGAGGCGGATAAGGATGCACGTCACGTTGAATTGGCAGATGAGTCAGTTTGCATAGGGCCTGCACCATCGCGTGAATCCTATTTGGTAATGGATAACATTATTAAGGCATGCAAGGATACAGGTGCGCAAGCAGTTCATCCTGGTTATGGGTTCTTATCAGAGAATGAAGCATTTGCGAAGCGCTTAGAGGAAGAAGGCATTGTCTTCATTGGTCCTAAGCATTATTCAATCGCGGCAATGGGCGATAAGATTGCTTCGAAAAAACTTGCTCTAGAAGCAAAGGTTAATACTATTCCAGGTTATAACGATGCGATTGAAACGCCAGAAAAAGCAGTTGAGATAGCAAAGGGTATTGGATACCCAGTCATGATTAAAGCTTCTGCTGGAGGCGGTGGAAAAGGCTTACGCGTTGCATTTAACGATAAAGAAGCCTTTGAGGGGTTTGCCGCCTGTCGAAATGAAGCGCGCAATAGTTTCGGAGATGATCGGGTCTTCATCGAAAAATTTGTAGAAGAACCTCGTCATATTGAGATTCAGGTTTTGGGTGATTCTCACGGAAATACCGTTTATTTATGGGAGCGAGAGTGCTCTATCCAAAGGCGTCATCAAAAGGTTATTGAGGAGGCTCCCTCACCATTTATTAGTGATGCAACTCGAAAAGCGATGGGGGAACAAGCGGTTGCATTAGCAAAAGCAGTGAAGTATCAATCTGCCGGTACGGTTGAGTTCGTTGTTGGTAAAGATGAATCATTTTATTTCTTGGAAATGAATACTCGTTTGCAAGTTGAGCATCCCGTAACTGAGTCTATTACTGGCTTGGATTTAGTAGAGCAAATGATTCGTGTTGCAGCAGGTGAGAAATTATCATTTACTCAATCAGACATTAAGCGAGATGGATGGTCGATGGAGTGTCGAATTAATGCTGATGACCCGTATAGAAATTTCCTTCCTTCGACAGGGCGTTTAGTTAAATATCAACCACCTGCTGAAGTTGATGGAGTGCGGGTTGATACAGGCGTATACGAAGGGGGGGAGATCCCTATGTATTACGACTCAATGATTGCCAAATTAATTGTTCACGGCAAAGATCGTTTAGATGCCATTAATAAAATGAGAGCGGCACTGAATGAGTTTGTTATTCGAGGGATTCACTCCAATATTCCATTTCAAGCCGCATTGATGCAGCATCCGCGCTTTATTTCGGGTGACTTTAATACTGGATTTATTGCAGAAGAATTTCCCCATGGCTTTAGGGCTTCCGATGTGAAGCCGGCCGACCCAGGTTTAATGGTAGCTTTAGCAACATCAGTACATCATCGATATTTAAATCGGGCAGCTGGTATCCATGGGCAATTAGAAGGGCACGAATTGCAAATCCCATCTGAGTTTGTAGTGGCCTCTGGTGAGCATGGAAAAATGGAGTATGTAGCCTCGTCATTAGAGGAAACGATTTCAGGTTACCGAATTACGGTGAATGGTATTGTTTACGTCATTGAAACTGAATGGACTCCTGGTCAAATCCTTTACAAAGCAATAGTAAATGGTAAGACGATATCTATGCAGGTAGAACGTATTGATTTGTTCTATCGTTTGCAATTAGATGGTGTTCGAATTGACAGTCTTGTGTTAACTCCTAGCGGTGCTCAAATGCAAAAATTGATGCCATTCAAAGAGCCGCCTGACATGTCTAAATTCTTGCTTTCTCCGATGCCAGGTCTATTGGTAGACATCGCTGTCAAGGTTGGTCAAAAAGTTGAGGCCGGTGAACGTTTAGCTGCAATTGAAGCGATGAAAATGGAGAACGTTTTAGTTGCAACTCAAGATGGTGTGGTTGCAGAGGTGATGGCTAAGCAAGGGGCAAGTCTAGCCGTTGATGAGCCAATCTTACGTTTTGAATGAGGAACTCATAATGAGCAAGCCATTTAAAGTTCTTGGTATTCAGCAGATTGCAATCGGCGGTCCTGACAAATCTAAGTTACAGAAGCTTTGGGTAGAGATGTTTGGGCTTGAGGTAACTGGAACTTTTCAATCAGAGCGCGAAAATGTGGATGAAGACATTTGTGCCATTGGCAAGGGGGCGCATAAAGTTGAAGTTGATCTTATGCAACCGCTTGATTTAGATAAGAAACCCGCCGTACATACTACCCCCTTAAACCACATTGGTTTATGGATTGATGATTTGCCAAAGGCAGTTGAGTGGTTAAGTTCTCAAGGGGTTAGATTTGCGCCCGGGGGTATACGAAAAGGCGCTGCGGGTTACGACATTACCTTTTTGCATCCCAAGGGGAATGATGAGTTTCCAATTGGCGGCGAAGGTGTATTGATTGAATTGGTGCAGGCTCCACCAGATGTAATTTCAGCGCTGTCTTAAATAGTAACTGTAAATCAATAGCTTAAATGCCAGTTTAGGTAAATCTAAGCTGGCATTTCCTCTTATTGGCATAATATGAGTTTTACCAATATTTGAAACGAACGATTTAGGAGAATCCATGTCTAATTTGCCCCAAGGTATGGCTATAAATGCTGAAATTACCCCAGAATTTGCCTCAATTTTGACCCCCGAGGCGCTTGCATTGGTGGCGAAGCTTCATAGAGCCTTCGAACCACGTCGCCAAGAGCTTTTAAAGGCCCGAGTTGAGCGCGCAAAGCGACTGGATGCTGGTGAAAGACCTGATTTCTTGGATGGAACAAAAGCTATTCGTGAAGGTGACTGGAAAATTGCTCCTATTCCAGCAGCTTTGCACTGCCGTAGAGTCGAAATTACAGGTCCTGTCGAAGCCAAAATGGTTATTAACGCCTTTAATTCAGGCGCAGACTCTTATATGACTGATTTCGAGGACTCAAATAGCCCGAGCTGGACAAATCAAATTCAAGGCCAAATCAATATGAAAAAGGCCATTCGTCGCGAGTTGAGACTTGAGCAAAATGGCAAGGTATATCAATTAAATGACAAAGTTGCCGTATTACAAGTTAGACCGCGTGGTTGGCACTTAGATGAGAAACATGTAACGATTGATGGTCAACGAGTTTCTGGCGGTATTTTTGATTTTGCTTTATTTTTATTTCACAACGCAAAAGAACAAATCGCACGTGGAGCAGGTCCATTCTTTTATCTTCCAAAGATGGAGAGTCATTTAGAGGCGCGTTTGTGGAACGACATTTTCTGTATGGCGCAAGATGAAATTGGTTTGCCGCGCGGCACTATTAAGGCAACTGTATTGATTGAAACCATTTTGGCAGCTTTCGAAATGGAAGAGATCCTTTATGAATTACGAGAGCACAGCGCAGGTCTTAATGCCGGACGTTGGGATTACATTTTCTCTTGCATCAAGAAATTCAAAGTGGATCAAAACTTTTGCTTAGCAGATCGCGCCAAGGTAACTATGACATCGCCATTTATGCGCGCTTACGCATTGTTATTGCTAAAGACTTGCCACAAGCGTGGAGCGCCTGCGATTGGTGGTATGAGTGCATTAATTCCAATTAAGAATGATCCAGAAAAAAATGCAATCGCGATGCAAGGAATTATCAATGATAAAAAACGCGATGCAGAAGATGGCTATGATGGCGGCTGGGTTGCTCATCCAGGATTGGTTGAGCCTGCAATGGCAGAGTTTAAGAAAGTACTAGGCGACAAACCTAACCAATTCGACAAACAGAAACCTGAGGTTAATGTTGCTGCTGCTGATTTGTTGAATTTCCAACCTGAGACTCCAATTACCGAGGCCGGTTTGAGAATGAATATTAACGTTGGTATTCATTATTTAGGAGCTTGGTTAGCAGGTAACGGTTGCGTGCCAATTCATAACTTGATGGAGGATGCTGCAACTGCAGAAATTAGTCGTTCACAAGTATGGCAGTGGATCCGTTCTCCTAAAGGCAAATTAGAAGATGGCACCAAAGTGACGGCTGAATTAGTCCGTCAATTAATTAGTGAAGAGTTGCCAAAGGTTAAGGCTTCTGGAGCAACTGGTCACTGGGATCGTGCTGCTGAAATATTTGACACGATGAGTACTAGTGAGAAATTTGAAGAGTTTCTAACGTTGCCACTATATGAGGAAATCTAAGTCACTCATTGTGTCTTAGAGAATTCATTTCTATGACAATATTGGCCATCGAAACATCCAGTCAGTGGTGTTCGGTGGCCATATTCATTAATGACACCAATTATCGAATAAAGACAGAGGTCGCTAATGGAAGCGCGAGTCAGTTGATTCTGCCTTGGGTTCAATCGCTTCTTGATGAGCTTAATATATCCTTGGGAGAAATTGATCTTGTAGCTGTTTCGCAAGGCCCTGGTGCCTTCACTGGAATCCGCTTAGGGGTGGGAGTAGCTCAAGGTTTGGCTGAGTCTTTGCAGAAGCCACTGATTCCTGTTGTTAGTCTTGATGCAATCGTGGCTCAACACTTATTAGACAAGCCTAATTTCAAGGGTGATTTAGTGGTTATGGTTGATGCGCGAATGAATCAACTCTATTGGGCAAGATATCAGGTGTTTTCAAGCAATTCCTTTTCTAGAGATTCGGATGTCATGTTAAGTGAGCCGAGTCAGATTGACTTGCAAGGAGTAGATTGCGTATTAGGGAATGGAATTGATCAGTACAAGGGGCAATTTACTCAAGCTGAGATAAATCTGCTTAGTGTCGAGGGCTATGCCAATGCACTGGGAGTTGCAATTCTAGCCTCACGCATCACTCCAGGAAAAGCCTATCCTTCCGAACAATGCCAACCACTCTACGTTCGCGATAAAGTTGCACAAACTATTCAAGAGCGTGAGTTAAATAAGCAATGAAAATTTGGGTTGAAGCTAGTGATTGATTTTGAAATCCGCCCCATGAAAGAAGCTGATTTAGATGTGGTGTGTCAGCTTGAATTTGCCTCTCATAGTCATCCATGGACTAATGGCAACTTTTTGGATTCGATTAAGTCCGGGTATTGGTGTTATGTTCTGATTTCAACAAAATCGCCCAGTGAAATATTGGGTCATGCTGTATTAATGCCAGGTGTTGATGAGCTTCACTTATTAAATATCACTGTGAGTGAGAGATATCGAAGGCAAAAAATTGCTTATCGCACTTTGCTGGCTATGGAGCCAATTGCAAAGGAACGCTTAATGGGTTCGATATTTTTAGAGGTGCGCAAATCCAATTATTCAGCGATTCACCTATATCAATCGCTTGGTTATCACGAATTAAGTATTCGTAAAAATTACTATGCATCGAAAACTCGAGAGGGAAATGCTAGAGAAGATGCTATTGTCATGATTAAGAAGATCGATAATGAGAGTTAAAAATGGATAGAGTCCGAGTGTTAAAAGCTATGGGGGTTGCTACTTGGGTAGCAACTTCGAATGAGGAGCAGGATCACATAGGGGCGTCAAATGTACATAATCAAGCCTCAAAAGATGATATTTCGCAGAATCTAGGAGAGTTGGCAGAAGAAGGTATTACGATGAAGTGGACCATTGTGATGGATTCCATTAAGGAAGGTGCTGGTCTTTTTGGTCGAATTAGAACTTCCATTAAAGATTTAGGAGTTCAATTAAACATTGTTGAGATGGAGCACTTTTCAGATTTATCTAAGCAACTCTTGGATTGCGAGATGGTCTTAGCTCTTGGAGAAAAGGCTGCTACGGCCTTGTCAGGAGAAAATGACTCGATTGAAAATTTACGCGGTATTATTTTCGAAACTCAAAATGCCAGTGGAGAAGATATCCCGGTACTGGCAAGTTACCACCCCAGTCAGTTAATTAAACAACCGAGCAAAAAAACTGAGCTTTGGGACGATATCGTATGGGCTCGTTCCATTTGGATTGAGTCACGACTCTAATCGTGTTTATGTTCGCCGATTAAGTGAAGTGAGTCGAATTCTGCTTGGTTTTGTTTGTGTCTACGAATAACTAAGGACATCGTAAGTATTACAAAAATACCAAAAACTAAAATCACCACCTGAACTGGTAGATGAAAAGAAATAAGAAGCGAGTAAACACAAAGCATTACTAAGACAGAAAGATTTTCATTAAAGTTTTGCACTGCAATTGAATGTCCTGCTGACAAAAGAACATGGCCACGATGCTGAAGCAGAGCGTTCATTGGCACCACGAAAAATCCTGATATCCAGCCAATAACGCCTAAGAAGATATAGGTTACTAATAAATAGAGTGGAATCGATGTGAAGCCCAGGGAAATATCAATATTTGGGAAAAAGCTTCTTTGAAAACCCGCCATGAGCATGACGACAAAGCCCATACCAACACCGTATTTAAGGACATACAATGATTTTCTTAGAGGAATCTTCCATGCTGCCCACATAGCGCCTCCAGCAACGCCAAAAGCAACAACTGCTTGAAGGATAGCCCCTTCTGATAAGTTCATTCCTAGGGCACTTTCTGCCCATTTCAAGACGATAAATTGAAGAGTGGCGCCAGCACCCCAAAACAAAGTTGTAACTGCTAAGGAAATTTGCCCCAATCTGTCATTCCAGAGAGTTTTAAAGCAAATAGCAAAATCTTTTATTAAAACAACTGGATTTCTGGATTGATGCTTATAAGTTACACCTGTTTTAGGAATTTTTAAGTTAATCAGAGCAGCGATCACATAGATTGACATAATGATGCTAATAGCAGCTTCAGGCGGTGTGTCGATGTGAGTATCAAACAGCGGCATATCCAGCAGTAGAAGAGCGCCAGCAACTTTTGCGCTAATGAGTAGGCCGCCTAAAACGGTACCGAGAATGATGGAAGCTACAGTGAGCCCTTCAATCCACCCATTGGCAGCAACCAGTCGCTCCGCTGGTAATAACTCTGTAAGAATGCCGTATTTTGCGGGGGAGTAAGCGGCAGCACCAAAGCCAACGATGCCGTAAGCTAAGAGAGGATGGGCTCCAAATAGCATAAAGCTACAACCTATAACTTTGATGCTGTTGGTGATAAACATTACCTGGCCTTTAGGTCTAGAGTCGGCAAAAGCACCAACGTAGGCAGCAAGGACTACATAAGATAAAACGAAAAACAACTTTAATAGGGGGGTCATCCAAGCAGGCGAGTCCATCTGCACTAATAATGCAATGGCGGCAATCAGTAGAGCGTTATCTGCGAGCGACGAAAAAAATTGCGCCGCCATAATGATGTAAAAACCGGATTTCATTCGTACAATTTAGAGTTAATATCTGATTAAAACACGAAAGTGAGTCATTTCTGAAACGTCCTATAACTGCCCATATATTAATTGATAGTTTGCAACACAATTTAAAGGTTGTGAGGGATTATGCACCCGCTTCTAAGATCTGGGCAATTGTTAAGGCAAACGCTTATGGGCATGGACTAAATAGTGCATTGAAGGGGTTTTCTGGCGCTGATGGGTTAGCTCTTTTGGACTTGTCCCAGGCAAAGACCTTAAGAGAAATGGGCTGGAGTGGCCCAACCCTACTTTTAGAAGGGGTTTTTAATCAAGATGAATACGATGAATGCCTGAATTTGAAGGTGGATTTGGTTATTCATTCCCTAAACCAGGTTGTGTGGCTTGAGAATTGGTTGTCCAGTTCACCGGAGATGATTAGGGAAGTTGCCCCTAAAAGGCTAACTTTTTGGCTGAAATTTAACTCTGGCATGAATCGATTGGGCTTATCTAGTAAGGATTATCGAGTCGCTTATCATCGATTACATAGTTTAGGATTTGCCGTCAATCACATAACTCACTTCGCCAATGCAGATCAATTGAATGTTCGACCTACGGTTGATGCTCAATTTGAGAAATTTGAGGGGATTGTGAGGGATTTGCCTGGGCTACGATCAGCCGCAAACTCTGCGGCAACCATGTGGCATCGACACACTCATTTGGATTGGTGTAGGCCTGGAATCATGCTTTACGGAGCATCACCAACCGGTCGCTATTCGGACATAGCTAAAAGTTCTCTTAGGCCTGCAATGTTGCTTAGGAGTGAGGTTATTGGAATTCAAGAAATCGATGTTGGCGAGGCTGTGGGTTATGGGGGGCGGTTTGTGGCCAATCAACCCAAGAAGATTGCGGTAATAGCTTGTGGTTACGCAGATGGTTATCCTAGGCATGCACCTGATGGAACCCCTGTTTGGGTGGCAAATGGTGAAACGATCGAAGTTGGTGAAATTTGTGGATTGGCTGGAAGAGTATCCATGGATATGATTACTGTCGACGTGACTAATCTTGCAAATGTCAAAGTGGGCTCACCAGTTGAGCTTTGGGGTAATTACGTGCCAATTGACGATGTTGCAGCCGCCGCTGATACAGTGGGCTATGAGTTAATGTGTGCTTTGGCACCAAGGGTAGAGATTAAGGTGAAATAACTTCACCTTAACTCAATTAATTCCAAATTTGCCACCAAGATTTTTCTTTAGCTGTTACGGGTACTCGTTTGCCGGTAGTAAAGATTTTGCTATCAGGGAAATTTAGCTTAAATACTCGCAACGCATCGGCGCTCAGGTCTTTCATTCCAAGTGCATCATAAGATTTGACCATCAGATACATAGCTTCTTCGATAGCGGGCGCTCTGTCGTAATCCTTAATGGCCTGTTGAGCTCTGTTAATCGTTGCGAGATAGGCACCTTTGCGGAAATAAAAGCGTGCCGCATTAACTTCACTTTCTGCGAGTGAATTTACGATATAACGCATACGGTCCAAGGCATCAGGGGAGTATTTGCTATTTGGGAAGCGAGTTGTGAGGATTTTGAATGCTTCAAAAGCATCCTTAGCGGCTTTGGGGTCACGTTCGCTCAAATCTTGCCCAGTTAAATTGGCAAAAAAGCCTAGATTAGAGTTGAAAGTAATCATTCCCTTTAGATAATATGCGTAGTCGATACTGTCATTTCCAGGGTGTAATTTAATAAAGCGATCGATTGCAACTACACCCAAATCGTTTTCGCCATTTTTCCAGTAGCAATAAGCGATGTTTATTTGAGCTTGTTGAGCAAAAGGACCAAAAGGGTATCTTGATTCCAATTTTTCAAAGTATTTGACGCAATTGGCAAAGTCTCCATCATCGAGTCGTTGTTTCGCTTCTGAAAAGAGTTTGTTTTGAGACCATCCATCAGTTTCATCTTTTGGGTCGCTCGAACAAGCCGTTAGCAAAGAAATAGCAGTACAAAAAAGCAGGAAAAAAGCAATTTTTAACCAGCGATTTAAACTGTGGGAATTAAATTGAATGTTGTTAATTGAAATCGTCATGGAAACTATTTATCTGTGGCCTGCACTATGAATCCTTTAGATTATATCGATGATGATGACGAACAGGTAGAGAATGAGTCAATTGACTTGATTCACCTCACGATTCCTGCGTCAAATAGGGGGGAGAGGTTAGATAAAGTATTAGCCAAATTACTTCCAGAATACTCCCGTAGTCGCCTCCAGACCTGGTTGGAAAAGGGTTATGTTGTTAATCAACACAAAGTGATGAAGGTTAAAGATTCGGTTTTGGGAGGGGAGGAGTTGCGAATTTCAGTTCCAGAAGACCCCCAAGTTGAGGCTTTTTCTCCTGAAAACATAGACTTAGATATTGTTTATCATGACGAATCGATTGCAGTCATTAATAAGCCGGTTGGTATGGTGGTTCATCCTGGAGCGGGGAATTGGGGTGGGACCTTACTGAACGGGCTTTTGTATCACTTTCCAGAGTGTTCTTTAGTTCCGCGAGCTGGGATAGTGCATCGATTGGACAAAGATACTTCAGGCTTACTCGTTGTGGCTAAAAATTTGACTTCTCAAACTCATTTGGTTCGGCAGTTGCAATCTCGTACCGTTTTAAGGCGATATTTAGCCTTAGTTTGGGGAAAAGTGCCTCCCGAAAAAATTATTCATGGTTCTATTGGGCGCGATCCAAAGGATCGATTAAAAATGGCTGTAATTTCCTCTGGAAAGCCTGCCGTTACGCACATGAAACAAATGGGATTTGTTAAATATGGAGCAGCTACTGCCTCATTAGTTACTTGTAAATTAGAGACTGGAAGGACTCATCAAATTAGAGTTCACATGGAGTCAATTGGACATCCTTTAATTAATGACCCAGTCTATAAAAAGGGAACTCCAACAGATTGGGGCGCTTTACGAAATAGCGTAGGCATAGAGTATTCGCAAGGTATTGGCCAAGCCCTGCATGCTGCGGTATTGGGCTTAGAACACCCAAACTCTGGCAAGTGGATGGAATGGAGAGTATCGCCACCCTTAAGCTTTATGAGGTGGTTGGATGAGTTGAAGTTTGACTTCGATCTTAGTAACGAGATAAATCGACTATGAAGCTACTGGAGTCTGGGGCTGTCTATAGGCCCAATTGGAATGTGCATTCTCGCATTCAAACTCTCATTTCCACCAGAAAAGGTGGTCTCAGTCAACGCCCCTATGAGTCTTTTAATTTGGGAGTTCACGTAGGTGATGATTTAGCTACAGTTTTTGAAAATAGGAAATTATTGTCCGAAATACTACCTTCTGAACCTCATTGGTTGAACCAGGTTCATGGAACTAATGTTGTTAAGCTAAGCGAGAATTCGAATGACGCTGTTTACGACGCAGATGCTGTCTATACAAGATCACCCAATCAAGTTCTAGCAATAATGACAGCGGATTGTTTACCAATTCTATTTTCTGATCAGCAAGGTTCATTTGTGGCTGCAGTTCATGCAGGCTGGAGGGGGTTGGCTCTGGGGGTTATTCAATCGCTGTTTAAGAAATTGGTTGCAGAATTAAATCCTGAAAATGAAAATCATTTCATGTCTTCCATCACGGCTTGGATAGGGCCCGCGATTAGTAGCAGACATTTTGAGGTGGGTCAGGATGTAATGGAAGCCTTTAAAAATAATTTGGGCAATAAATTTCCAGAAAGCGATTTTTTTTATCCGTGTGGGGTCCAATCCAAGTATTTGGCTGACTTGCCAGCAATAGCTACTTGGATTATGAAGAGCATGGGTATTACTGATATTCAGACTGATTCAAGATGCACTTTTGCGGAAAGTGATGACTTTTTTTCTTATCGAAGAGAGGGAGTCACTGGGCGAATGGCGAGTCTAATTTGGCTGGAGCCTTAGTTGATTCTTGACCAGATTACTCAGTATATTTGCTAGGGTTAGTGCTTATAACCCTAAAGCCATAAACCTAATACATTCATAGATATCAGATAAATAGTTCACGCTATTTATCCTTTATTGAATTTCTGGTGTCTACATCAATGGGGAATCTATGGGTTTGAATCAACAATCAGGTATGGGGATGTTTACGCCAAAACTGGCGCCTCAACACATGGCGATGATTCCTCCTGAGAAATTGGCTGAGATTGAAAAAGAGTATTTAGAGGATATTGCCAAGCTTTGGTCCAATTCAGGTACTACTGAAATTCAAGATAATCGTTTCAAAGGGGATGCGTGGAAAGATCCTTGGGGGCAATTTACCGCCAATGCATATCTAGTAAATGCTCGTCATTTATTGAAGTTGGCGGATGCTGTTGATGCAGATCCAAAGACACAACAACGAATTCGATTTGCAACTGAACAAACAGTTAGTGCCATGTCGCCTTCCAATTTTTTGGCGACAAATCCTGAGGCAATTAAGCAGTTAATGGATACAAAGGGGCAGTCCTTAACGAATGGCATTCTGAATATGTTGGCGGATTTGAGAAAAGGGAAGGTTTCTCAAACCGATGAAAAGGCTTTTGAGGTAGGAAAAAACATGGCGACGACTGAAGGTGCCATTGTTTTTCAAAATGAATTATTTCAGTTGATTCAATACAAGCCATTAACAGCCAAAGTTTATGAGCGACCGTTCTTAATGGTGCCTCCTTGTATAAATAAGTACTACATTCTTGATTTGCAGCCTGAAAATTCTGTAGTTAGACATTTGGTTTCAGAAGGGCACACTGTATTTTTAGTTTCATGGAAGAACCCTGATGCATCAATGTCAAAAGTTACTTGGGATGATTACATTGGTAAAGGGGCAATTCGAGCAATTGAGGTTACGCAAGAAATTAGCAAGCAGAAACAAATTAATTTGCTAGGGTTTTGTGTAGGCGGAACTATAGTCAGTACGGCTTTGGGTGTCCTTGCAGCGCGCAACAAGCATCCAGTTGCAAGTTTGACATTGCTCACAGCCTTATTAGATTTTGAAGATACCGGCATTTTGGACGTCTTCATAGACGAAACCATGGTCCAACTGCGTGAGAAAACTATTGGCGGTGAGGGCGGCAATTATGGATTGCTTAGTGGACTCGATTTGGCAAATACGTTTTCTTTTTTGAGGCCCAATGATCTGGTTTGGAATTACGTAGTAGATAACTATTTAAAGGGAAATAGTCCACCTCCATTTGATTTACTTTACTGGAATGGTGATTCAACAAATCTTCCAGGACCTATGTATGCCTGGTATTTGAGACACATGTATTTACAAAATGAATTAAAAGTTCCAGGAAAGTTGACCGTATGTGGTGAGAAGGTTGATTTAGGCAAAATCAAATGTCCTGTATATATCTATGGGTCGCGAGAAGATCATATTGTTCCTTGGTGGTCAGCTTATGCTTCAACTAAGTTGTTAAAAGGGAAACTCCGATTTGTTCTAGGAGCTTCCGGACACATAGCTGGCGTTATTAACCCACCTGCGAAGAAAAAAAGAAATTATTGGATTAATTCTCAATTGCCTGAAAGTGCACAGGCCTGGTTTAAAGGGGCTAAAGAAGTTCCGGGAAGTTGGTGGCCTGATTTCACAAAATGGCTGGGTTCTCATGCCGGAAAACAAGTGGCAGCGCCGAAGATGTATGGAAACGCAAAGTACAAGGCAATTGAAGCTGCGCCGGGTACTTATGTCAAAGAAAAAGCAGAGAAAGTTTAATTTAGTAGGTTAATTGGTTTTTATTACGGAGAAGAAAATGAGTCAAAAGATTGCATACGTTACAGGTGGTATGGGTGGTATTGGTACCGCTATTTGCCAGCGATTAGCAAAGGATGGTTATAAAGTTATTGCTGGATGTGGCCCAAATTCCCCACGTAAAGACCGCTGGTTAGCAGAACAAAAAGCGCTTGGTTATGACTTTATTGCATCCGAGGGTAATGTTGGTGACTGGAATAGCACGGTTGCAGCTTTTAACAAGGTAAAGGCTGAAGTTGGTACTGTGGATGTATTGGTGAATAACGCCGGCATCACGCGAGATACGGTTTTTAGAAAAATGACTCCAGAGGATTGGCATGCTGTTATTGATACCAATTTAAATTCTTTGTTTAATGTAACAAAGCAGGTTATCGATGGGATGGTTGATAAAGGC
Source organism: uncultured Polynucleobacter sp. (assembly GCA_964343765.1). Taxonomy (GTDB): domain Bacteria; phylum Pseudomonadota; class Gammaproteobacteria; order Burkholderiales; family Burkholderiaceae; genus Polynucleobacter. The sequence goes on along the minus strand of CAYFKO010000006.1, from coordinate 11,184 downwards.
TGGGGTAGAGTCGTAAATATATCTTCAGTCAATGGTCAAAAAGGACAATTTGGTCAAGCTAACTATTCCACTGCAAAAGCAGGTTTGCATGGATTTACGATGGCATTGGCACAAGAAGTTGCTACGAAGGGTGTAACGATCAATACGGTTTCACCAGGGTACATTGGAACAGATATGGTTAAAGCAATTCGTGAAGATGTCTTGGATAAAATTGTGGGAACGATTCCTGTAAAACGTCTTGGAACACCTGAAGAGATTGCTTCTATTGTTTCTTGGATTGCTTCTGATGAAGGCGGTTTTGCAACTGGGGCGGACTTCTCCTTAAATGGCGGCTTGCACATGGGCTAATTTGGCTCTTTTTAGCTGTTTTACAGCTAAAATAAGTGATCTTCAATTATTAAGGAGTAGAAGCGTTTTTGCTGGATGATTTTAATAAATAGCAAAAACGCTTTTTTTCATGATCATGACGCAAGCTAGAAAAAATGCCGCCAGAAAAAACGCCTCTACAAGTAAGGTAGAAGGTTTATCGGACGATATTCGTGTTATCAAAAAATATCCAAATCGAAGACTTTATGACACTCAAACGAGTGCTTACGTTACCTTGTCTGACATTAAAAAATTAGTAATGGGTCAAGAGCCCTTCAAGGTCCAAGATGCAAAGACTAATGAAGATTTAACTAGAAGCATACTGATGCAGATCATTCTAGAAGAAGAGTCTGCAGGAATGCCTATTTTTTCCACAGAAAGTCTGAAGCATATTATTCGCTTTTATGGGCATTCATTACAAGGAATGATGGCACCTTTCCTTGAGAACAATTTAGTCAATTTCATTGAGATGCAGAATCAATATTCAAGTCAATCTCAAAAGCTTGGCCAAGCGATGACTCCTGAATCTTGGATGAAATTCATGCAACAAAATGCAACGTCATCGATGAATCCTATGGCTGATTACATGGAGCAAAGTAAGAAAATTTTTGAGCAGATGCAGTCCCAAACATCAGGGTTATTTGGTGGTTTTCCATTTACGGCTACTAAATAATTTCTAGAGAGAGGTTGTTGTGTCAAAAGTTGGTTTTGTCTCATTAGGTTGTCCTAAGGCACTAGTTGATGCTGAGTTAATTGTTACCAGATTAAGAGCGGAAGGTTACGATGTCGCAAACAATTATCAGGATGCAAATTTAGTAGTTGTTAATACGTGTGGGTTTATTGATTCAGCAGTAGAAGAGAGCCTTTCTGCGATTGGTGAAGCATTAGCTGAGAATGGCAAGGTGATCGTAACGGGGTGTCTTGGCGCCAAAAAGGATGCTGCTGGCAATAATATTGTTTCCACTACACATCCAAAAGTTTTAGCTGTAACTGGGCCACATGCTACAGATGAGGTTTTAGATGCCGTTCACTCATTCCTCCCAAAGCCTCACGACCCATTTGTCGACTTAGTTCCGCCTACGGGAATTAAATTAACACCAAAACATTACGCATATCTCAAAATTTCAGAGGGATGCAATCATCGTTGTACTTTTTGCATTATTCCGAGCTTAAGAGGTGATTTAGTTTCTAGACCTATAGGGGATGTTCTTCTAGAAGCGCAGAAACTATTTGAGTCTGGAGTTAAAGAATTATTGGTGGTATCACAAGATACTAGCGCTTATGGCGTTGATATTCAGTATCGGACTGGTTTTTGGAATGGTCGCCCAATCAAGTCGAAGTTGTTTGATTTAGTTAAGGAGTTAAAAGACCTTGCCAGAAAGCATGATGCTTGGGTGAGGTTACATTATGTTTATCCATACCCGCACGTTGACGAGATAGTTCCCCTGATGGCTGACTTTTCTGAGCATGGCAATGGCCTATTGCCATATTTGGATATTCCACTACAGCATGCACATCCAGACGTGCTTAAACGAATGAAACGCCCTGCAAGTGGCGAAAAAAATATTGAGCGAGTTCGGGCTTGGAGGCAGATGTGTCCAGACATTACCATTAGAAGTACTTTTATTGCCGGATTTCCAGGGGAAACTGAGGAGGAATTTAAGTATCTTTTAGATTTTTTAGATGAAGCTGGAATTGATCGAGCAGGGTGCTTTGCTTATTCTCCCGTTGAAGGAGCGACAGCAAATCAGTTAGATAACCCGGTTCCAGATGAGGAGCGAGAATCTAGAAGATCCCGTTTCATGGAAGTGGCTGAAACTGTGTCTGCACAGAGAATTAGTGAAAAGGTAGGGAAGCGTATCAGAGTGATTGTTGATGCCGTAAGTAGTCAAGGTGGAATTGGTCGCTCGCAAGCCGATGCCCCTGAAATTGATGGTTTGGTGCACATATTACCCCCAGATAGGCCATCAAAAAAATATCGGGTGGGAGAACTGATAAAAGTGACAATTTTGGAAGCTAGAGGTCATGATTTGATTGGTAAGCCCTAAAAATATAGCTTTCTAGGTGAAATCCCATAGTGCAAATAGGGATATTATCTGTAAAGTAAGGTTTTAGTTTATTAGTAGATTGTCTTGATAGGGAGATGAATATGAGTCGCGATGTTGTCGTTTTAAGTGCGGTTAGATCTGCAATTGGTACGTTCAATGGATCATTGAGCGGTTTTGAACCAGCGGATCTCGCTGGAACAGTGATGAAAGAAGCCGTTGTTCGTTCAAATGTCGATCCCAATCAAATTAATTATGTGACGGTTGGTAACTGTATTCCTACTGAAACGCGTTATCCATATGTAGCACGCGTAGCATCTATTCAAGCTGGTTTGCCAATGGAGTCTGTAGCCATGGCGGTTAACCGCCTTTGCAGCTCTGGTTTACAAGGTATTGTTACCTCAGCTCAGCAAATTATGTTGGGTGACTGTGATTATGCAATTGGTGGTGGCGTTGAAGTTATGTCCCGAGGCATGTATGGCTCTCCAGCCATGAGAAATGGTGCTCGTATGGGAGATACTAAGTTAATCGACCTCATGGTCGCAGCATTAACGGACCCATTCGGAGTTGGTCACATGGGCATTACTGCAGAAAACTTAGTTGAAAAATGGAAGATTTCTCGCGAAGAGCAGGATGCATTAGCGGCTGAATCTCACCGACGTGCAGCAGTTGCAATTAAAGAGGGTCGATTTAAGTCACAGATCGTTCCAATTACAATTAAAACGCGTAAGGGCGACGTGGTATTTGATACTGACGAGCACGTAAAACCAGAAACGACGGTTGAAACGCTAGGCAAAATGAAACCGGCTTTCAAAAAAGAGGGTGGAAGTGTGACGGCAGGAAATGCATCAGGCATTAATGATGGCGCCTCATTCTTTGTATTAGCGTCAGCAGAAGCTGCTGCTAAGGCTGGTCAAAAGCCATTGGCTCGTTTGGTTTCTTATGCCGTCGCTGGTGTCCCCAACCATATTATGGGAGAAGGTCCAATTCCCTCAAGTAAGTTAGCCTTAAGCCGTGCTGGTTTGACTTTGGATAAGATTGATGTAATCGAATCAAATGAAGCATTTGCAGCTCAAGCAATTGCTGTATCTCGTGGTTTAGGCTTAGATCCTGCTAAGACAAACGTAAACGGTGGTGCAATCTCTATTGGTCACCCAATTGGAGCATCTGGTGCTGCAATTGCAACTAAAGCAATTCATGAGTTACACCGAGTCAATGGCAAATATGCCTTAGTAACGATGTGTATTGGTGGTGGTCAAGGTATTGCAGCTATTTTTGAGCGCTTATAAAAATTTATCCGATTAATTCGGACAAATAGCTAAAAGCGCATTAAGGCCGACATGATCGAAAGATCCGTCGGCTTTTTCTTTCACAATGGGTTTAGCTTTGTAGCCAATGGATAAGCCTGCATGCTCCATCATAGGTAAATCATTAGATCCATCACCCATCACAATAGCTTGATTTAAGGCTATCCCCAACTGTAAAGCTCGCGCTTGCACAAAACTGGCCTTGGCATTGCCATCTACGATGTTACCGATGACCTTCCCAGTTAATAAGCCACCTGATACTTCTAGCGTATTTGCGTGTGCCTCACTAAGACCTAATTGTTTTGCCAAATGATCAGTGAAAAAGGTAAAACCACCAGAAACTAATAAGGTGTGCCATCCTCTTGCCTTTGCGCCTTCAATTAACTCTTTTGCACCTGGGTTTAGTTTTAGACGAGTCTGGAGTACGTCGTGAAGTGCAGTCTCTGGAACTCCAGCTAAGAGTGCTACTCGGCGGCGTAAGCTTTCGGAAAAATCTTTAATTTCACCGCGCATGGCAGCCTCTGTAATTTCTGAAACTTCCTTTTTTCTTCCAGCAGCATCGGCAATTTCATCAATGCATTCAATATTAATTAACGTTGAATCCATATCCATGGCCAATAGCTTAACGTTTTCAGGTTTGAAATCACGCTTTTGAAAAATCAAATCTGTCTGATGCATTAGGGCATGATTACGAAGGTGAGCTCGGGTTTCGGCATCGGGTATATCTCTCATCGTTAATTGGACTGCATTATCAGAAAATCTAGAAATTTCTGAAATTAAATGATTCGATTCAATTTCATTAATTAGGGAAGTTGGAACGATGGCTGAATTTAGAAGAATGAGTTTCATATTATTTATTTGGAGCTGGATTTGATTTTAAATGAGCAATTAGTTGTTTCACGACATCAATTCGCTTTGCCGAATTTTCAAATTCCCCTTCAGATTTGGGGGCGATTTTTAAGCGATCTTGACCGTTAAGTTGGATATGTTTATTTGTTTGAATTAGGTGAATAATTTTTATCGGATCAATGGGTGGACTCGGGATAAATTGAAGAGAGATTCCTTGTGTGGAAGCATCAATTTTACGTAAGCCGATTTCTGTCATATTTAGTCTAAGGCGATGCGTATTTAGAAGAGCTTCCGCAGCTTCCGGAGGGGGGCCAAACCTATCTACTAATTCTTCATTAATAAGATTAAGATTTTCTAGGTCTTCCGAGCTAGCTAAACGCTTGTATAGAGATAAACGTTCATGAACATCTGGGCAATAATCATTTGGAAGTAAAGCCGGAATACCTAACGAGATATCCGTAACGGCCTTCATTGGCGTCATTAAATCAGGTTCACTGCCATTTTTGAGAGATTTAACGGCTTTATTTAGCATTTCTGTATAGAGTTGGAATCCAATTTCATGTATCTCGCCAGATTGTTTATCTCCTAAGACTTCACCCGCCCCCCTGATTTCAAGATCATGCATGGCAAGATAAAAGCCTGATCCGAGCTCTTCCATTGCTTGAATTGCCTCAAGTCTGAGTTTGGCCTGTTTTGATAAACCTTCCGGATCCGGGACAAGGAGATAAGCGTATGCTTGGTGGTGAGATCTGCCAACTCGACCTCTTAACTGGTGCAACTGTGCCAAGCCAAATTTATCAGCGCGGTGCATGATGATGGTATTAGCATTGGGGACATCGATACCTGTCTCAATAATCGTTGTGCAGAGAAGGATATTTGAGCGTTTTGACACAAAGTCTTTCATGACTTGCTCAAGTTCACGTTCATGCATCTGTCCGTGAGCCACGCTAATTCTGGCCTCAGGCAATAATTTTTGAAGAGCTTGTTTACGATTTTCAATCGTTTCAACTTCATTATGAAGAAAATAAAGTTGCCCGCCGCGTTTAATTTCACGAAGCGCAGCCTCGCGAATGATGTCATCGCCTTCGCGTCTGACAAAAGTTTTAATAGCCAAGCGTTTCTGTGGGGCGGTAGCGATTACTGAAAAATCACGTAAACCTTCTAAAGCCATCCCTAAGGTTCTAGGTATTGGTGTTGCAGTTAAATTTAATATATCGACTTCTGCACGAAGTGCCTTAAGGGCTTCTTTTTGACGAACTCCAAATCGATGTTCTTCGTCGATAATGACAAGACCTAACCTTGGGAAGGTGAGGTCAGGCGAAAGCAATTTATGGGTGCCAATTACAATATCAGCTTCGCCATTAGCCACAGATTTAAGTGCTGCAGTTATTTCTTTCGCAGTTTTAAATCTAGAAAGTTCAACGATTTTAACTGGCCAATCAGCAAAACGATCTTTCCAAGTGTTCGCATGTTGTTCTGCCAGAAGGGTGGTTGGTGCCAAAATGGCAACTTGTTTTCCGCCCATAACTGCAATGAAACTTGCTCTAAGAGCAACTTCTGTTTTTCCAAAACCAACATCACCACAAACTAGGCGATCCATCGGTTTTCCACTCGTCATATCCTGAATTACAGCGCTAATTGCTTGAGCTTGATCTGGAGTTTCTTCAAAGCCGAAACTTTCTGAAAACGCCTCGTAATCATGTGCAGAAAACTCAAACGAGTGACCTTTTCTGAGCGATCGTGCAGCATATAGATTTAGTAATTCTGCGGCTGTGTCTCTAATTTGTTGAGCAGCTTTTCGCTTAGAGCGCTCCCATTGGTCTGAGCCAAGATTGTGAAGCGGAGCTGTCTCTGGGTCGGCGCCTGCATAACGAGAAATTAAGTGTAATTGATGAACTGGTACGTATAAAGTGGCGCTATTAGCGTAGCTAAGATATAGAAACTCCTCATTACCATTACCTAAGTCCAACATGATGAGGCCATGATAACGACCGATCCCATGCTCTGAATGAACCACTGGATCGCCAATTTTCAGTTCAGAAAGATCGCGAACTAAAGTGTCAACATTGGTGGTTTCATTACGTTGCTTATTTCGACTTGATTTACGTTGACCAGAGGTGGAGGTAAATAATTCAGATTCCGAAATAAATAAAATGTTGCCAATTAGAGAGTGAAATCCATCAAGAATTGGAGCGACTACTATGCCTAGCCTAGAAGACCCTTTTATGAATTGATTTATGTTTTCAAATTGATTGGGGGAAATTTTTATTTGAGAACCAGAATTCTCGAATGAAAGTTCATCCTCAAGTAGCTGTTTAACAGTTTCTCTTCTCCCAGGACTATCGGTGCAAATCAAAATTCTCGAAGATGAGTTAGAAATAAGATGCCTTATCTTATGAATAGGGTCGGGACTCTTTCTGGTAATCGATACATCTGGCACTGAGGTAAACTCGTGCTGATCTGAGGAGTTTGAATCTGATGTTTGATTAATAACTGCTCTAGAATGTTTTTTGAGCATTCCAAAAAAATCATCATCTTCTATAAATAGCTTCTCAGGTTTTAGAATCGGACGTTCACTATCGTGAGACAAAAAGTTGTAGCGCTCTTGAGTGTTTTGCCAAAAAGACTGAATGGCTAGTTGGATATCTCCTGAGGTCCAAATCCAGACAGGCAATCTTTCGATTGGGAAATAATCAAAGATGGTTGCTGTATTTTCAAAGAATAGCGGTAAGTAGCATTCAATCCCAGAACCAGGGATGCCGTTCCCAACATCTTTGTATAAAGAGCATTTGGAAGGATCTCCATCAAAATACTCGCGCCATTTTCCTCGGAAAAATTTTCGAGCATCCTCATCAAAAGGGAACTCATGACCAGGGAGTAATCGGACTTCTTTGACGGGATAAAGGCTTCGTTGCGTGTCGGGATCAAATGTTTTAATTTGATCAATTTCATCACCAAAAAGGTCTATGCGGTAAGGTAAAACAGACCCCATTGGAAAGATATCAATAAGGCCGCCGCGTAAAGAATATTCACCGGGACGAACAACTGCAGTTACGGGATCATAATTTGCTTGTTGAAGTTGAAACCTTAAAGCGGTTTCGTCAAGTTTATCCCCTTGTTTAAAGGTAAATGTATGAGCTGCCAAAAATTCTGGTGGTGACAAGCGCTGAATCGCTGAACTGACGGGGGCAATCACGATGTCACAAGCCCCATTCATGAGCTCATAGAGGGCAGCTAGTCGCTCAGAAATCAGATCTTGATGCGGGGAAAAATTGTCATAAGGCAGAATCTCCCAATCAGGGAGTAATTTAACTTTTAATTCAGAATTAAAAATCGGTATTTCAGCGGCAAGTCGTTGAGCTTCAAGAGGATTACTGCAAATAATCAAAATAACTGAATATTCAGACCTATGAAATTCAGCGTTTTGAGCAATTGTGGCAGCATCGCTTGAGCCGATTGCCCCATTCCAGGTAAAGCGTTTCCCCTCCCTTGGAGCAGGGAATAGGGGGGTAAACTGAACAGGCACATCCATTGGAGCCTGCCCAGAATGAGTTTTTGATGGATCAGACACCTGCCCATTATAGAATTGATACAAAATTACGTTTGAATTGATGCTTCTTAATAATACTTTTATGACAAATTGCCATGTTTTGATTCCTAGTGGAGGGGCTGGCCAGCGTTTTGGGGGAGGCATACCCAAGCAATATCAATTGATAAATGGCAGGGCAATAGTTAATTACTCATTGGATGTCTTTATTAATCATTCCGAAATCTCCAGTGTATGGGTTGGGATTTCAAAAAATATGCCGCCAGAAATATCAACTCAAATTAGTTGGCCGGTTAGTGAAAAATTACATATTGAAATGTCTGGTGGTGACACAAGGCATGCAACAGTTTTAAACACTCTTGAACTAATGATCGCAGCGGGTATTCCGAAAGATGATTGGGTCTTAGTGCACGATGCAGCAAGGCCTGGCATTAGTCAATTTCAAGTAAATAATTTGATTCAAATAGTTAAAGCTAGAAGTAGTGAGGTTGCAGGTGGAATTTTGGCTTTGCCTGTCGCTGATAGTTTGAAGCATGAGGTCAAGGGTGCTTCGACATTAAATTTGATTGCTGGAGGAAGTAATAGGGAGGGTCTTTGGCAAGCACAAACCCCACAGATGTTTAGAGTGGGTGATTTAAAAGATGCGTTACAAGCTGCGATAAATGATGGGGCTAGCGTAACAGATGAGGCTAGCGCATTCGAGCGTTTGGGTAAAAAGATTCTGTTAGTACAAGGTAGTTTAAGAAATTTTAAAGTGACTTATCCTGATGATTTGTCGATAGCCACACAACTATTAAGAAAAACTGATTCAAAGGAAATTGAAGTGAATAGTTTACGAATTGGGCAAGGCTATGATGTGCATCAACTTGTTGAGGGGCGTCCCCTTATTTTAGGTGGCATATTGATTCCATTTGAAAAGGGATTGCTAGGTCATTCAGATGCCGATGCCTTATTGCATGCGTTGACTGATGCATTGCTTGGCGCTGCAGGCTTAGGTGATATTGGAAGGCATTTTCCTGATACTGACCCCAAATACAAAGGGGCTGATAGCAAAGTTTTATTGCTAAATGCTTATGAGTTAGTTTGTAAGGCGGGTTTCAAGTTGTCTAATATGGATGCAACAATTATTTGCCAGAAGCCAAAGTTATCCGAATATATAAATCCAATGATTGAAGTTATATCCAAGGTTCTGCAAGTTTCACAAAGTCAGATTAATATTAAAGCTAAGACTAATGAAGGGCTAGGCTATCTTGGAAGACAAGAGGCTATTGCTGTAGAGGTCAGTGTGCTTTTGACAAATAATTAAATGGAATGAGACAGAAAATGAGTAATGAACTTAAGTTATTAAGCAAGGTAGAACTAGGCGCGTTATCACTTAAAAATCGAATGGTGATGGCTCCTTTAACGCGTATGAGAGCCGTTGAGGGAGACGTATGCAATCCATTGGCAAAACTTTACTATGCTCAGCGAGCAGGTGCTGGCCTAATTATTACGGAAGCCACTCAGGTCTCTCCATTAGGGAAGGGTTACCCAGCAACACCAGGCATTTATTCTGAAGCTCAAACTAAAGCTTGGGCTGAGGTTGTTGACGCTGTTCATGAAAAGGGCGGAAAGATTGTTGCCCAACTTTGGCATGTTGGTCGGATATCACACAGCACACTTCATCCTGAGGAGGGTTTACCAATTGCCCCTTCAGCGATTGCGCCATCAGGAAAGTTAATGGATGCCAACTGGAAGGGGGTTCCTTACGAAACCCCAAGAGAAATGACCACTGAGGATATCGCCAAAGTCATCAACCAATTCAAAGTTGCAGCAGAGAATGCAAAGACTGCTGGATTTGATGGTGTGGAAATTCATGGCGCCAATGGTTATTTGCTAGACCAATTCTTGCAAGATGCCACGAATAAGCGAACTGATCAATTTGGAGGAGATTTTGCTGGAAGGGCAAGATTGTTGATAGAGATCATTAAGGCTGTTAGTTCTGTCTATCCATTAAGCCAAATTGGTGTTCGTTTATCGCCTTTTGGGACATTTAATGAAGTTTCTGATTCAGACACAAAGGGTTTGTTTACTTATGTACTAAATGAATTAAATCAATTCAACTTAGCCTATGTTCATTTGATTGAACCAAGAGCGACAACGGCGGGTGGAAATGATGCAACAAATACTGAAGCGCCTCTTACTAGTGAAATGTTCCGAACAGCATACAAAGGCAATCTAATTTCCGCCGGCGGGTACACCAAAGAAAGTGGCGAAGCTGCACTAAATGCCAACTTGGCCGATGCAATTGCCTACGGTCGTTTGTATATTTCCAATCCTGATCTTGAGAAGCGCTTTGAATGTGGATCTGCTTTGAATCCTTATGACCGTTCAACGTTCTATGGTGGATCTGATAAGGGTTATACGGACTATCCCTCTTTGTAATTGGTCAACTAAAAAATCTACTTCCCAGGGTTATTAACATCGATTTCCCTGGTGAGGTTTCAATTTTCTGGCTAATTACTGCAAAATCATTTTGCTTTATTTCTTTTAAAGTATTCATTGCCAGTTGAAGTTGGGCTCTTAGTGGCCAAACTTTCTTTTGCTCATCTATAGGGAGTGGGTTCAACCATTGAGTGGCTTGAATGTACAAATCGTCAATGAACTTTGCTTGAAAGCTTGAAACCTCAATCCAATTTCGAGCGTCTGCTTCTGTACGCCATTCAGATAAATGCTGCGTAGTGAGATCAAACTCACCTAATAAATTTAGCGGTAAAAATACATGACCATTTCGAACATGCTCTCCAAAATCCCTTAAAAACATAACACGAGTTTTAGCATTTCCGGCTGCAATTACAAATTCTTTAAGCTGATGCTTGAGGGGCATTTGAAGTAAGCATTCCGCAAAAAGTAAATCTGCAGAATTATTAAAGTCATCAATAAAATGATTAAATTCAGCTTGATTAAGCCATGAATCTTGATTGGAGATTAGTAATCGAATCCAAGAATCAGCCCAGTGAAAAAACGATTCTTTTAAATAAGAATTTTTATGAATAAACTTGGAAAGTTCTATAGTTTCTGGGAGATGAGA
>CAYFKO010000005.1:0-35015 GCA_964343765.1 uncultured Polynucleobacter sp. | reverse complement strand
ACCTTCGCATGCCGGAATCAAAATCCGGTGCCTTAACCAGCTTGGCGACTCCCCTATATGTCATAGAGACGGGACTAGATTATAAGCCGGATGCTCTAGGAGCCCCTGAACTACTAAACCAGTCCATTTTTTTGGAAGCTTAGAAAGTATTAAATTGGCATCAAACTGGTCTGAAATTGGGGTAAAAACCGTACTTCCAGAACCTGACATTTTGGGGGTACTACCCGAAATGTTCATTAACAGCCAATCTAAAGCTAACTGCACTTCCTTATGCTTTTTCACTACGACAGGTTGAAGATTATTACTAAACTTCGTGGAATTGGCGTAGTGTGCAGCAAAGTCCATCATTGTAATACTTGGGTGATTTCTAGTCAAACTAGGGTCTTGAAAGATCTCAATTGTGGGTATTCCGACGCCCGGATAGATCAGTAAATATCGATCGTTAGAGCCTTGGATAGGGGTTATGTTTTCTCCAATCCCCTCTACGAAGGCATTTTTTCCATGAAGGAAAAAAGGTACGTCAGCCCCGAGTTTTAAGCCTAAAGTAGAAAGTTCTGACAAATTAAGGCCGGTTTTCCATAGATGGTTAAGCCCTAAAAGGGTGCTGGCAGCATCTGATGATCCTCCGCCCATCCCTGCGCCCATTGGGATCTGCTTCTCTATATTGATTTCTGCCCCTAGCGGGCAGTTAGTGAATTCTTTTAATAATTGCGCAGCTTTTGTGCTGAGATCGGATAAGGGGTCGACTCCAGGAATGGGATTAGCTCGATGAATGACCCCATCGTCGCGAACTGAAAGGCTGATTTCATCGCATAAATCAATTAGTTGAAACACACTTTGGAGTAAATGGTACCCATCAGGTCTTCGACCAACAACATGAAGAAATAAATTTAACTTGGCGGGCGCTTTGATTTTGAACAACTTAGTCATCCACGCTATCGAACACTAAACGAATATCTACATCACCCATTTCAGATTTGCGTTCAAGATTTAACTTTTCTAATTTATTTTTCTTATTCCAAACATAGTTCAAAGTCCATCCATCTTGAATAATTTTGGAAACATTTCCTTTTTCATTGCGTTCTACGCTTCCGGGGGATCCTGGTCTGACATATCCTGCAAGCCATGCTGAGAGGCCTCTTGCAGGAATAGGCATGCCGATAGCTTCCTTGACAAGAGTATCTGCATCGATTGCTTCCGATATTTTTCCGCCTTGCTCGAGTGTTGCACCAGCAGCAGTCACTGTTATCTTTGCAAATGCAACTCCCATTGGGCCGCGTAATTCGAGTGTGTCATTGAGTGCGACGTGGTCAAGACTAAAGGATCCAGATCCACCATCCTGATTATTTTTTCCATTTATTTTGACTGCAAAACGACCATCCCAGCGTCGATTGATCGTATGGTCGAATTGTTCGGGTAATGCCCAATCAACTTTAAGGCGTCTTAAGGTTTCTTTGAGGCTCGCATTATTGGCATCAATTGTTTCTGCTTTTTTCCATATCACTTCGGCCTCGGCTCTTTTGTTTAGAGACCACAGTACCTCACCCAAGTGGGCGCCAATTTCAGCTTCAGGTTTCATATCAAACGCACGCTGCAACTGATCTGCAGCCAGATCTAGCTTATCGAGACGGAAATTTACCCAGCCAAGACTGTCTAAGATGAAAGCATCATCCGGCGATAATTTATGTGCTCTTGAAATCAGCGCAAAGGCTTCTTTGAGTTTTATGTTGCGATCTGCCCACGAATATCCCAATGCATTTAAAGCATTCTTATGGTTAGGATCATTTTTAATAATCGCCTTTAAAGCATTTTCCATCGGTGTAAAGCGTTTTTCTTTTTCTTCCCCCATGGAATACAAAAACAGTAGATCATTATTTTTGGGGAGTTCTGGCATTGAACTGACAATCTTCGCGAATGCACGAATAGCTTCATCGTCATTGCCTGATTTAGCAATCATGGCCGCGCATTCCAATAAGAATGGTTCTTTTTGCTTAGGTTTTAATGCTCTTAGATGATTGATAGCTGGATCAACCGCTTCTGACCAGCGGTTATTCAGCATTAAAAGCGTTATTCTTACTTCGCGTGCGGTTTTATCTTTTCCGTTAGCTAAGTTATCCCATAGTTCGGCTGCCTCAAGCGAAAACTGAGCGGATTGTCCTGCTAGAGCGATTTCCATGGCTCGTTGTGCGGCCTTTGGATCCTGAGAGCTTTTAGCAATTGCCATATAGGTTTGGTATGCCGCACCGATTTGCCCGCGTTGAAGTGCTATTTCAGCTGCAAGTACTTGATAAACCAATTCTGAAGATTTTGGAAATCCAGTATTTACTGCATTATTTTGAGCATATGCATTCGTTAGGAAGCAATATTGGCAAAGTGCAAACAGCGTTGGGGCAAAAAATCGGAGAGTTTTCAACATAATTTGTCTAGACATGCGAACATTCTATATAAGAATTAGCAATTAATTAAATTTATGCCTGAATTACCAGAAGTTGAAGTAACCAAATTGGGAGTCGAGCCGAAAATTGTTGGTAAAACAATTACCAACGTGCGGGTGATTGATGGACGATTGCGTTGGCCTGTCCTCAATAATTTGAAGGGAATTCTGAAGGGGCAATCTTGCGAGCGCATTACTCGGCGTGGCAAATATTTAATTTTTCATTTAACAAAAGGATATTTGTTAATCCACTTGGGTATGACTGGCGTACTTCGAGTACTTTCTGTGAGCGATTCTCTTAAGCCGCATGATCGTGTTGAGTTGCAATTTGGCGATATTTCATTGCGATTGCATGATCCTAGAAAATTTGGTGCTGTGATGTGGCATGGATTTGAAGAAGGGTCACTTGATGAGCACCCACTATTGAAAAAATTAGGTGTTGAACCATTCGGACCAGAATTTAAAGGAAGCGCTGGAGGAAAACTGTTATTTGAAAAATCTCGTAAGCGAAGTATTTCCGTGAAGCAATATTTGTTGGCAGGTCAGGCAGTTGTTGGTGTTGGAAATATTTATTGCTCGGAGAGTCTATTTGAAGCAGGTATACATCCTAATAAAGTAGCCGGCAGCATTTCATTAAAAAAGTATGAGATGTTGGCAGAGGCGGTTCGACAAACGTTAAAGAAAGCAATTAAAGCTGGGGGAAGTAGCTTAAAAGATTTTGTGAATAGTGAAGGTGAGCCCGGGCACTTTATGATGAGCACGAAGGTTTATGGTCGAGCGGGAGAATCTTGTAGGGTATGCCAATCAGTGATTAAACAAATCACTCAAGGCCAACGATCGACGTTTTATTGCCCGCAATGTCAAAAGTAATGAATTTTTCAAAACGAATTTTGGATTGGCATGCCAAATTTGGCAGAGTTGGGCTGCCATGGCAAAACCAAAAGGACCCCTATCGTGTTTGGTTGTCTGAAATTATGTTGCAACAAACTCAAGTGGCAACAGTTAGAGAGCGATACCCTTTATTTTTAAAAAAATTTCCCAATGTTCGGGCTCTAGCAAATGCCACAGAAGATGAGGTAATGGCAGAGTGGGCTGGCATGGGTTATTACACCAGAGCGAGAAATCTTTGGCGTTGTGCAAAGGCGGTGGTGAGTGACTGTGGTGGTCAATTTCCACGAACTGCTGCGCAGCTTCAGTTGTTGCCAGGTATTGGAAAATCAACTGCCGCAGCAATAGCGGCGTTTTGTTTTGACGAACGTTCGGCCATTTTGGATGGCAATGTTAAGCGCGTATTGGCGCGTGTATTTCGTGTAGAAGAGCCAATCAACGAAGTTAAGACTGAAAAAAAGATGTGGGCAATTGCTGAGAGTTTGGTGCCAAAAAAAACAAGCGAAATGCCAGCCTACACTCAAGCTATGATGGATTTTGGGGCAACGGCATGCACTAGATCTAAGCCAATTTGCATAGAGTCTAGTCCCAGTCAGCGTAAGTGTGTAATGGCGGATGTTTGTTTGGCGTATCAAGCAGGAGTTGTTCTTGATTTGCCAGCAAAAAAACAGAAAAAGACCTCGCCCAAGTTGCAAAGTGAACTGTTATTGCTCATGACTCCAACTGAAGTCTTATTAGAGCGAAGGCCATCAAAGGGAATCTGGGGTGGCTTATGGACATTACCCGAAACAAAGTGGGCGACTGCTGATGGCAAACTTAATGTCGAGTTGACTGACTATCCTCAATTGAGAATCTTAGAGAATCAGGATGAGATAGCTAGGCTATATGTAAAAGCAAAACATCTAGCCCCAATCAAACATGTGTTTTCACACCGCATACTTAATTTTTATCCAAAAGTACTCAAATTTCGAAGCAAGCCAGTAATTCAAGTCAACAATCAATTGCGCTGGGTAAAATTTTCGGAGCTTGCATCGATTGGCTTACCAAAGCCGGTGAAAGATTTATTGCTTAGTTTTTCTTGAGACTTAAGTTATCAAGTTCACGATGTCTAGATAGTAGTTCAACACCCTCAAAAACTTGATCAGTTTTCTTGTTAAACATATTTAGTAATTGATTCACCATAGCTACTGAGCGGTGTTGCCCGCCTGTGCAGCCAATAGCAATCGTTAAGTAGCTACGTTTATCGAGCATGTAGTTTGGCAGCCATTTTTTCACAAATGCAGAAATATCTAATGCCATTGCGTGAAAGTCGGGTTGGTTATTTAAGAAATCAATCACCGGTTGGTCATTGCCAGTTAATGGACGTAGTTCCGGGTCGTAGTGAGGGTTGGGAATGCAGCGAACGTCAAAGACTAAATCCGCATCTTGTGGAACTCCATGCTTAAACCCAAAAGACTCTATGAGTAGAGTAAGGCCTTCATTACCCTTTTGAACGAGGTTTAACACCCAACTCCGGAGAGCATGCGCACGAATATTGCTAGTATCAATGCTGTGAGCTTTTTCCGCTAACGCTTGTAACAACTCTCTCTCAAGATTAATTGCTTCTATTAGAGATTTTTCGGCATTTTCAAAATTTTTTGATGACAGTGGGTGTCGTCGTCTTGTTTCAGAAAAACGTTTGACCAATGTTTCAGTTGAGGCATTCAGAAAAATAACACGTACCTTGTGCTTCTCTTCTAATTTATCAATGATGGTAGGGAGTTCTTGGATTGACTCGCCGCGCCTTGCGTCAATCGCAATGGCCATTTTTTCACTGCCGGATTTTTGAAGGCTATCAATTAGATTTTCTAGAAGATTGACAGGGATGTTATCAACGCAGTCGTATCCGGCATCTTCTAGCGCATGTAATGCTACTGACTTTCCTGAGCCAGAGATGCCAGTGATGATAAAGATGCTCATTTAACGAGCTCTTTTGTTTGAGGCCGATTCTTCATTCATCAATTCACGTTGACGCACCATGAATTCATTCAAGGTATCAATGCCACGTAATTGCAATATGGTATTGCGAACCGCCGCTTCTACTAGGACCGCTAAATTTCGACCAGCTGCCACTTGAATTTTTACTGTTCTTACGGGTAAACCAAGAACATCAATAAATTGAGCGTCAATTGGTAAGCGTTCGAACTCGCCATCTGAGCGACGAACGAGTTGTACAATTAAACGCAATTTCATTTTTCGTCGAACCGCTGTCTCTCCAAAGATGGTTCGAATATCCAATAAGCCCAGACCACGAACCTCTAAAAGATCTCTAAGAATTTTCGGGCAGCGCCCCTCAACATAATCAGGGCCTAAGCGGGCAAAATCAACCGCATCATCCGCTACCAGGCCATGTCCTCGTGAAATCAACTCAAGGCCCAGTTCGCTTTTGCCAAGCCCTGAATCGCCAGTAATCAAAACACCTAAACCTAAGATGTCTAGAAAAACGCCATGCATGGTGACACGTGGAGCGCCCATCTTCGTTAGATATAAACGAAGGTGATCAATTACTTCAGCGGCGGTAACTGGGGTACTAAAAAGAGGGGTTGATGAGCGTTGACAGTAGAGTTTCAAATCATCATTTGGCACTTGCCCATCTGCAATGATGAAGCAAGGTGGTTTCATGGCCATTAAATCCGATAATTGATGGCGACGATGATCAATGTTTAATTTTTCGTGATAGCGAATTTCGGGCTCGCCATAAACCTGAAGGCGATTTGGGTGAATAAGATTTAAGTGACCAACTAAATCAGAAGATGATGATGCCTGAGCGACAGCTTTGGGATCAAAGCCACGATCGGCACCTTCTTCACCCGCTACCCAATGGAGTTTTAGTTCTTGGAAGTTGTCATCGAAAATGGTTTGAGCACTCACTCCGATGAGGGATAAGTGTTGCGTCATTTACTTAAGCTACCTGTCCAGTAATCGTGGCGAGTAATTTCTTACTATCAGTTTCATGACGAAGTGCGTCGCGTCTAGAACCGTCTGACAGAATTTGAGCAATCTCAGAAAGTAAATCGAGATGTTTTTGTGTGGCTTGTTCAGGAACTAGCAAAATGATAGCGACGTCAACAAGTTCTTTGTCCGGCGCATTGAATTCTATTGGCTTGGTTAAGCGATAAAAACCAGCTAAGGGTTGCTTCAACCCTTTGACTCGACCATGAGGGATTGCAACCCCTACACCAAGACCTGTTGATCCAAGTTTTTCTCGATCTGTTAAACATTGGCTAATCTGACTTGCAGATAAACCAGTTAATTTCTCGAAATTTTGGCCAGCAAGGTTAAACAATCCCTCAACGTCTTTAATAGAGACATCAAGGAAAATTGTTTTGACATCAAGGAGTTCAGCTAATCCACTCATGATTTGATTATAGGGCTAGTTTCCTATTGGTGCATTTCGAGGGGCTTCATGATGGTGCGCCTTAATCTTCTCTTTGTGTTTGAGAATTTGTTTATCTAGCTTATCAACTGCAGCATCAATTGCATGATACAAGTCTTCGTGATGAGCCTCGGCAAACAAATCTTTACCTTTAATATGAAGAGTCAACTCGGCGGTTTGACGCAAATTCTTCTCTTTTGCGTTATCGACGATCAGAATTGCAGAAATATCTAAGGCCTGATCAAAATGTTTCTTAATTCGAACAATTTTGTCTTCTAAGTGGCTTTTAATGGCAGGTGTTACTTCAACATGATGACTATTGATTCTTAGATTCATAGCAACTCCTTAATGTAACTGCGCAAAAAATGAGTGGGGGCGCAGTTTTTCCCCAAATTCCTGATAAATGTTTACAAATTTTTGAATTGTTGAGTTTGTAATCAACTCGACGCAGACCTTGGCGTCATTTGTGGTTTGGGTATGAATTGTTGAACTTTTATAAGTTATTGATAAAGCTTGAAAATTCATACTTTTAATTATTCTGATACGTTGAAAATTGCGAACTTGTCTCTAGCGTAACAGTGATTCGGCAAAGTGCCAAGGGGGAAATGAAGATAAGGCTTAAAAAAGCCAGAATTACATTTTGAATTCTTCGCCGAGATAGACTTCTCGAACTTTTGGATTGTCGATGATTTCGTTAGGTAGCCCTTGGGCTAATACCTTGCCGTCATTGATGATGTATGCATGATCACAAATTTTTAATGTTTCGCGAACGTTGTGATCGGTAATTAATACCCCAATATTTTTTTCTTTTAAGAATCCAATGATTTTTTGGATTTCACCTACTGCAATTGGGTCTACGCCAGCAAAAGGCTCATCAAGCAAAATAAATTTTGGGTTTGAGGCAAGTGCTCGGGCGATTTCAACGCGCCGACGTTCACCACCCGATAAAGAAAGTGCAGGGTTGTCTCGTAAATGCGCAATTTGAAGTTCATTTAAAAGACTATCAAGTCGTTCTTTAATTTGCGTTTTTGTTAAACGAACACCATTAATTTTTTGCAGCTCCAAAACTGCTTGAATATTTTCCGCAACATTTAGCTTACGGAAAACTGAAGCTTCTTGAGGCAAATAAGATAAGCCAAGGTTGGAGCGCTCATGTATGGGCAATGAACTAATTGATTGTTGATCTAGTGAAATTTCACCATGATCAGATGGCACTAGGCCAACGATCATATAAAACGAAGTGGTTTTGCCAGCGCCGTTTGGCCCTAATAAACCTACCACCTCACCACTTTTAACTTCGAGGCCGACATCCTTCACAACAACGCGTTTGCCATAAGTTTTTTGTAAACCTTTAGCAAAAAGAACGGATTGTGTGTTTTGAGTCATTTGAGTGTCGATTTATTTAGGTATGGCAAGTTTATTCGATTCTTTAATTCTTGGAGAAAGAATCGATTTAACAGGTTTTGAATTAGCGGAGCTTACAGCGTCGTATTTTTCAGTTGCTAAATCATAGTTAATTTCTTCGGCATCTAATTTATCTCTCCAATGGATGCCTTGACGCTTGCGTGCGGTAGCTTTCCCTTTAATTAAGAGAGTTTCTGCTTTGGCGTCATAAAAAATAACATCGCCTTCACCTTCGATTCGTTCCCCAGCAGGACTATCCATTAATTGACTAAATTTTGCAGGCTTATTCGTTGGAGCAATAACGGTGATTAATTGAAAGCCTTCTGGGTCGACTACGATAGTCGCTTTTTCCCCTTCAATAATTAAAGACCCTTTAGTAATTTTTGCATTACCTTGAAGAACATACTCTTGAGATACGTCATCAAAATCAGCTTTATTTGAGGAAAGTTTTGTAGGTTGATTTCGGTCGGATTGCAAGGCAAATGACTGTGTCGAAAAAACTAATAGTCCAAAAATGAAAAGGCCTAAATAAGCAAAGAGAGGGCGCTGATGATTGGACATTATTTTTTAGATCTTTTTGCGGTATCTGATGGCGCAATAAATCCTTGGACGTTTCCAAGTAATATGATTTTTTGCTGCACATTATCAAATTCAGCACCTTGACTAGATGTCATAACAGATTGCCCACGCTCTATTTTTACGGGCAAATTCGTTTTAATGATGTCGTCATTGATAAATGCTTTGAAGTAATTAGAAACTGCTAGTAAGTGAGGGTCAATCATGATTCCTGCACTATTGAGTTGAGGTGGACGTGAGATATTCACGTTATCAAATAGTTCAAGAATCGACAAATCTCCATCCATATGACCAGTTTTTGAAGTAATGGTCATCGGTTCCGCTTCTTTTGAAAAAAGACGCAGGCGCGGGCGAGTAATATCAATCGAAGCGTCATCCTCGAAATGTTTGAACTCATCAGCGAGGAGTCTGTACTTTGCTTTGCCAGTCTCGTTTAATGAGGTAAGGCGAACATTGGAAAAAACATAATCAGGGATATGTGTTTTAGGCCTAGCAGGCGGCAGTGGTTTCTGATCGGTATTAGTTTTTAAATACCAAAAAGAAAGTAATGCCAGCAATGCTAACGATATCAGTGGGATCAAGCCCTTTGCAGTCTCGTAAATATACTCAGACGATGTGATGCCTCTAATGCGATTCATGAGGCAAAAGCATCCTTCAATAATCGGTCGTAGTGCCCTTGCGCTTTTAAGATTAGGTCACAAATTTCGCGAACCGCACCATTGCCGCCTTTTCGGGTAGCAACAAAATGGGCAATACGAAGAACTTCTGGATGAGCCTGGGCAGGAGCTGCAGCAAGTTGCACTCTAGACATAACAGGCAAATCAGGCCAGTCGTCGCCAACCGCTGCGCAATCCTGTAAACCTAATTGAAGATCTTTAAGTAACTCGTTAAGAGTTGCAAGTTTATCTTTGACTGCCATGAAAACAAAATCAATACCTAGTTCTTTGGCCCGCGCTTCAACCATCGTTGATTTTCTGCCAGAGATGATTGCGAATTTAATGCCCGTAGAGGCTAATAATTTAATGCCATGCCCATCAAGACTATCGAAAACTTTAATGGACTCTTTTCCATCGTGCCCTACGTAAAGGGCGCCATCCGTTAAAACGCCATCAACATCTAAAACAACCAACTTCACGAGTTCTGCACGTTCGATTGCTTGAGGAAAATTTTCCAAGGCATTGGTTGTAAGTGTGGCGAAAGTGTTTAATGAGGGCTTCATGAAATTAAATTATTTTTGCGGCAAATAAGTCGTGCATATTGAGTGCGCCAACCAATTTGCCAGAATTATCCGTGACTACTAATTGGTTAATTCTAAAGCGTTCCATCATTTCGACAGCTTCGGCCGCTAATACGTCCATCGAAATGGTGCGCGGGTTAGGGGTCATGGCTTTCGATAGCTCTTGGCCATTTAAGTCGACGTTCTTTTCAAGAAGTCTTCTTAAATCACCGTCGGTAAAAATACCAAGTACTTTGTCTTGAGCATCGACAACAACGGTCATACCTAAACGTTTGGCAGTAATTTCAAGAAGTGCTTCTTTAATACTGGCATTAGATAACGTTTTGGGTACTTGATCGCCTGAACGCATGACATCGCGAACATGAGTGAGGAGCCTACGACCAAGGCTTCCACCAGGGTGGGACCTTGCAAAATCCTCTTCTCTAAATCCTCTTGCGTCTAATAATGCAACAGCGAGCGCATCTCCCATGGCAAGTGATGCGGTAGTGCTTGCGGTAGGCGCTAAGTTAAGAGGGCAGGCCTCTCGCTCAACGGCGACATCAAGGTGTACATCGGCAAATTTTGCTAGGGTTGAATCAGTATTTCCGGTAAGTGCAATGAGTTTGGCCCCGGTGCGTTTGATCTGAGGCACGATTGTCAAAAGCTCAGCGGTTTCCCCGGAGTTTGAAAAAGCTACAAACACATCATTGTGTTGGACCATCCCTAGATCGCCGTGGCTAGCTTCTGCTGGATGGACGAAAAAAGCAGGCGAGCCAGTAGACGCAAACGTAGCGGCAATTTTTTTGGCGATGTGACCGGATTTGCCCATGCCAGAGACCACAATTCGGCCCTTGCAATTGAGCAAAATCTGAATTGCGCTTGAAAAACTCTTGGCATACCCCGAGTTATCTAGGTTTTCCCTTAGTTTCTGAATAGCCAAACCCTCGATTTCGAGTGTTTTTTTGGCCAATTCAATTGATCTGTCGTTAAGCTTGTCTATCATAGTGATAAGTATATGCCTTCTATTTTGCAATTAACCCTTACTTTACTTGCTTCTGCTGTTGCAGGGGTATTGGCATTTCGCGTCCTAAAACTGCCTCCCGTATTAGGATACCTCGCGGTAGGTGTCTTAATTGGCCCCAATGCCTTGGGTTTGGCCCCAGATAATGCGACTGTAAAAGATTTTGCCGAGTTTGGGGTTGTATTCCTAATGTTCTCGATTGGCTTGGAATTTAGCATCACTAAGCTTCGATCCATGAAAAAAATCGTATTCGGATTCGGAGCAAGTCAAGTATTTTTGACGATGGTATTGACGATTCCGGCAGGATATTTCTTACGATTTGTATCCCCCATCCATCTTCCTTGGCATGTTTTATTGGCGCTTGGGGGCGCTCTGGCGATGTCTTCGACGGCGATTGTAATCAAGCTGTTAGCTGAGCGTATGGAGTTAGATTCGGAGCATGGGAAAAATGCAGTTGGTGTTTTACTGTTTCAAGATTTGGTGGTTATTTTTCTATTGATTTTGATTCCATCCTTAGGTCGTAATCCAGGAGATATGATTTTTGCACTGGGCTTAGCGGGTATCAAAATTGCAGTTGCTATTGGTTTAATCTTTTTCTTTGGGCAAAAGATTTTTAGTTCCTGGTTTACCTTGGTTGCGCGCCTAAAGTCTCAAGAGCTATTCATGCTCAATTTGTTATTAGTGGCTCTAGGGATGGCTGCTTTAACTGAGTCAATTGGGCTATCAATGGCACTAGGCGCTTTTATAGCGGGTATGTTGATTTCTGAAACGCCGTATCGATTCCAGGTCGAAGAGGGTATAGCCTCCTTTAGAGACATCATGTTGGGGCTTTTCTTTATTACCGTTGGCATGCTGGTGGATTTTGGTGTGATTTATCGAAATGCGCCAATGGTATTGATTTTGTTGATTGCCCCACTTGTTTTGAAGTTCGGCATTATTGCAACCTTAGCTAGGCGTTTTGGAGCATCAGCAGGGGTGGCGATTCGTTCAGGCCTCTGCTTAACTCAGGCGGGTGAGTTCGGTTTTGTTCTGTTAAATCAAATTGACGCCTTAGATTGGATAGATCCGGATCTAGTTCAGGCAGTTTTGGCATCGATGTTGATCTCGATGATGATTTCTCCACTTTTGATTCAGTACAGCGATCGGATTGCATTACGTTTTTCTAGAAACGAATGGTTTAATCAATCGTTAAATCTCACGAGAATCGCTTCGCAAAGTGTGCGAAATGAAAACCATGTGATTATTTGTGGATTTGGTCGCTTGGGACAAAATTTAGCGCGATTATTAGAGTTAGAGCAGATTAAGTACATCGCATTAGATTTAGATCCGGATCGCGTAAAGGAGGCTTCTGAAGCAGGTAATTCAGTTGTCTATGGCGATGCACAAAGCGCAAATACATTACAAGCTGCCGGCATCATGCGTGCTAAATCAGTGGTGATCACGTTTAGTGGTACGGCAAATGCGGTTCGTTTAATTCATCAAATAGAACAATTAAGGCCTGGCATTCCTGTTCTGGTTCGAGCAGCGGATGATAGTGATTTGGAGTTATTACAAGCAGCAGGTGCTACGGAAGTAATTCCAGAGCAAATAGAAGGCAGTTTAATGTTAGCCTCGCACGTTTTATTGGTGAGCGGTGTTCCTATGAGGCGGGTTGTGCGCCGCATTACTGAAGCCCGCGAGGCTCGTTACAGTTTGCTCAGAGGGTACTTTAGAAGTATTGAGGATGAAGATATCTCAACCGCCGATGCAATTCGTCTGCATTCCGTTCGTCTGGTGAAGGGCGCCGCAGGCATTGGCCAAGCTCTGACTATTCTGAACGAGTGCGATGTTCAGGTGCAAACGATTCGGCGTTCTGAAAATGCCACTGGTGGATATAAGCAGTTTCAACCTTTAACTGATGAAGTACTTCAGGCGGATGATGTACTCGTACTCATGGGTACATCACGCGCCATTGAAAAAGCCGAACGACTTTTGATTTAGATTATTTTTTTAATAGAGGCTTTAGGTACTTGCCTGTATAACTTGCCTTGTTATTAGCAACCTCTTCAGGGGAGCCAGTGGCAATAATGGTTCCACCACCAGCGCCACCTTCAGGCCCCATATCAATAATCCAATCTGCCGTTTTGATCACATCAAGATTGTGTTCAATGATGACAATCGTATTGCCATGTTTGCGTAGGGCATAAATAACATCGAGTAATAACTGGATATCTTGGAAGTGAAGGCCTGTGGTTGGCTCATCAAGAATGTAGAGCGTTCGTCCAGTGTCTCGCTTTGATAGTTCTAGCGAGAGTTTGACGCGTTGAGCTTCACCTCCTGATAGCGTGGTTGCGCTTTGACCTAACTTAACATACCCCAATCCAACATCTAGTAATGTTTTGAGTTTGCGTTTGACGACAGGAACGGCTTCAAAAAACTCATACGCTTGCTCAATAGTCATTGAGAGCACTTCATGAATATTTTTGCCTTTATAACGAATATCTAGCGTCTCTCGGTTATAACGTTTGCCGTGGCAAACATCGCAAGGGACGTACACATCTGGTAAGAAGTGCATTTCTACTTTGATAACGCCATCGCCTTCACAGGTTTCGCAACGCCCGCCACGAACGTTAAATGAAAACCTTCCCGCCTCGTAACCACGTTCTCTGGCTGCTGGTACGCCCGCAAATAATTCACGAATCGGGGTAAATAATCCCGTGTAGGTAGCAGGGTTCGAGCGAGGTGTTCTGCCAATTGGTGACTGGTCAACACTAATAATTTTGTCGAAATGCTCGAGGCCATCAATTTCTTTATAAGGTGCAGGTTCCGCTGTAGATCCGTACAAGTGTTGCGCAACCGCATGGTGAAGTGTGTCATTAATTAAAGTGGATTTACCTGAGCCTGAAACACCGGTAATGCAGCTTAGCAATCCAACTGGAATCGAGGCAGTCACATTTTTTAGATTATTTCCTGTTGCTCCCTTGATCGTTAAGAACTTGTCAGATGCTTTAGTGCGCGTCTTAGGAACTTCAATTCGTTTGGCGCCGCTTAAATAAGCCCCCGTTAGTGAATCTTTATTTTTTTCAATTTCAGCTGGCGTACCTTGCGCAACCACTTTGCCACCATGTACGCCGGCACCTGGCCCGATATCAATCACATGATCAGAGGCCCGAATCATATCTTCATCGTGCTCCACAACTAGAACTGAGTTGCCAAGATCTTTGAGGTGTTTGAGTGTGTTGATCAGACGATCATTGTCACGTTGATGAAGTCCAATCGAGGGTTCATCTAAGACATACATCACGCCAGTTAATCCAGATCCAATTTGTGAGGCTAGGCGAATGCGTTGGGCTTCTCCACCTGATAGAGTATCCGCACTGCGATCAAGTGATAAGTAATCAAGACCAACATCATTTAAAAATTTAAGGCGAGATGAAATTTCACGAATAATTTTTTCGGCAATTTCTTTTTTGGCCCCTTTGAGCTCTAAGTTCGAAAAGTACTCCAACGATGCCTTAAGGGGAAGATTGCTAACCTCATAGATCGCACGGCTAGATTTTCCTTCGCCAACTTTCACAAAGCGAGCTTCTTTGCGTAGGCGGCTGCCCTCGCAATCTGGGCAAACTTTTGTATTTTGATAACGAGCCAATTCTTCTCTTACAGCAGGAGAATCCGTATCTCGATAACGGCGCTCAAAGTTTGACAAAATTCCTTCAAACGTATGAGGCTTGACGACGGGTTTGCCTTTTTCGTTTAGATATTCAAATGGAATTTTAGTTTCGCCAGAGCCAAACAGAATTAAATCTTGAGCTTTTTTAGTGAGTTTCTCGAAAGGCCTCTCAATATCGAATCCAGCATGATCTGCCAGGTTCTGAAGCATGCGGAAATAAAACTGATTACGACGATCCCAGCCCTTAATGGCGCCTGATGCCAGCGAAAGTTCGGGATGAGCAACAACACGCTTAGGATCAAAGAAAGAAGTTTGTCCAAGTCCGTCACAGGTTGGGCAGGCGCCCATTGGATTGTTAAACGAAAATAAACGAGGCTCAAGTTCTTGAAGTGAGAATGAGCAAATTGGGCAGGCAAACTTGTTTGAGAACAGTTGCTCTTCCTCAGTATCCATGTTGACGGTGAGTGCTCTTCCTTCGGCGAGGCGAAGTGCAGTTTCGAATGACTCTGCAAGTCGCTGAGCGATCTCAGGTTTAACTTTGATTCGGTCGACTACTACTTCAATAGAGTGCTTATCTGTCTTTTTTAGTGTTGGGAGATTATCAATTTCATAAACAACAGGCTTGGCTGTATTAGTAGTTCCACCCCCTGAACGAATGCGGAAGCGCACAAATCCTTGCGCCTGAAGGTCGTCAAATAAATCGGCAAATTCACCTTTACGATTGCTGACAACCGGTGCAAGGATCATCAGTTTTGTATCTTCAGGGAGCGCTAATACACTGTCGACCATTTGGGAAACGCTTTGAGCTTCCAATGGGAGGCTATGTTCAGGGCAGTGGGGTGTTCCGGCGCGCGCGAACAATAGACGAAGATAGTCATGAATTTCAGTGACAGTACCGACAGTGGATCGAGGGTTGTGACTAGTCGCCTTTTGTTCAATAGAAATTGCTGGCGATAGGCCTTCAATCGAATCGACGTCCGGTTTATCCATTAATTGTAAAAATTGCCGCGCATAGGCTGAAAGTGATTCAACATAGCGGCGCTGACCTTCTGCGTATAAAGTATCGAAAGCGAGTGAACTTTTCCCAGATCCTGACAGGCCCGTGATGACGACGAGCTCGTTACGAGGTATCTCTAGCGCGATATTTTTGAGGTTGTGGGTTCTGGCCCCACGAATTTTTATTGTTTCATTCATAATTTTTTTGCCTAACTTGTTAATATAGCCGTTTCTTATGAATTTTTTCGAACTTCGTTCAGCAATTTCACTTGCCAGCATCTTCGCTTTACGGATGTTGGGCTTGTTTTTGATCCTGCCGGTTTTTAGCGTTTATGCCAAAAGCCTGCCTGGAGGGGCAAATGCGACCTTAGTAGGCCTAGCTTTAGGGGTTTATGGCATGGTTCAGGCCTTTTTCCATATTCCGCTAGGGGTTTTGTCTGACCGAATTGGTAGAAGAGCGGTGGTAGTTGGTGGTTTGGTCTTATTTGTGATTGGGGCTGAAGTAGCTGCTTATAAAGACGATTTAATCTGGATTATTGCCGGCAGAGCAATTCAGGGGGCTGGGGCAGTATCTGCCGCGGTGACGGCATGGTTAGCTGATTTGACTCGGGAAGAGATCCGAACCCGGTCGATGGCAATTATTGGTGGAAGCATTGCATTAAGTTTTGCGCTCTCTTTGGTGATTGCCTCACCTTTGCATCAGGCAATTGGAATGAGTGGAATTTTCAATTTAATGGCGCTTTTAGGTGCAATTGCAGTCCTTGTGGCTCTTAAAGGAGTTCCTTCCGTGCCAGCCCATCAACCACATCCACAGGTTGTACGAGGTCGTTGGCAAGATGTCTTTAAGCGTCCTGAGTTGTTGCGACTCAACTTGGGCGTGTTAGTTTTGCATGCCTCGCAAGTTGCAATGTTCATGGTGATCCCAAGGCTTTTGGAGAGCAGTGGTTTGGAGTTATCTAGACACTGGACTATTTATTTGCCGGTAGTATTGATTTCATTCTTAATCATGGCGCCATTATTGATGCGTGCAGAGAAGCAGGGGAAATTAAAGCGTTTATTCATTACTTCGATTTCATTAATGATTTTGTCGCAAGTTTATTTTTCCCTCATTTACGGATTCGAGATTCAAGGTAGCTATGTTTTGGGTGGTGGACTATTAATATTTTTTGTTGGGTTCAATTTATTAGAAGCACTTCAACCCTCCTTAGTCTCTCGTTTATCGGGTGACTTTAAAGGAACTGCTTTAGGCGTTTACAACACAACCCAGTCTTTAGGACTTTTCCTGGGGGGTGTTATTGGAGGTTGGTTGCTGGGTCATTGGGGAGCTGGTTCAATTTTCCACGTTGACATTGTGCTTTTAGGGGTCTGGCTTATAATTACTTTATCGATGGCAGAGCTTCCTGGTCGTCGCAAAGTGTCATAAATTTTAGGAAGTCGGCGAATGTTACTGGCGCCAAAATCATAGTAATTTAATTGTTTAAAGTCAGAGGTTTGACTTCATTTCTTCGGGAGATAAATATGGCATCAGTGAATAAAGTAATTATTGTTGGTAACGTTGGGCGTGACCCAGAAACACGTTATTTACCAAGTGGTGATGCAGTCACCAACTTATCTGTAGCAACTTCAGATCGTTATAAAGATAAAGCGACCGGTGAGATGAAAGAAAACACCGAGTGGCATCGTATTGCATTTTTCGGAAAACTTGCAGAGATTGCAGGTCAGTATCTAAAAAAAGGTTCGCAAGTTTACGTTGAAGGTCGTTTACGTACCCGTAAATGGACTGATCAAAGTGGGCAAGAAAAATATTCAACCGAGATTGTTGCGGACTCCATGCAAATGCTAGGTGGTAGAGCGCCTGGTGAAGCTGGCTCATCGACTGGTGGTGGATTTAAAGAGCGTGCTTCTGCGCCAAGCTCACCAGCCCCTGCAAGCTCTAATTTGGGCGCCATGGATGATGACATTCCGTTCTAGCGCACTACATCTCAAATTGTAAATAACTAAGTTTCAAATTAACCCCTGAGCCTTATAAATTCAGGGGTTTTTTATTGTCGTGATTGTCTGAAATTTTCAGGCAGTTTCATATTGAAATCTGTTCTGAATGGGTTGATATCAATACCACCTCGTCTTGTGTAACGAGCATATACAGCAAGCTTGCTAGGCTTGCAGTGTGATTTGATATCGCAAAATATTTTCTCAACACAGTGCTCATGAAATTCTTGATGTTGGCGAAAAGCGATTAAGTAACGGAGTAGCCCTTCTTCTTCTATCTCTGGTCCAACGTACTCAATGCGAATGCTCGCCCAATCAGGTTGACCGGTTACTGGGCAATTGGATCGCAATAAATTTGAAATTAAAACTTCTTCAACTGGTCCTTCATCTGTTTTGGTCTTTAGCCATGAAGGATTGGGGCTAGCATTCGGATCAATATCTAAATTAAGTCGGTCCATTAATTTACCTTCGAAGTCTTTGAAAGTAAGTTTGTTCCACTCTGCTGGTGTTGATAGTTTCACGATGACGCTAGCGCCAGCGGCTTTTGATAAATCCCTTGCAATGGTTTTTTGCACCTCTTCAATGCTTGTAAAGCGAGCGTGATTCAGGCTATTGAAGTAAAGCTTTAATGATTTTGATTCAATGATGTTTGGTGAATCTGCAGGAACTTGAATTTGTCCAATGGCAACTTCTGGTTTACCTCTAACTCCAAGCCAGCTAAGCTCATACGCATTCCAAATATCGACACCCAAAAATGGCGGGCGCTCCGGATTGCTAAGCTGTAAATGCGCTCGATTGATTGAGCGACTTATCGGAAACAGTATTTCTGGACTATAGGCGTTTGGATTGTCAGAAATTTTTCCGAGAGGTGCGTTTTGTAATGATGTGTTTTTATTGTTTTCGTTCATTTTTTATTAGCAATGCCTGATACCACTTGGCCAGTTGGTGCAACTTCAGCTGCAGTCTCGCAGTGACCAGTTTGATCGTCAAAGAAAAAGTCGGGTTCAAATTCTTTAAGAAAATCTTTTTTGGTTAATCCGCCCAAGAACATAGCTTCATCGACCTGAATGCCCCAGCTCATGAGAGTGCGAATAGCTCGTTCGTGCGCAGGTGCTGAGCGAGCTGTCACAAGTGCCGTGCGAATTTTCATGGCGCTATTCTTCGCAGAATTTTGAAGTTCATGAAGAGCTTGCAAGAGTGGCTTAAACGGGCCGGGTGGAAGTGGAATTTGAGACTTACTAATCTCGTGCTCAACAAATGCTGATAGACCCTTTGATTGAAACACTTGTTCTGCTTCGTCAGAAAATAAAACAGCATCTCCGTCAAAAGCAATACGAATTTCATTCGGATGAGATTCAGCCAATTTAGCCGAGGCTGGATAAACCATGGCTGCTGGAAACCCTGCTTGAAGAGTTTCGCGAACATCTTGCTCATTAGCGGATAAAAATAAATTTGCTTGCAAGGATCGTAAGTAGTGGTAAGGTGGGCGACCTCGAGTAAATACACCGCGTTCTAGTTTTAAGCCGGCATGTTCGGCTGAGCGAAAAACACGCAAACCGCTAACAGGATCGTTGCGCGACAAAATTACTACTTCAACTTTAGATTCACCGCCGTCGTTGAACTTTAGTAGTTTTTGCACTAAAGGAAAAGCAACCCCTGACTTTGCGGGTAGCGACAACCTTTCCAATTGAAGTTTCATATAGGCGCTATCATCGGTTGCCTCAAAAATGCGATTCTCTTCTTCAAAATCAAATAAAGCCCTTGAAGAGATTGCAACAACGAGTTTTCCGGCCAATGAGTAGCCCATGGTTTTACTTTAGAAAAAGTTGATACGCTGGATTGTCGGTTTCATCCCAGTGGCGATAACCGCTAGCTTTTAAGAATTCTTTGAATGCTTTCTTTTCGGTAGGTGGTACTTGGATGCCTACTAAGATTCGACCGTAATCAGCACCATGATTGCGATAGTGGAATAAGCTGATATTCCAATTTGGCGCCATGCCGCTCAAGAAATTCATGAGCGCACCAGGGCGCTCTGGAAATTCAAAACGGAAGAGTAGTTCATTTTGAGCGAGCGCAGAACGGCCACCAACCATGTGACGTAAATGCGTTTTACCAAGCTCATCGTGAGTGAGGTCAATTGTTTTAAAGCCTGACTTGGTAAAGCTCTTAGCAATCTGTTCACTATCCGAAGATTTTTGCGTAGCAATACCAACAAAGATATGTGCTTGTTTAGCATCTGCAATACGGTAATTGAATTCAGTAACGTTTCGCTGACCTAGTAAGGAGCAGAAACGCTTGAAGGAGCCACGTTCTTCTGGAATGGTGACTGCAAAAACAGCTTCTTTGAACTCGCCAACATCGGCGCGCTCTGCCACAAATCGTAGTCGACTGAAGTTAATATTGGCGCCACAAGCGATGCCCACCAAGGTTTTATTTTGGGATTTCGTTCGCTCAACGTATGCTTTCATGCCGGCAATTGCTAGGGCGCCAGCTGGTTCAAGAATGCTCCGTGTGTCTGCAAATACATCGTTGATTGCAGCGCAGATTGCATCCGTATCCACCGTAATGATTTCATCAACGACCTGTTGGCAAACTCTAAAAGTTTCTTTTCCAACGAGTTTGACGGCAGTGCCATCAGAAAACAAACCCACTTCTTTAAGTTCTACACGCTTACCAGCAGATAAGGAGCGTTTCATTGCATCTGAATCAATTGTTTGAACGCCAATCACTTTAATGTCTGGTCGAACTGATTTGATGTAAGCGCCTACGCCGGCAATTAAACCGCCGCCGCCAATTGCAACAAAAACTGCGTCAATTGGCCCCTGGTGTTGACTAAGGATTTCCATCGCAATGGTGCCTTGACCGGCAATCACCGCGGGGTCATCAAATGGATGAATAAAGGTTAGTTTGTGTTTCTTTTCAAGTGCCAATGAATGATCGTAGGCGTCGTTATACGATTCTCCGTGCAGAACGATTTCTACCCATTGACCGCCGCGATCTTTAACCGCATCGATTTTTACTTGAGGCGTAGTTACCGGCATCACGATAATCGCTTTGCATTGCATGCGTGCAGCACCAAGTGCTACACCTTGAGCGTGGTTGCCTGCTGACGCGGTAATGACCCCGCGTTTTAATTCGGCCGAACTCAAACTTGCCATTTTGTTGTAGGCACCTCTGAGCTTGAAGGAAAAAACTGGCTGGTTATCTTCGCGTTTTAACCAGACATTATTTTTCAGTCGTTTTGATAGAAGGGGTGCGTTTTCGAGTTCAGTTTCTCGAGCAACGTCATACACCTTCGCATTTAGGATTTGTCGTAAATATTCTTTTGGCATCCCTTGAGATTATCACGATGTGCGGGACCATTTCAGTTTCTTTAAAAAGATACGAGCCTAAAATAGGTGGATATGGAAGCTACTGCATTAGCAATTCTGGAATGGTTGTCTCTGCCTGCTGTTGGATTACCCGCGGTAGGGGTGATTTCGTTCGTGTCAGCAACCTTGATTCCGATGGGTTCTGAGCCGGTGGTGTTTGGCTATATCAAGGCATTTCCACATCATTTTTGGCTGGCCATTGGCGTTGCAACCTTCGGAAATACGTTGGGCGGCATGTTGAATTGGTGGTTAGGAAGGGCTGCTCGTCTTGCAAAAGAGAGTTTTTCGCATGCTTCTGGGGGTAAAAAAGAGCTAATAACTCGATGGTTTAATAAATATGGCCCTAAAACCCTATTACTATCGTGGTTGCCGGTCATTGGCGACCCTATTTGTGCTTTAGCAGGCTGGGCAATGCTACCTCCGGCACTATGTGCTTTCTATATGGCGATAGGCAAGTTTTGCCGTTATGTCCTGATGACTGGATTTTTGTTATTGATTCCAGATCATTTTTGGCAGAATTTATGGCTAAAAATCCAGTTTTTTATTGGCTAAGAACGCAAAATTCCTCAAGAAAATCAGCAAATAACGCTCTCGTCAATTAGAATGTGCTTTTAACGCTTGATCAATATGAACGCTCCACTGAATTTAGAACCCCGCAGCGATCTTGGTAGTCCAACTCCGCGTTTGCGAGAGATTCCATACAACTACACATCGTTTTCTGACAGAGAAATTGTTATTCGATTGCTGGGTGAGTCCGCATGGCTGATTTTGGATGAGCTACGCGGTGGCCGTAAGACGGGGCGATCTGCAAGAATGCTTTATGAGGTATTGGGCGATATTTGGGTGGTACGTCGCAATCCATATTTGCAAGATGACCTTTTAGATAATCCAAAACGCCGTAAATTGTTAATCGAGGCGCTTTGGCATCGCTTAGGCGAAGTTGAAAAACGCATGACGAGCGACTTGGCTGAAAAAGTGGGCAAGTTAGTCGGTGCAGCTCGTAACGCAGTGCAGTTATTTGCAGAGGAGTTTGACAAGGCTGCAGAGCTTCGTAAACAAGCTCGACGAATTTTGGGGCGCGTAACAGCTTCCGACAATATTGCATTTGATGGCTTAGCGCGTGTATCTCACGTTACTGACGCCACTGACTGGCGTGTTGAATACCCATTTGTCGTTTTAACACCTGATAGTGAAAATGAAATTCCAGGTTTGGTTAAGGGTTGTATTGAACTTGGTTTGACGATTATTCCTCGCGGAGGTGGTACTGGTTATACCGGGGGTGCAGTACCTTTGACTCCGATGTCTGCGGTTATAAATACCGAAAAATTAGAGACCCTGGGTAAGGTCGAAATGACACGCTTACCAAATCTAGCTGAGCCAGTTGCCACCGTGTTTTCAGAAGCTGGCGTTGTCACTAAGCGCGTTTCGGATGCGGCTGAGAAATCTGGTTTTGTTTTTGCTGTAGACCCAACATCCGCTGAAGCTAGTTGTATTGGTGGCAATATTGCGATGAATGCTGGTGGTAAAAAAGCTGTGCTTTGGGGTACAGCTTTGGATAATCTCGCTTGGTGGCGAATGGTTGACCCGCAAGGTAACTGGTTAGAAGTTGAGCGCCTTGATCACAACTTAAGCAAAATTCATGATGCGCCTTTTGCCACTTTCCAGTTAACTTGGTCTGATGGCAGTAAGACTCCTGGGGCTTCTGTGATTAAAACAGAACAGCTCAAAATTGAAGGTAAGCGTTTTCGCAAAGAAGGCCTTGGTAAAGATGTAACGGATAAATTTTTATCAGGTTTACCTGGCATTCAAAAAGAGGGCTGCGATGGTTTAATTACTAGCGCACGCTGGGTCTTGCATCGCATGCCAAAGCAGATTCGTACGGTTTGTTTGGAATTCTTTGGTCAAGCACGCGAATCAATTCCAAGTATTGTTGAAATCAAAAATTATTTGGATGGACAAAGTAAATCAGGTGGCGCAATTCTGGCTGGTCTTGAGCATCTTGATGAGCGCTATTTAAAGGCAGTTGGGTACTCCACAAAATCGAAACGTAATGTGTTGCCAAAAATGGTCTTGATTGGCGACATTGTTGGAGATGATGAGGATAAGGTCGCGGCGGCTGCAAGCGAAGTGGTTCGCATGGCTAACCATCGAACTGGTGAAGGATTTGTTGCGGTAAGTCCAGAGGCTCGTAAAAAGTTTTGGCTAGATCGTTCGCGAACTGCAGCGATTGCTCGGCATACCAATGCGTTTAAGGTGAACGAAGACGTGGTGATTCCATTGCCGCGTATGGGTGAGTACACCGATGGCATTGAATACATCAATATTGAGTTATCCCTCAAAAACAAATTGCAACTTTTAGATGCGCTGGAAGCATTTTTAAGTAAGGGAAATTTACCACTTGGAAAAATGGATGATGCGAGTGAGATTCCTTCATCTGAATTATTAGAAGACCGTGTTACGCAAGCGTTGGTCCTGATTCGTCAAGTACGTGAGAACTGGTCAGAGTGGGCAAAAAATCAGGCTGAATATTTTGAGCGCTTACAAGATCGAACTATTCGAGTTTCTTGGAAAGTCGAAGTTCGAGCAGGGCTAAGGCAAATTTTTAGTGGTGCGGCATTTGCGCCAATTTTGGCGGAGTGTGAGGCGATCCATAAGAAA
The DNA here is from genome assembly GCA_964343765.1 of uncultured Polynucleobacter sp. GTDB lineage: Bacteria > Pseudomonadota > Gammaproteobacteria > Burkholderiales > Burkholderiaceae > Polynucleobacter. The sequence continues at coordinate 11,398 of CAYFKO010000005.1, read as the reverse complement.
ATTTTGCGTAAGCGTGTTTTTGTGGCGCTTCATATGCATGCAGGTGACGGTAACGTTCACACCAATATCCCGGTTAATTCGGACGACTATGAAATGTTGCAAGATGCGCATCATGCAGTTGCACGCATTATGGATTTAGCTCGTTCCTTGGATGGGGTGATTTCTGGTGAGCATGGCATTGGTATTACTAAGCTTGAATATTTGACTGAAGATGAAATTAAAGATTTCAGAAAATACAAGAATGAGGTTGATCCGGAAGGTCGTTTCAATAAAGGTAAATTGATGCCGGGCGCAGATTTGCGCAATGCCTATACGCCAAGCTTTGGGTTGATGGGGCATGAGTCACTTATCATGCAGCAGAGTGATATTGGCGCGATTTCTTCAAGTATTAAAGATTGTTTACGTTGTGGAAAATGTAAGCCAGTTTGTTCGACCCACGTTCCACGAGCTAATTTGTTGTACAGCCCACGTAATAAAATTTTGGCGACATCTTTGTTGGTGGAAGCCTTCTTGTATGAAGAGCAAACACGACGTGGCATCTCAATTCGTCATTGGGAAGAGTTCGATGATGTCGCTGCACATTGCACGGTTTGCCATAAATGTTTAACCCCTTGCCCAGTCAAGATTGACTTTGGTGATGTCACCATGAACATGCGTAATCTATTGCGCAAGATGGGTCAAAAACGTTTTAATCCTGGCGCAGCGGCTTCGATGTTCTTCTTAAATGCCACCAACCCTGAGACGATTCATTTGACTCGTAAAGTCATGATTGAATGGGGTTATAAAGCGCAACGTTTAGCAAATAATTTGTTTAAGCGTTTAGCTCTCAAGCAAACGGCTAAGCCGCGGGCTACCTTAGGGCGTGCACCTATCAAAGAACAGGTTATTCATTTTGTGAATAAGAAGATGCCGGGTAATTTACCTAAGAAAACTGCCCGTGCATTGTTGGATATTGAGGATTCTTCAATTGTTCCAATTATTCGTAATCCCAAAACAACTACAGTTGATTCTGAGGCGGTCTTTTATTTTCCTGGATGCGGCTCTGAACGATTATTTTCTCAAGTTGGGCTGGCGACTCAGGCAATGCTATGGGAAGCTGGCGTTCAAACCGTTTTACCACCGGGCTATTTGTGCTGCGGTTATCCGCAACGCGGATCGGGCGACTTTGATAAAGCTGAAAAGACCATCACAGATAATCGTGTGCTATTTCATCGTGTAGCAAATACACTCAATTATTTGGACATTAAGACGGTAGTGGTTTCTTGTGGAACTTGTTATGACCAGTTAGCAGGGTATGAGTTCGAGAAGATCTTCCCGGGATGTCGAATTGTTGATATCCATGAGTTTTTGATGGAGAAGGGTGTGAAGTTGGAGAGTGTCACAGGTGTTCGATACATGTATCACGATCCATGTCATTCGCCGATGAAATTACAAGATCCATTGAAGACCGTTAATGCGTTAGTTCAAACTGCTGATGGAACATCGATTGCTAAAAATGATCGCTGTTGCGGTGAGTCTGGAACTCTTGCGGTGACACGCCCAGATATTTCAACACAAGTACGTTTCCGCAAAGAAATTGAAATGAAACGTGGAGCTGATGAGCTGAAAAAAGATTTCACTGGTGATGTGAAGATTTTGACAAGTTGCCCATCTTGCTTGCAAGGCTTATCTCGTTACAACGAGGATAGCGGCACTCAAGCAGATTACATCGTTGTTGAAATGGCCCGTCATTTATTGGGTGAGAACTGGATGGCTGATTACGTTTCAAGTGCTAATGCAGGCGGGATAGAAAGAGTGTTGGTTTAATGGCTAGCCCAATTCCTGAGTCCATCGTTGTTCATCAGCAGTCGAAACTACTAGAGTTGGGGTATGCCGGTGGCCTTGTTTATAAATTGCCATTTGAGTTTTTACGAGTCTTATCACCCTCAGCTGAAGTAAAGGGTCATGGTCCTGGCCAAGAAACATTACAGACCGGTAAGCGTCATGTAGGCATTGTAAGTTTGGAGCCTGTTGGTCATTATGCGGTGAAGCCTACCTTTTCAGATGGGCACGACTCTGGTCTTTACACGTGGGATTATTTGTACGAGCTTTGTACAAAACAAGAAGAATTTTGGAAAGACTATCTTTCTAAACTAGAAGCAGCTGGACTGGAGCGTGATGCTCCGATGAATAAATAAAGCGTATTAGGAAATCGCCATGGCAGAAACCCATTTTGGTTATCAAAAAGTCGATGAGTCTGAGAAGGCGGGAAAAGTTGCTGGAGTTTTTCATTCGGTAGCTAGTAAATATGATGTGATGAATGACCTTATGTCATTTGGCCTACATCGTATTTGGAAGATGTTCACTATTAGTGAGGCCAATGTAAAACCTGGGCATAAGGTGCTCGATATTGCAGGCGGGACTGGCGACTTAGCATTAGCGTTTGCTAAGCGGGCTGGTGATGAAGGACAAGTCTGGTTGAGTGATATCAATTCCTCTATGTTGGGTGTGGGGCGAGATCGTATGTTGGACAAAGGTTATATGTTGCCTTGTGTTCAATTAGACGCTGAGCATATTCCATTCCCGAATTCATATTTTGACCTGGTAACCGTATCGTTTGGTCTTCGTAATATGACGCATAAAGAAATTGCACTTAATGAAATGTGTCGAGTGACAAAGCCTGGTGGAAAGACAATGGTGCTTGAGTTCTCTAAGCCTGTGGAAGCATTAAAGCCAGCGTATGATTTTTATTCATTTAAGGTTTTGCCGTGGCTGGGAGAAAAAGTTGCTGGCGATGCGCAAAGTTACCAATACTTAGCTGAATCAATTCGTATGCATCCTGATCAAGAAACTCTCCGTGGCATGATGTTGGAGGCCGGTTTTGATCAGGTCGAAGTTCATCGAATGACTGGCGGGATTGTTGCGTTGCATATCGGGTACAAATATTAATTCTATGGCTCAACGACAAATACCGTCATTTGTATTGATTGCGATTAATCATTTGATTAAGCAGGAAGCGTGGGCTGAAAAATTAATTGATAAACATTTGGGTAAGACCGTCAAAGTTGGAATGTCTCTAGGCGAATTTGTTTTATTGATTCGACCGGGCGGATTTGCTAATGCTCCTAGGGATTTAGACCAAGAGCCCAAAGTTTCTCTACAAATTGCAAATGAAGCCATTTTCGAAGCGCTATCGGGTGGCAAGGCTAGTGCGGCTAAGCATGTGAAGATAGCTGGCGATGTCGATCTTGCTCACGATTTGTCCACACTGGCGGGTAATCTTCGTTGGGAAGCAGAAGAGGATTTGGCTAAATGGATAGGTGATGCTCCTGCACACCGAATCAGTATCGAAGGTAAAAAGGCAGTGACCGCTGGAAAAAAGGCGGCTGAGGATCTTAAAGGTGGTATTCGCGATTATTTGGTGCATGAAAAGCGCGCAATTATTCCATTGCCAGAATTTGAAAATTTTAAAAAAGAGATTCGTGAATTACGGGATGGCGTTGAACGTGCAGAAAAACGAATTGAACGTTTAATAAAGAGCTTTGAGTAAGTAAAAGACATCGCATGAGAAAATTATTACGAACGCTACGTATTTTTTATACCTTCTGGCGTTACGGTTTATTCCAACTATTAGATCATCTTCTAAAACCTGGCTTATTGTCCATTTTGATTAAGCCGCTTAGTTGGACATCTCCAACGAGGGCGCCTCGCGGCGAGCGTATTCGCTTAACTTTAGAGTCTTTAGGCCCTATCTTTGTAAAGTTTGGTCAGGTCGTTTCAACGAGACGCGATTTATTGCCTGAAGATATCGCTAATGAATTAGCCAAGCTACAAGACAGAGTTCCTCCTTTTTCTGGGGCGGTTGCTTGTCAATTAATTGAAGAGGCATTAGGGCAGCCACTGAATCAAGTATTTGCCTCTTTAGAAGTTGAGCCTGTCGCAAGTGCTTCGGTTGCTCAAGTTCATTTTGGGGTTTTATTAGGCACGGAAAAAAATCCAGAATGGGCAGGAAAAGAAGTGGCGGTCAAGGTTCTTAGACCTAATATATTGCCGGTAATTGAAAGTGACTTGGCGTTGATGCACGCGCTAGCGTCCTTGGTTCAAAAATTCTCTTACGATGGTAAGCGCTTAAAGCCAAAAGAGGTGGTTGCTGAATTTGATACTTGTATTCATGATGAGCTTGACCTGATGCGTGAAGCCGCGAATGCAAGTCAATTGAAGCGTAATTTTGCCGACTCAGACAAATTAATGATTCCAGAAATGTATTGGGATTTGTGTCGAACGAACATTATGGTCATGGAGCGTATGCGCGGCATTTCCATAGCCCGTTTGGATGATTTAAGAGCGGCAGGCGTTAATCTTAAAAAATTGGCGGTAGATGGTGTTGAGGTATTTTTTACGCAAGCGTTTTCACATGGTTTTTTCCATGCTGATATGCACCCAGGGAACATCTTAGTAAGTCTTGAGCCAGCCACATTTGGAAGGTTGATTTCCTTAGATTTTGGAATTGTTGGCACTTTGTCAGAAGTGGATAAAAATTATTTGGTGCAAAATTTCTTGGCGTTCTTTAATCGTGACTACCACCGAGTGGCCGCACTGCATATTGAATCAGGTTGGGTGCCAAAAGAAACTCGCGTTGAAGAATTAGAAGGGGCTGTAAGAGCTGTTTGCGAACCATACTTTGATAAACCCCTTAAAGAAATTTCCTTGGGCATCGTATTGATGCGCTTATTCCAAACATCACGTCGTTTCAAGGTGGAGATTCAGCCGCAATTAACCATGTTGCAAAAAACCTTGTTGAATGTTGAAGGTCTTGGCCGTCAGTTAGATCCCGATTTGGATTTATGGAAAACAGTGAAGCCAATTATGCAAACTTGGATGGATCATCAAGTTGGTTTTAAGGGTTTTATGGATAAGTTAAAAGCCGAAGCTCCGCGATGGGCACAATTGTTACCGACTTTGCCAAGACTTTTGGCTACTTGGTTAGAGGGTGAGATAGAAAATCGAGAGTCCACTAAAAAAGTTGATGAATTAACCCTTATGTTGGGTAAACAATTAGAATCTAACCTTCGTTGGAAATATTTTGCAATTTCCTTATCAGGAGCGGTAGTTGGTGGGCTAGTGGTTGTTGCGAGTATATTTCTATTTTTTTAATAGCCGTTAACTGCAAAACAGTGATAGGCAGTTAGTTAGATATAGCTAAAGAGGCGAGTAAATGCTGCTCTGGTTTGTCGTTGGATATTGGGTTATTTCTGTTTTGATTGGTTTAGTCGCTGCGCTTAAAGTTCGCAATGCGACAGACTTTGCTGCAGCGGGACACAGTCTGCCTATGTATATGGTTACTGCAACCGTCTTTGCTACCTGGTTTGGTGCAGAAGCTGTGTTGGGAGCGCCTGCTACTTTTTTAAAAGAAGGCTTATCTGGCGTCGTTGCTGACCCATTTGGTTCTTCACTTTGCTTAGTGCTAGTAGGCTTATTTTTTGCAAGACCACTTTATAAGAACCGTTTTTTAACAATTGGCGATTTTTATCATGAGAAGTATGGTCGTCCTGTAGAAATTTTGGTGACCATTTGCATCATCATTTCTTATTTGGGATGGGTGGCTGCTCAAATTATGGCCCTAGGCCTTGTATTTAACGTGGTTTCTGATGGAGCCATTTCTCGCGAAACGGGGATGCTGATTGGGTCAGGTAGTGTTCTGATTTATACCTTGTTTGGTGGTATGTGGGCGGTTGCTATTACCGATTTTTTACAAATGATCATTATTGTTATTGGGATGCTATTCATTGGTAATGAGTTGAGTGGCATGACCGGTGGTGTGACAGCTGTGGTTTCGCATGCCCATCAGGCTGGTTTATTTAATTTTTGGCCTGAATTTAATTTGACATCCATCCTTGGCTTTTTTGCAGCCTTATTTACGATGATGTTGGGTTCGATTCCCCAGCAAGACGTTTTTCAGCGAGTTACTTCTTCTAAGAATGTAAAAATTGCAGTTAGCGCCTCCATTTTGGGTGGCGTGCTTTATTTTTGTTTTGCATTTGTTCCAATGTTCTTAGCTTATTCAGCAACATTGATTGATCCTAAGTTGGTAGAGCAACATTTAAACGGCGATTCTCAAATGATTTTGCCAACGCTAATCATGGGGCATACGCCTTTATTCGCACAAATTATGTTTTTTGGCGCATTACTTTCTGCGATTAAGAGTTGTGCCAGTGCGACTTTATTGGCTCCTTCTGTTTCTTTTTCGGAAAATATTGTGAAGGGCTTTTTTAAGCATTTGACCCCTAAGCAGTTGTTGCTTGTCATGCGAATTACGGTGGTTGGCTTTACAGGGTTGGTGACCTTATTTGCCCTTAATTCTGAATTGTCCATTTTTAAGATGGTTGAAAATGCCTACAAAATTACGCTTGTGGCAGCATTTATTCCCTTGGCATTTGGCGTTTATTGGTCAAAAGCGAACCCTATGGGTGGCCTTTTATCGATGGTTTGTGGTCTGGTTGTTTGGGTAAGTTGTGAAATATTGGCGCCAGAAGGTATTTTGGCTCCCCAGCTGGCTGGTTTATTGGCAAGTCTTGCAGGGATGCTAATTGGGAGTTTGTTAATTCCTGCAGAAATGCTAAAAACCGCAAAACAGCTGGATTAAACCGCAATTTAATGGGTTTTTGGGTCGTTTTTCATAGAAAACGGGCATAATAGAGGGTTAGGTTCTCTATTTCATCATGAAAAAATATTTTTTCGCAGGCATTCTCGTTTGGGCTCCATTGGCAATCACGATTTGGGTGATTAACTGGGGCTTGAGCATTTTGGATGATGTATTCGGTTCAGTAATGCGGGTCATTATTACCGTATCACCATCGGGGGTTGCTCCTGCGCTCGAAGCATTTAGAGAAATACCAGGGGTAGGAATTCTTATTATTCTTCTGGTTATTATTTTTACAGGGATGTTTGCGATTACTTTTGCGGGACGTTGGATACTTCGCGTTGCCGATAGTGCACTTGCTCGCATTCCAGTGGTTCGATCAATTTATACCGGTGTTAAACAAGTTTCTGACACCTTATTTTCTGGTAACGGTGAATCGTTTAGAAGAGCGGTATTAATTCGTTATCCACATGCAGATTCTTGGGCAATTGCATTTCATACGGGGAATGCATTTGATGAAGTGAATCAAAAGTTGGGCGGAACTTATATCAATGTATTTGTACCGACAACACCAAATCCCACCTCCGGTTTTTTTATGGTGGTTCGTAAAGATAGTGTTATTGAGTTATCGATTCCAGTTGAAGATGCTTTAAAGCATATTGTTTCAATGGGGTCGGTAGCACCTGGCGTTGAAATTAAAAATAATAGTTAAAAAGGTAGTTGTTTATGTCGATCAGAAGTCATTTATGCGGTTCGGTAACTGAAAAACTCATTGGGCAAGAGGTGACGATTGCTGGTTGGGTTAATCGTCGTCGTGATCATGGGGGCGTAATTTTTATCGACTTACGTGACTTAGCAGGTTACGTTCAGGTGGTGTGTGACCCTGATCGAGCAGAAATGTTTAAGCTTGCAGAAGGTGTCCGTAACGAGTTCTGCTTGCAGATCAAGGGGCTAGTTCGTGCTCGCCCTGCAGGCACAGAGAATGCCGAATTAACAACGGGCAAGATTGAGATTTTGTGCCACGAACTCAAGATCTTGAATGCTTCAGTAACTCCGCCATTCCAGCTTGAGGATGAAAACCTTTCTGAAACAACTCGTTTAACCCATCGAGTTTTAGACTTGCGTCGCCCGCAAATGCAAAAAAATCTGCGTTTACGTTACAACGTTGCGATGGAATGCCGCCGTTATTTAGATGAGGCAGGCTTTATTGACATTGAGACTCCAATGTTGACGAAGAGTACCCCTGAGGGTGCGCGCGATTATTTGGTGCCATCCCGAGTTCATGACGGTCAGTTTTTTGCATTGCCACAGTCTCCTCAGCTCTTTAAACAGTTATTGATGGTGGCTGGATTTGATCGTTACTATCAAATTGTTAAGTGCTTCCGAGATGAAGACTTACGTGCAGATCGTCAGCCAGAATTTACTCAAATCGACTGCGAAACTTCATTCTTAGATGAAATGGAGATTCGTGATTTGTTTGAAAACATGATGCGTCATATTTTCGACAAGGTTATGGGCGTGAAGCTTGCAAATCCATTCCCAGTACTTCCTTATTCTGAAGCAATGGCACGATTTGGTTCTGATAAGCCAGATCTTCGCGTCTTACTCGAATTTACCGAGTTGACGGACGTGATGAAAGATGTAGATTTCAAAGTGTTCTCAGGCCCAGCAAATCAAGAAAATGGTCGAGTAGTCGCCTTGCGAGTTCCGGGCGGGTCAGAAATTTCCCGAAGCGAAATTGATGATTACACTCAATTTGTTGGAATCTATGGCGCTAAAGGTTTGGCGTGGATTAAGGTGAATGATGTATCTCAAGGCCGAAATGGATTGCAATCACCGATTGTTAAAAATTTGCATGATGCAGCTGTAACTGCAATTCTTGAGCGCACAGGTGCTAAAGACGGCGACATCATTTTCTTCGGCTCAGATAAAGCTAAAGTAGTCAATGATGCGATTGGTGCCTTGCGAGTTAAGATCGGCCATTCTGAGTGGGCTCGTTCAAAAGGCTTGTTCGTTGATGAGTGGCGTCCACTGTGGGTGGTTGATTTCCCAATGTTTGAATACGATGAAGAAAATGCAAGATGGGTTGCATGTCACCATCCATTCACAAGTCCAAAAGATGAACACTTACCTTTGCTGGAAAAGGATCCGGGTAAATGTTTAGCAAAAGCCTACGATATGGTGCTTAATGGTTGGGAAATTGGCGGTGGATCGGTTCGTATTCATCAAGAGTCTGTTCAGAGCGAAGTGTTCCGTGCATTGAAGATTGGACCTGAAGAAGCTCAAGCTAAGTTTGGCTTCCTGTTAGATGCGTTGCAATACGGCGCTCCTCCGCATGGTGGGATTGCATTCGGCTTGGATCGTATTGTCACTATGATGACGGGTGCAGATTCAATTCGTGATGTCATTGCTTTCCCTAAAACGCAGCGCGCCCAGTGTTTATTGACCCAAGCGCCAAGTCCAGTTGATGAGAAACAATTGCGTGAGTTGCATATTCGTTTAAGAAATACGGCTCCTGCAACGACTGCCTAATCGGTTTGTTTCTTAAATAAAGTTAGCCTGCCAATGAAAGTTGGTGGGCTAATTTGCTTTTAAGGTTATAGAATTGGGAATGGCATCTGATAATCAGACTTCGGGGTATTTCAAGCTTGGTGGAACGCATCATTACCACCCGTTGCAGAATTTTCGATTATTAGAGTGTGGTCAAGAATATTTTCCTGCCCTTGAATTAGCGATTTCTCAGGCAAAGCAATCCATTTGTTTAGAAGTGTACATATACGCGAATGATGAAATAGGTCAGCGAATATCAGAGGCCTTGGTTGCTGCTGCAGATCGAGGTGTTCAAGTAAAAATTATTGTTGATTGGGTGGGGAGTCCTAGTTTGGCATTTGTAGAGCGCTGGAAAGCAGCTCGAATTGAATTTCGTTATTACAACCCTAGTTGGATTGGAGTTTATGGGATTACTAGAACCCATCGAAAATTAGTGGCCATTGATGGCAATCAAGCCTTCGTAGGCGGCATTAACATTTGTAGTGACTATTTAGATGTTTCAGGTAGAAAACTAAGTTCAGCTCGTTGGGATTTTGCTCTACAAGTTGGAGGGCTTTTAGCTCAAGAAATTCAGCATGCCTTTGACTGGCAGTGGGATCGTATTAATGGCGCTAAATTTAAATGGCATCGATTAAATTCTCCTTACTCAGCCAGAAAGACATCGTTGTTTGATTTAAGCCAAGAAGGTGTTGGTGCCTTTATTGCTCGAGATAATTTTCACTATCGACGTGACATAGAAAAAGCCTATTTAAAAACAATTGGTGCTGCTAAGTCTGAGATTTATTTAGTGAATCCTTACTTTTTGCCGGGAAGAAAGTTAAAGAACGCTTTATTATCGGCGGCAAAACGTGGAGTTCGCGTAAATCTTATGGTGGGCGTTGGGCAATTTAAATGGTTTGATTATGCAGTCAAAGCTATTTACGGTATGTTATTAAAGGGCGGGGTCGTTCTTTATGAGTACATAGGTTCAGAGTTGCATGGGAAAATTTTAGTGGCAGATCAGCAATGGTTTACCGTAGGTTCGTCCAATTGTGACCCCCTCTCATTTTTAGTTAATCACGAAGCAAATTTAATTGTGTTGGATAAAAAGCAAGCTTCTTGGTTAATTGAGAAAATAGATCATGAAATTAAAGTAAATGGTCGTTTGGTAGATTCAGCGAAGTATTTCAATCGATCACTTATTGAAAAAATAAGTCAGTGGTTTATGTATGTTGTTAGTCGAATTCTGACAAAAGTTTTAGTTCAGGGTGTAAAAACAAAAGTTACCGTTAGTAAAGAATAATATTTTGAGAAGAGCAAACCACACATTTGATGATCTTGGAGCTAATCAAGGGCGGGGTGATTGGCAGACGATTAAAAGTTTGATCCCCTATTTGTTGGCGCATAAAGGTCGTGTTGCTTTAGCAATTACATGCTTGTTTTCGGCAAAAATTGCCCAAATGGGCGTGCCGATGGTGATGAAGTATTTGATTGATGATTTAGCTTTGCCAGCGGATGACCCAAAACATTTGTTAGTCATTCCGATTGCCTTAATTATTTCTTATGGGCTCTTACGATTATCTGCCTCTCTATTTACTGAGCTAAGGGAGTTGCTTTTCTCAAAGGTTACTCAGCACGCTGTTAGAAAGGTCGCTTTAGAAGTATTTGAGCATTTACATGCATTGTCACTTCGGTTTCATCTATCGCGCAGAACTGGTGGTGTTAGTCGAGATATCGAGCGAGGTACTCGAGGTATTCAGTCATTAATCTCATATTCTCTTTACAGCATAGTCCCTACTGTATTTGAATTTTTGTTGGTACTGTTATTTCTTGCCTGGAAATATGATTGGATTTATGCCGCTATTTGTATGGTGGCTCTTGTGGTGTATATCGTATTTACGATTGTGATTACCGAGTGGCGCACAAATTACCGTCGAACCATGAATGAGATGGACTCACGTGCAAACCAAAAGGCCATTGATTCATTGCTTAATTTCGAAACAGTTAAATATTTTGGTAATGAGAAATTTGAGGCAGACCGTTACGACAAAAACTTAGAAAGCTATCGGCAAGCAGCACTTAAATCACAGCGCTCTTTAGCGATTTTGAATATTGGTCAGCAAGCCATTATTGGGGTTGGTTTGGTAGCAATTATGTGGCGAGCTGCTGCGGGTGTTCAGGCAGGGCAAACTACCCTTGGCGATCTTGTGTTAATTAACACGTTGATGATGCAACTATATATTCCGCTTA
>CAYFKO010000004.1:27725-35210 GCA_964343765.1 uncultured Polynucleobacter sp. | reverse complement strand
TAAAATTATTTAATAGTAAATTTTATTAATCAATATTTTCATATATTTATAAAACATACTTAATGTAATGAATAGCAAACAATTAAAACCAAGACCTCTATATGAAGAAGTCGCTGAGCGACTGCGGGAACGAATTTTTTCACATGAAATGTCTCCTGGAAGTTGGGTTGATGAGCAAACCATCGCTGAAGAGTTCGGCATTAGCCGCACCCCTATGCGCGAAGCCATAAAAGTCTTAGCAGCCGAAGGCCTCATCACAATGAAGATGAGGCGCGGCGCTTATGTAACGGAAGTGTCCAAAACCGACTTAGAGCAAATATTTACAGTAATAGCTCTCCTAGAGAGTCAGGCATGCAAGGAAGTCGCTATCAAAGCAACGGATAAGGATCTCAGCGCCCTAGATGCCATCCATCTGAAACTCGAAAAAGCTGCAGCTGATAGAGATATAGATGGTTTTTTTTCAATAAACCAGGACTTTCACGACAAAATTCAAGAAATAGCCGGGAATAAATGGATGACCAACGTGATAGCGGATCTGAGAAAAGTACTAAAGCTTCAACGCAGAGACTCACTATCAAAACGCGGTCGTCTCGAACAGTCTCTGCTAGAACACCGAAATATTCTATCGGCACTTCTTGCAAGAAACCCTGAGGTTTCTGAATCTTTAATGAAAAAACACATGAACCAAGGAAAAGAGGCAGCTATCTAGCTGCCTCTTTTATTCAACTTAATAATGAATGGCTTTTATTTTTTAACAACCAAGTCAGAAGGTAAAGAGGCTACATAAGCCGCAATATTCTGCAAATCTGTTTTACTCAAAGCCTTAACTTGACCGCCCATAATGGCATTAGAACGACCAATATTTGGGTTTCCCGTTACTTTGTATGCATTTAAAGCATTAAACAAATAATCAGCGTGCTGACCAGCAATTTTAGGATAACCAGGAGCAACTGGAGTTTTTAAATCTGCACCATGGCACGATCCACAATTATTTTTTTCAACCAATGCTTTTCCGCTATTGATGTCCGCAGCTTGGGCTAAGCCAACTGAAGTAATTGCAATAAACACCAAAGCTGCAAAAAAATTTCGTTTCATGAAAAACCTTCCTATTTAAATAACGTCAAACTTAATCAACGTTGTTTATTAATCTTAGTTTCAGCATTTTGAGCTGAATAATAGGCAGCAATATCTGCCATATCCTGATCACTCAAGGAGCCAGCAATTCCACGCATAGTTGGATGTTTGCGTTCACCTTTCTTATACGCTTGTAAAGCAGCTACCAAATAGCTCGGAGACTGCCCCCCAATCATAGGTACTTTATAAATTTCCGGGAAAGATGAGCGGTAGCCTGGAATAGCATGACAACCGATGCAAAGATGAACTTTGCTGGCACCTTTACCGGCATCACCCTTTACTTCTTCCGCAACTGCGGCATGAGTGAAACCAATAGCCATTGTGGCCAATACAGCAAAACTAGACTTTTTAATAAGGTTCATTTTGATTTTCATGTGTTGAGTATTAGTAAAAACCTGACACCCCGAAGTATAGCGGACAACCTGCCAATAGGTGATTTTTTCCCTATACTGTCTCAGAGAGTACAAAAATCCAAAAAATTAACCTAAATTTACTTAAATTCATGAAAAAACAATCTGCCCAAGCGACTAAGCATTTTGACGGCTCCAAGCAATATGTTGCTACAGACGACCTTAAATTGGCTGTTAATGCAGCTATTACCCTTCAACGCCCTCTTTTGATTAAAGGTGAACCTGGCACTGGCAAGACAATGCTAGCTGAAGAAGTTGCTGAAGCTTTGGGTATGCCATTACTTCAATGGCACATTAAATCAACGACTAAAGCACAACAAGGTCTTTATGAATATGACGCCGTCAGTAGACTTCGTGACTCGCAATTAGGTGACGATAAAGTTCATGACATCGCTAATTACATCGTAAAGGGGGTTCTTTGGCAGGCATTTGAGTCCGAAGTGCCCTGTGTTCTTCTGATTGACGAGATCGATAAAGCTGATATCGAATTTCCAAATGATCTCCTCAGAGAAATCGATCGGATGGAATTCTACGTATATGAAACTCGTGAATTAATTCGAGCAAAGCAACGACCTCTAGTGATTATCACCTCTAACAATGAAAAAGAGCTCCCAGACGCTTTTCTGCGTCGATGCTTCTTCCATTACATCGCCTTCCCCGATGCTGATACGATGCAAAAAATTGTTGATGTTCACCACCCCAATATCAAAAAAGACCTTCTAGCATCGGCACTTAAATCTTTCTACGAAATTCGTTCTCTGCCAGGGCTCAAGAAAAAACCTTCAACTTCAGAACTAATCGATTGGTTGAAACTCCTAATGGCTGAGGATATTTCTGCAGACGCCCTTCATAGTGCGGACAATAAGACAATTATTCCACCGCTTCATGGCGCTCTCTTAAAGAATGAACAAGATGTTCATCTCTTTGAACGTCTTGTCTTCATGAATCGCAATAACCGATAAGTTTCAAATCAGATGCTGATCGATTTTTTCTTTTCTCTCAAAAACGCTAAGATTCCAGTTTCCGTAAGGGAATATCTTACGCTTCTTGAGGCCATGAAGAATGATGTTATCGAGCCATCAATCGATCAGTTTTACCACCTTGCAAAAATGACCTTAGTCAAAGATGAGCAATATTTTGACAAGTTTGATCGTGCTTTTGGAGCTTACTTTCAAGGTGTAGAAGAACTTATTACTCTCAACCCCGACATCCCTCTTGACTGGCTTGAACAAAAATTAAAACGTGAGCTTTCTCCCGAAGAAAAAGCTGCCATTGAAAAACTGGGCGGCTTAGAGGCCCTAATGAAACGAATGGAAGAGCTCCTTAAAGAGCAGAAGGAAAAGCATGAAGGTGGTAACAAATGGATTGGCACCGGCGGATCCTCCCCCTTCGGCCATGGTGGCTATCATCCGGAAGGAATTCGAATTGGAGGCCCTTCTGCCGGCAATCGTACGGCACTAAAAGTATGGGAAGAGCGCGCTTATCGCGACTATGATGACTCACTCGAATTAGGTACACGCAACATCAAAGTTGCACTTCGTAGACTTCGTCGTTTCGCTCGACAAGGCAATCAAACTGAACTTGACCTTGACGACACAATTCATTCTACTGCTGCAAATGCAGGTCTACTAGACATCAAAATGCGGCCTGAACGACACAATCAAATTAAAGTTTTACTTCTAATGGATGTGGGCGGCTCTATGGATGACCACATCAAACGCGTTGAGGAACTTTTCTCGGCAGCTAAAACCGAATTTAAACATCTAGAGCATTATTATTTCCACAATTGTTTATACGATTATGTTTGGAAAAATAATCGTCGGCGTCATGCAGAAAAACATGAGACCATGGACATTATTCGTAAATATGGCAATGACTATAAGTTAATTTTTGTCGGCGATGCCACGATGAGCCCTTATGAAATTCTTTCACCCGGCGGCTCTGTTGAGTACAACAATAATGAAGCTGGCGCAGTTTGGTTGAATCGAATGCTAGAACATTTTTCCTCTTTTGTTTGGCTAAATCCCGAGCCAGAACATGTTTGGCAATATAGACAGTCTGTGGGAATTGTTAAACAGCTAATGAAAGATAGAATGTACCCCGTAACAATCGCAGGTCTAGAAAGCGCCATGCGTACTTTATCTAAATAATCTTTACTATCCAAGGATCACTCGTGGGAAAAATTGAATCAAAATTACAGCAATTAGGTATTACTTTGCCAGTTGCAGGTGCGCCTGCTGCGGCCTATGTGATGTCAAATCAATCTGGTAATACCTTATTTCTATCAGGGCACATTGCTAAAAAAAACGGACAGGTTTTAGTAGGCAAACTTGGTAAAAATATGACTACTGAAGAAGGTAAAGCAGCAGCTAAATCTATAGCTATTGATTTGATAGCAACTTTAAAAGCTCATGTTGGCGATCTAGACAAAGTCAAAAAAATAGTAAAAGTTATGAGTCTCGTTAACTCTACAGAAGATTTCACGGAACATCATTTAGTAACGAATGGATGCTCAGAACTATTATTTGAAGTGTTTGGTGAAAACGGGAAACATGCCCGTAGCGCTTTTGGAGTAGCTCAAATTCCTCTAGGCGCTTGCGTAGAAATCGAATTAATTGCTGAAATATAAATCAAGCATTTCTTAAACAAACTTCTAAATCTTCTAAATCAAGAGGTTTGTTTAACAACTTAATTCCACTTTTATTTAACAAATCAGCATCAATATCAGGCATCGCAGTTATTAGAATTTTTTGGAGCGTTGATTTACTCTGAAAATGCTTTTCTAAAAAGCTTAAACCAGACATTCCTGGCAAGTTTTGATCGGCAATAACTGCGTGCAAACCAATCGTAGAAATACCCCCTAACACTGCTTTATGAAATGATTCGACAGAATCAAAAGCAAGCGGTGAATAACCCAAGAGCCTGACACTTGATTTAACAGCATCTCTCAGACTGTCATCATCTTCAATGATTAAAACTAAAGGAGATTGAACTTCATGCCCCATAGCAACTAAATCACTTGCACAAGAAATGCATCTTTCAACTTAGGCTCTAAGGCATGCCCTTTACGTGCCCGATGAGTTTGGAACGATTTAAGAATTTTCACGTCCAAATCAACCGTTGTTGGCTTGCCTGCTCGCCCTGCCCCTATCATTTGAAGACCTTGCGAGCCGTAAGGCGCAATACTTGCCAAACGTTCATTCTTATCTAAATCCATCAAAATCACACCTTTACCACCGGCCGGTAAGCGCTTGAGCTCATCCAAGTCGAAAGTAAGCAATCTTCCTTGCTCTGAAAGACATGCAACCGATTTCATTCCCTCATAAACTTTATTTGGCTTTATTGGGGCATCACCAGGTGCAAATTTTGCATCGACTCCTACAAATGATTTTCCAGCTTTATTGCGGGTCGTCATATCAGCAACGTTTGCCAAGAAACCATTACCTGAACGGGTTCCTAGCAACAGCAAGTCGTCGTTGTTACCTGCGTAATAGGAAATCATTTGGGTGCCAGCCGCCAAATTGACAAGGCTCGTTAATGGCGCTCCATCGCCCCTAGCGCCCGGCAACTCGCTTACTGGAACCGTATAAACTCGTCCATTACTTCCAAATCCCAACATCACATCAACGGTACGACATTCGTATATACCGTACATCGAATCACCTGCTTTGAATGTGAATTGCTGAGGATCATGCCCATGCCCTTGACGAGCTCGAACCCAACCGCGCTCAGAAACAATCACCGTTACTGGTTCATCAATAACTTTAGTTTCTGCGACGGCTTTTTTCTCTTCCTGAATAATCGTTCTTCGAGCATCTCCAAAGGTTTTAGCATCAGCCTCAATTTCTTTAATGATCAACTTACGCATTTGAGAATCGCTTGATAAAAGCCCTTCAAGCTCTTTCTTTTCAATCGTTAATTCTTTGAGCTCCTGCTCAATTTTGATAGCCTCCAAACGCGCTAATTGACGCAATCGAATCTCAAGAATATCCTCAGCTTGACGATCAGACAGGTTGAATGCCTTAATGAGATCAGCTTTAGGTTCATCGCTATTACGGATTATTTTGATAACTTTATCGATATTCAAAAGAATCGTTTGTCGACCCTCAAGAATATGAATTCGATCATTCACCTTACCTAATTTGAAAGTGCAACGTCGAGTAACGGTTTGAACTCTAAACTCAATCCACTCGCGAAGAATTTCTAAAATCCCTTTTTGGCGAGGTCTTCCATCATTACCAATCATCACTAAGTTAATTGGTGAATTTGACTCCAATGAAGTATGGGCTAATAAGGTATTGGCGAATTCATTGACATCAATATTTTTAGATTTCGGCTCAAATACCAAACGAACTGCCGCATCTTTACTTGACTCATCTCGTACAGAGTCGAGAAGACCCAATATAGTTTGTTTTAAATTATTCTGATCAGGGGTTAACGTCTTTTTACCAACTTTAACCTTTGGATTTGTTAGCTCTTCAATTTCTTGAAGCACTCTTTGAGTGGAAGTAGATGGTGGCAGCTCATTTACCACCAATTGCCATTGCCCCCTAGCTAATTCCTCAACAACCCAGCGAGCTCTAACTTTTAGGCTACCTCTTCCTGATTGATAGATTTCAGAAATCTCAGCAGTTGAAGAAATGATTTGCCCGCCTCCCGGAAAACCTGGCCCAGGAATGAAACTTAAAATTTCTTGCTCAGAAATTTTTGGATTTTTCATCAATGCAATCGTGGCATCAGCAACCTCTTTTAAATTGTGAGGAGGGATTTCAGTTGCCATACCAACTGCGATACCTGATGCGCCATTGAGCAACACAAATGGTAAGCGAGCCGGCAGCAACTTAGGCTCCTTCATCGTTCCATCGTAATTAGGCGCAAAATCTACTGTGCCCTGATCAATTTCATCCAGCAAAAGACTAGCAATTTTAGTTAGCCTAGCCTCGGTGTAACGCATGGCAGCAGCACCATCTCCATCGCGCGACCCAAAATTACCTTGCCCATCAATCAATGGATAGCGCAATGAAAAATCTTGAGCTAATCGAACTAAAGCATCATATGCCGATTGATCACCATGCGGATGAAATTTACCTAATACATCACCCACTACTCGGGCACTTTTTACAGGTTTAGCATCTGCTTTTAGGTTCATTTCGTTCATGGCGAACAAAATACGACGCTGAACTGGCTTCTGACCATCCGCCACTTCAGGCAATGCTCTACCTTTAACAACGCTAATCGCATAGTCTAAATATGCTCTTTCGGCATACGTTGCCAGTGTTAACACATCGCCCTCATCTCCATTAGAACCACCTTTATTAGTCGGTTCATCTGGCGGCAACTGGTCAAACAAATCGGGCTCTTGGGATGAGTTTTTACTTTTCTTAGTCATAATTAAATATCCGCCTCAACCTCGTTACCACGTTCCTCCAACCAAACCCGTCTAGCTCCTGACTCAGACTTGCCCATCAACATATCCATCGTCTTGATTGTTTCATTCAATTCAATCTCACCAGTGGTAATTGGCAACAGTCTCCTCGTATCAGGATTTAATGTCGTTTCCCACAACTGCTCAGCACTCATTTCACCAAGTCCTTTAAAGCGTGAAATTTGCCAACTTCCTTCTTTGAGACCTTCTTTTCGTAATTTGTCTTCGATAGACTGAAGTTCGCCAGCATCCAACGCATATATTTTTTGTGCAGGTTTTTTACCTCGAGCAGGCGCATCAACTCTAAACAAAGGAGGTCTTGCCACATAAATATGACCACGCTCCATCAATTTAGGGAAATGTTTAAAGAATAAAGTCAAGAGCAACACCTGTATGTGCGCTCCATCAACGTCGGCATCAGAAAGAATGCAAATTTTGCCGTATCTGAGATTACTTAAATCCGGCTCATCATCTTTACCATGTGGATCCACACCAATAGCAACGGCAATATCATGA
>CAYFKO010000004.1:12876-27715 GCA_964343765.1 uncultured Polynucleobacter sp. | reverse complement strand
GCAACACCCGATGATTTCTTTTTCTCAACCTTTTGACCAGCCCTCGTTCTAGCCTGGGCTTGTTTAATTACTAACTCAGCTAATTTACGCCCATAATCAACATGTTGATTGAGCCAGAGATCTAAAGCAGATTTCACAAAGCCAGATATCAATCGAACAGCATCTCTAGAGTTCAATCTCTCTTTAATCTGCCCCTGAAATTGAGGATCTAATACTTTTGCAGAAAGAACAAATGAGGCTCTAGCAAAAACATCTTCAGGCATTAATTTCACGCCTTTTGGAAGCAACGCATGCATCTCAATAAATGCTTTTACAGAGTTATATAAACCATCACGCAATCCACTCTCATGAGTTCCACCGGCTGGAGTTGGAATCAAATTGACATAACTCTCCCTAACTGGCGCTCCTTCTTCACTCCACGCCACAACCCAAGACCCACCCTCTCCCTCGGCAAAACCATCCTCGCCCGGACGATCCGGATCAGCAAAGTGCTCTCCGTCAAATGCAGGAATAATGATTGGACTATGACCCAATTGAGCCATCGATTCGTCTAAGTACCCCTTCAAACCCTGTGCATATTGCCAAGACTGTGAATCACCTGTCTTTTCTTGGATTAGGGTCACCTTCACACCAGGCAAAAGAACTGCTTTGGATCGAAGTAGCCGTTGCAATTCCGCGAGTGGAATCGCCGAAGAGTCAAAATATTTACCATCTGGCCATGCACGAACTCGGGTACCGTTTGGCTTATCACCCATTGGTGCCGTTTTCGATTTGATTTTTTCAACTAAGTCACCGTTTTCAAAGGCTAAATTGGAAATTTGACCTTCGCGCCACACTGTGACTTCTAATCGTTTAGATAAGGCATTCGTAACAGATACGCCCACGCCATGTAACCCACCAGAGAATGCGTAAGCTCCACCAGAGCCTTTTTCAAACTTACCACCCGCATGCAACTGGGTGAAAACCAACTCAACAACTGGTTTTTTCTCTTCTGGATGGATTCCGACAGGAATACCCCGCCCATCATCCTCAACAGTCACGCTTCCATCCGTATGAAGAGTGACCATAATGTGCTTCCCAAATCCCCCAAGGGCTTCATCTGAAGCGTTATCAATAACTTCCTGAATGATATGAAGGGGGTTATCCGTCCTGGTATACATTCCTGGACGTTGTTTTACCGGTTCAAGGCCTTTTAAGACCTTAATGGACGATTCGCTGTACTGTTCTTTTCTTGTAGCCATGGCGAGAGATTGTAGCGACACTCCGAACTGAAAGGAAAAATTTGATGCAAAATCCCTATTTATGGGACCACTTAATCATTTACGCATATTAGACCTAAGCCGAATCCTAGCCGGCCCGTGGTGCGGACAGAATCTTGCAGACCTAGGAGCAGATGTTATCAAGGTTGAAAGACCAGGTAGCGGTGACGACACCCGGGAATGGGGGCCACCCTACTTAAAGGACTCAAGTGGCCAAAACACGACTGAAGCCGCCTATTACTTGGCCATAAATCGAAATAAACGCTCTATCACCTTGGATATATCAACACCCGAAGGTCAAGAAGTTGTTCGAAAACTGATTATCAATACCGATGTAGTTATTGAAAACTACAAAGTTGGTCAGTTAAAGAAATATGGCCTTGATTACGACTCGTTAAAACTCATCAAACCTGATCTAGTGTACTGTTCTATAACGGGATTTGGTCAAAATGGCCCTTACTCAAAACGTGCTGGCTATGACTTTATCGTTCAAGGTATGGGCGGGTTCATGAGCGTTACCGGAGAAAAAGATGATCTTCCTGGCGGCGGCCCCCAAAAAGCTGGAGTTGCCATCGCAGATATTTTTTCGGGTATGTATGCCACAACTGCAATTCTGGCTGCCATTGCACATCGTGATAAAACGGGCGAAGGTCAATGCATTGATATAGCCCTACTCGATGTTCAAGTGGCCATCATGGCAAACATGGCAAGCAACTACCTTGCAACCGGAGTTGCACCAAAACGTTGGGGCAATGCACATCCCAACATCGTTCCGTACCAAACCTTTCAAACCGCGGATAGTTGGATGATTGTTGCTGCAGGTAACGATAGTCAATATAGAAAGTTTGTAGAAGCCGGAGGAATGCCCGAACTAGCTACGGATCCTCGGTTTTTAAGCAACCCAGATCGAGTCAAAAACCGAGATACCTTAGTTCCGCTTCTTACAGAAATGACTCGCAAAAAATCAAAAAATGAATGGATCTCTTTACTTGAAGGTGTTGGAGTTCCCTGTGGACCAATCAATACCCTTGATGAAGTGTTTGAAAACGAACAAGTCATTTCCCGAGGAATGAAACAAACTGTTGATCATCCACTTGCAGGTAAAGTTGATCTTGTTAGAAACCCAATTTTGATGAGCAAAACCCCTCTCGAGATCCGTAGCGCCCCTCCTACATTAGGGCAGCACACAAAAGAGATTCTTGAGTCACAATTAGGTATTGATTCATCCACAATTGAAACTTGGCGTTCAAAAAACATTATTTAGAGACAACGTGAATACAACTTCCTCCATTAAAAAAATCCTGATCTTAAGCGGCTTATTAGTTACTCTTTCGATGGGCATACGCCATGGATTTGGCTTATTTAATTTACCCATCACACAAGCTAATGGCTGGGGCCGCGAAACTTTTGCATTAGCCTTAGGTCTGCAAAACTTAATGTGGGGTGCATCTCAACCTTTCGCAGGAGCTCTGGCTGATCGCCTTGGTGGTTTTAAAGTAATGCTGGCTGGAATTACGCTGTATCTGCTCGGCCTTCTTACTATGGCACTCTCAACATCCGGATTTACCTTTATTTTAGGCGCAGGACTTCTGATTGGCCTAGCCCAAGCTGGGACAACTTACAGTATTGTTTACGGCGTTATTGGACGAAACTCTCCCCCTGAAAAACGAGTTTGGGCTATGGGCGTGGCAGCTGCCGCAGGCTCTTTCGGCCAATTCTTAATGATTCCTACTGAACAATCACTAATTTCAGCGTTTGGTCCAAATGATGCATTGTTAGTACTGGCGCTTTTAGCAACTCTCATGTATCCATTAGCTTTTGGATTGCGAGAAAAAAATATTCAACAAGTATCGGGTTCTAATCAAACAATTTCTCAGGCACTTAAAGAAGCGTTTGGAAATCCAAGTTTTCGCCTACTTACTTTGGGTTACTTTGTGTGCGGCTTTCAAGTGGTATTCATTGGAGTTCATTTGGCACCCTATTTAAAGGACATGTCAGCTTCAATACCTTCCGTTGGAAACCCTCAAGTGGCAACCATTGCATTAGCATTAATCGGCCTATTCAATGTTTTTGGAACTTATTATGCCGGCGTTTTTGGTCAAAAACTCCCTAAAAGATTCTTACTTTCAGCTATTTACACTTCGAGATCCATCGTTATTATTGGCTTTTTATTGCTGCCTTTAACACCAATTTCCACCTATATTTTTGCAGCGCTCATGGGACTCCTTTGGCTTTCTACTGTTCCACTTACCAATGGCATCGTGGCTCAAATTTTTGGCGTCAAATATCTTTCCATGCTATCGGGAATAGTGTTCTTTTCCCATCAAATTGGTAGCTTTGTAGGCGCCTATTTAGGTGGATACATCTTTGATAAGACTGGGACTTACAACCTTGTTTGGATGATTGCAATAGCTCTTGGTGTGGTTGCAGGACTCGTCAATCTACCGATAAAAGAAAAAGAATTACTAAGACCACAAACAACTTAATCAAAGTTAATGAATCTAAGTCGTTGTCTTTATACTTTAGCCATCATTGGTATATTGATGGCAGTTTTTAACTTATACCTAATGCCAGGATTTATTATCAATATTGCTAATCAACTTTTGACGCTTTGCGGATTTTGATAAGCAGTTTTTGATAAATACTCTCGCCGTAGTTCAATGGATAGAACACGTGCCTCCTAAGCGCGGGATACAGGTTCGATTCCTGTCGGCGGGACCATCATTAAAAAAATTGTAAGAACTTATCCACAGGTTTTGTGGATAAGTCTGACTTTTTATTCGAAAAGTTACTACAGTAGAGCGTTCGAGCTGGGTTGCTCATTTTTTAAGCAACTCACCAAATATCTCTTGACATCATATTTCTGACAGAAATCTTTTTTATTGGTAAATTAGTCAAAAATAATTACAGGAGGCAACATGAATGCATTTTTTTCCCGTCAGAAATTTATTTCTGTCTTAACTTTATTTTTAGGCCTTGGGCTCGCTCATGTTAGCTTTTCGCAAAACACTGAGTTCCCCAATAAACCAATCAAAATAGTCGTTCCTTTTGCAGCCGCAGGCACCACAGACATTCTTGCCAGAGCAGTCGCTGCAGAACTTCAAAAAAACAATGGATGGAATGTTATCGTTGAAAACAGACCAGGTGCCGGAGGCAATATAGGCGCTGACATCGTTGCTAAATCGGCACCTGATGGTTACACCCTTCTGATGGGCACTGTTGGAACTCACGGCATTAACCAAGCACTTTATGCTAAGTCTGGTGGACTTCCTTATGATCCCGTAAAAGATTTTGCACCTATCACTTTAGTGGCACCAGTTCCAAATGTCTTAGTTGTTAATCCAGGTTTCGCTCAAAAAAATAACATCAACAATGTCAATGATTTAATTAAATACGCTCGCGCCAATCCCGGCAAAATTAACTTTGCTTCTAGCGGCAATGGCACATCAATTCATTTGTCAGGTGAGCTCTTTAAAACTATGACCAAAACGTACATGGTGCACTTACCATACAAAGGTAGTAATCCAGCATTAACGGATCTAATTGCTGGCAATGTTGATTTGATGTTTGACAACCTCCCGTCCTCTATTGGATTTATAAAATCGGGAAAATTGAAAGCTCTTGCTGTGACAAGCGCAAAACGCTCTCCTGCCGTTCCAGATCTACCCACGATTGCTGAAGCTGCAAATTTACCTAATTTCGAAGCAAGCTCATGGTTCGGCTTATTAGCTCCTGCTAAGACTCCTAAAACTATCGTTAATCAACTAAGAAATGAGATTGCCAAAGCTTTGAACTCACCTGCCGTTCGCGAAAAGTTATTAGCCCAAGGGGCCGAACCTTCAGGAAATACTCCTGAACAATTTGCAGCAATGATTAACAGCGAATTAATTAAATGGGCAAAAGTCGTTCAAGCTTCTGGCGCCAAGGTCGATTAATATATCCACCTAATTAAAAAAGGAGGCTCAAGCCTCCTTTTTTAATTTTGTAAAGTCACTAATTTTTTTGGTTGGCGAAATAATATTCGGATCGGTTTGAATTTCAATGAGCGCACCCTTAGGACTTGATATTGCCTCCTTAATCACAGAGTAAAACTCATCTGTTTTGGTCACTCTATAACCTGGCATACCAAAACTCTCGGCAAACTTAACAAAATCTGGATTTGTTAATTTTGTAGCAATAACTCGATTCGTATATTCCCGTTCCTGATGCATGCGGATTGTTCCTAACATGCCATTATTGACAACAATCACTATCGGATAAGCTCCATAGCCTGCGCAAGTTGCCAATTCTTGGCAGTTCATCATAAAGTCCCCATCGCCACAAAAAGCCACGACAACTCGCTTAGGGAAACTTAACTTAGCTGCAATAGCCGCAGGCAAGCCATACCCCATTGACCCGTTGGTTGGGGCTAATTGAGTACGCTGACCTTGACTGAATCCACCATAGCGATAGAAACGATGAACCCATGCAGCAAAATTACCCGCTCCATTCGCAATAATCGCGTCTTTGGGAAGGATCTCATTAAGCTTACTAACCATTTGAGCCATCTCTACCTCTGAGCCAACCGTTAATGGCTCATTGAATTCAAGGTAAGCCTTATGTGCAGCTTGGCCTGAAAATGCATCAGGGATGGAAAACTGAATCCGCGATTGGTTCAATAATTCGCAAAATAAATCATATGATGAATTAATCGCTAGTTCGGGACGATACACACTACCTAATTCATTAATGCCTACATGAACATGAATTACCTTCTGCTTGGTAACAGGTACCTCAAATAATGAGTACCCACTCGTTGTCATCTCACCTAAGCGAGGCCCGATTGCCAAAATAACATCGGCATCTTTAACACGCTGCGCCAACAGGGGATTGGGGGCAATTCCCAAATCGCCTGCGTAACATGGATGATCTCCACGAATTAAATCCTGAGCACGAAAACTTGTTGCTACAGGAATATTTTGCCTTTCTGCCCACATCTCTAAATGACGACAGGCCTCCGAAGTCCAAGCTCCTCCGCCAACTAATACCATAGGGCTTTTAGCATCACTCAACAAACTAACCGCACGGTCGAAATCGGCTTGATTAATACCAGGACGAACTAAATGCGCTACTTCAACTGGCTTTGCCTCTGCCTTGGCAAACAATACATCCTCAGGGAGCGCCAAAACTACTGGCCCAGGCCTTCCGGATTGTGCCAAATGAAATGCATGGGAAATGTATTCATCCACCCTATCTGCTCGATCTATACTCCCCACCCACTTAGCAGATTGTGCAAACATACGACGATAATCAATTTCTTGAAAAGCCTCCCGTTCAGCCATATCAGTTCCCACTTGGCCGATTAGGACAACCATTGGGGTTGAATCTTGATAGGCGGTATGCAAGCCAATCGCAGCATTGGATGCTCCCGGCCCGCGAGTGACCATCAGTACGCCTGGTTTACCGGTAAGCTTGCCATAAGCCTCTGCCATGTAAGCAGCGCCACCCTCTTGACGGGTAGTAACAAATTGAATTTGAGATTGATAAGTAACCAGTCCATCCAATGCCGGTAAAAAACTTTCCCCCGGCACACCAAAAATAATTTCAACTCCTTGTCGATGAAGTGCATCTGCAATAATCTGACCAGCATGTTTCAATGCCATAATTAAGTCTCCAAATTGTTTTTATTCATTATTAACTAATTATCACTCAAGATATGAGCGAATTATCATCTGCTATCAAAGCGGCTCTTCAAGAGATCCTTGAAACTACTATTCGCCCTACCCCAAACAACTGGGTTAATGTCACTTTAAATTCCCAGGTAATAGGCCTAATTACCCCAGAAATACATGCTCATATCGATGAGTTTGTTAATACGCATGAGTCTGAACTAGCAGGTTTAAAGGTTAGCAAAGATGAATTCCAACTTTTAGCGGTAACGCCACATGAGTTAAGTTCTGAACTTCAGATACTTGCAGAATTTCTTAGAAATAAAGGTCTAATAACAGGTTGGCGTGATGAAGCATTTTCCTTTTTAGATGCTCAAGGGCACGAACGTTTCCGCCTTGAACGCGCAGCCTTTAGAACCCTCGGGATTTTAAGTCGAGCGGTTCACATCAACGGACATGCCTCCAACCACCGAATCTGGCTGGCAAGACGCTCCTCTAATAAAGCCACCCATCCTGGAATGCTCGATAATTTTGCAGCAGGAGGGATTGGTGCGGATGAAACAATACGTAACTGCGCAATTCGTGAATTATGGGAGGAAGCTGGTACACCAAATAACTTGGCTATTCACCTAAATCCTGTGACCATGTTCCCTGTTCAAAGACTTGTTCCACCAAGAGGTCTTCACCACGAACAACTTTTCATCTTTGATTTATATCTCGAGGATTCCTTCCAGCCTCATAACCAGGATGGTGAGGTAAGCGCATTTGAATTATTCACATTTCAAGAAGCTGCCGATCTTGTTCTGGCTGAGGAATTAACCCCTGATGCTTGCGCTGTCACAGCAGATTTTTTATTAAGACATGCAAGGTTTAGTTAACCTAAATTTAATTCCATCTCTTGATGAGGAATTCCAGCCTCATCAAATACATCTCCGCAAATCTTAAACCCACGCTTCTCATAAAACGAGACTGCTGATACTTGAGCATGCAAATAAAGGTGAATAATCCCCATATCACTAGCCTTATCAATGAGAGCATCCAAGATTGATAAGCCTAAATATTGACCTCGATAAGCCTCTAATACCGCCATTCGACCGATACGCCCCCATTCTTCGACGCCTCGGAACTCCCTAACCAACCTGCCCGTGCCGACTGGCAAATTTTTTAGTAAGCAAAGGGCATGCCAAGCCTCCGGATCAAATTCATCAAGTTCCAATTCAATTGGCACAAACTGCTCTACAACAAAGACTTCGTGCCTAATTGGATATACATACTCTTTTAACTTCGACCATTTATCTATAAGGATCATAGGGCAATATTAGCAAAAATTTGCAGTCCTAAACTTTACACGCTATAATGCAAAGCTATTCCTCGATAGCTCAGTCGGTAGAGCGCCGGACTGTTAATCCGTAGGTCCCTGGTTCGAGCCCAGGTCGAGGAGCCAAAATAAAAAAACAAGCACATGAGTGCTTGTTTTTTTTATTTGCTCTTCGAAACATCTGTTCCGTTATTTTTACTGCAAAGCTGAACTTACGGCATTCGTAATCGAAATTAATTCAGAGATAGTAAACTGAGTCGCACCCCTTTCAAAAAATGATCATCAGGATTATTTATTCATGAACATCAAAAACTATCGGCTTGCATGGATATGTCTGTTATTTATTTGTCTAAACACCTTTGCGGATACAACTAGCAAACCAATTCACCTAATCGTTCCTTACGCGCCCGGAGGTCCAATTGATATAACAGCAAGGATATTAGCTGAGCGAGTAAAAGATAGCTTAGGCGTAGTGATAGTTGAAAATCGGCCTGGAGCCGGAGGCAATATCGGAGCCGACTTTGTAGCAAAAGCCCCACCAGATGGATTAACAATTGGGATTGCAGCAACTGCTACGCATGCAGTTAACCCTTGGCTTTATTCTCGCATGCCATTCAACGTAAACACAGACTTTACCCCGATTACACAAATTTTGCGCGTACCCAACGTATTGGTAATGAATTCTGATACAGCTAAGCGTTTAGGGATTCAGAACCTTAAAGACTTTATTCGTTATGCCAAAGCAAATCCAGGTAAATTAAATTATGGCTCTGGTGGAAATGGTAGCGCCGGACATCTAGCCGGAGAACTATTTAAGTCGCGCGCTGGAATTTTTGCCGTTCATATTCCATTCAATGGTGCAAATCCTGCTCAATTAGCCCTTCTATCAGGACAAGTTGATTTTAATTTTGATAATTTGGCAACAGCTGCCCCTAATATTAAAAGCGGCAAGCTGACTGCCATAGCTGTTACAAGTGCAGATAGAAGCCCCCTCATTCCAGATACTCCTGCCATCGGTGAGATTTTCAAAGGTTTTTCTGTCGATACTTGGTGGGGTCTGGTTGCTCCAGCAAAAACCCCATCAGAAATCATCACTAAAATGAATCAAGCTTTTGTGCAAGCGCTTCAAGCACCTGAAACAAAAATTCGTTTCGCCTCCCTTATGGCTGAACCAGTTTCTAGCTCCCCCGAGGCCTTTGGACAGTTGCTGCGAAATGAATTCAAAAAATACGAAACTGTAGTCAAGGCTAGCGGCGCAAGAGTTGATTAATTTTGTTGCGCATTACTGCGTGTCTACACATAAAAAAAGAGCACTTAAGAACTATGCACCAAAGCTAAAAAACTAGCATTTTTAGCTTCAATTGATGCTAGCCCATAAATTCAACGAACGCAGACATCCAAATAAACAGTCGCAAAAACTCTCATTTGATCATTTGCGTAATCATAACTATTCATAGCCTGCGGTGGTACATCCATCTTCGGATTAATAGACCAAAATAACTTTAGGGCCTTCTTTCCTTCTGAGCATGCTGTATATACATCTTGAGCGTTTGCGGCTCTAGTGGCGTTATTTAAATGATTTGTAGCTTGATTAACAACTTCTGTTAATTGATTAATTGTCATTCCATGAACGCTGCCAACCACTATAAAAAGCTCCTATTTGAATGGAATTTGTACTTAACACCTAAGCAATTAGGTTTTTCCTTTATAACATTTAAATAGACTATTAATTCATTTAAATGTTTACTTATTATTATAAATTCTATAAATTTGAGATATCTATCTAGATTAGGTCAATAATATGTTCAAAGTCCCCTCCACCCTTCCCTTAAAGATCCTATCTTT
Source organism: uncultured Polynucleobacter sp. (assembly GCA_964343765.1). Lineage (GTDB taxonomy): Bacteria > Pseudomonadota > Gammaproteobacteria > Burkholderiales > Burkholderiaceae > Polynucleobacter. The sequence goes on along the minus strand of CAYFKO010000004.1, from coordinate 17,645 downwards.
AACTTTAGTTGGACTATTTTCTGCAACTATCTACGCTCAAAATTCAGGCACACTCAAGCAAGAAGAAGAACTTCGCTCAGATCCTCAACCCACTGCAAGTTCCGCAGGCAAACTGGCGGCAAGCACTAAAATTGAAATAGTTGAGCGCAAGGGTTTTTGGACAAAAATTAAGTCTGGAACCAACACTGGGTGGGTAAAGATTTCCTCTATAAGTCTTGATTCAACAAATTCAGGAGGTGTAGGTTCAACAATAGCCGGTCTTGCCTCTGGACGATTAGGCTCTGGGAACGTCGTGAGTGCCGCTGGAACTCGCGGCCTGTCTGCAGAAGAACTCAAATCCTCTAAACCAGACACTGGAGCATTAGCTAGAGTAAAGAAATTTGCAGTGACTGCAAGCGATTCTTCTAGCTTTGCTAAACGCGGGAATCTTGAAGACAGACAAGTTCCTTATATCGGCACACCTCCTGAAACAAAATAATCAGAATCTATTATGAAAAATCTTAATAAAACCATTCTTAATTTCTCAGTAATCTCTGCCCTTGTTTTGTTTCCTACGCTCTCGTTTAGTCAAAATATTGGCGGACTTCTTGGCGGTGTTCTAGGCGGAATCACTGGCAATAACAAACCCAATGACTCTAAATCTTCAGAATCCAAATCCTCCGGCCCCTCAGCAGCTGGCGTCATTGGACTAGTCGGTGGTCTAGTAACCGTCGCGACCTCCAGCACTGACACCAATGAAGAAATCAAAGTTGGAGATGGCGTAGCAGCCAGCGTTTTGGGAGCCGCTAAAATTTGGGAAAACCCTAAAGCGCAGCGCTATGTAAATTTAGTTGGCAACCATATTGCACAACACTCCGAACGTAAAAATCTACCATGGTCATTTGCCATCATTGATACTGCCTCCATTAATGCCTTTGCCGCACCTGGAGGTACCATTTTAATTACACGAGGTTTATACGAAATTCTGAGCACAGAGGATGAACTTGCCGCTGTTTTATCTCATGAAATCGCTCACGTTAATCGAGGCCACCACTATAACGTCATCAAAAATCAAAAGATGGTTGCATTAGGCGCAAATTTTGTTCAAAAAGAGATCAGCAAAGGAGATGCAATCGCCGATAAATTGGTAAATATTGGCAGCGAGTTAATTGCTCGTGGTCTCGATAAAGATGCTGAGTACGAAGCTGATTCAGACTCATTAACTTTATCTGCTCGGTCTGGATATAACTCTTCAGCAATGCTCAGTGTTCTTGAAAAATTAAATGCGAAGGTAGCCACTGGTGGCGACCTACAATTGCTATTTCAAACACACCCAGCCCCAAATGATCGGATTCAAAAAATTACTGCGCTTTCTAATCCGGAAATTGAAAATGCAGCTATCGATTCGCCAGCTGCTAACCGTATTAAATCCGAAGGATTCTAATTGCCAAGCAATAACAAAATTCAGTTACTCATTGGGTTAATAGCTCCTCGACTAGGTTATATTGCTCGCTCTAGCCGTCAGAGCTATTACAAATGGCTAGCCATCTTGTTTACAGTGTTCATTGGAATTAACAGTGTATGGCAAGCCTACAACCCAGAAGTGAAATCCGAATCAATCGATCAAGCCATCAAATGGCGATTGTCAAGCCCAAAGCCTGATTCAAAAATCTTAATTCTTGATATTGACGAACGATCTCTCGCGATTCTAGGTGAGAAATATGGCCGATGGCCATGGCCAAGAGAAGTTCTTGCTGAAGCCATTGCCTCTACTGCTGATGCCGGGGCTAAAAGCATTGTCTTTAATATCATGGCGTCAGACTTGGACAAATCTAATCCCGATTCAGATAAGATTTTTAATGAGATAGCAGCCAACACACCAAACGCTGTATTCCCAATTATTCGTTTAAATCCAAAAAATGACAAACTTAGCCAAGTATTGGCAAAAAACATTTCAGGTGTTGAACTTAACACTCCTAATGCGGGACAAGAAAAAATAGCAGTTCTCTTTCCAATTTTCTCGGGTACGCATGACAAACTGGGAATTAATAATTTAAAAGTGGATGATGATGGCATAGTAAGAAATTACAGTTCGCGACTTACGGAAAAGGACTTTAAGTTGCCTTCGATTGCCCTTCGAGCTGCACAATTTGATGAATCTGTTAACGCCAAAGACATACCAGATGAATTCATAATTAACTGGAGAAATAAGCACGGCTCCTATGAAAAAATTTCTTTTGCTGATTATTACGATTCAATCAACGGCAAAGGAAATTTTGATTTATCTAAATTTAAGAATGCCATTGTCATAATTGGAGCAACAGCTCCAGGAATCTCAACTCTTAAAGGAACGCCAAGCTCCCCTATTACTGACGACAACGTGATCATTGCCACCGCAATTGATGACATCCTTAATAATAGCTATTTACGAGTTATTCCAACTTGGCAAACAGCTCTCATCTCAATCCTAATGATTGCAGCTATGGCCTTTGCATTTACAAAAGGCATCAAAGATGAATCCATCAATAAGTGGTTCGGTTTGGCTCAAAGCTCTTTAGTAATTATTACGGTTGGGTCCGCAAGCTATACCCATTACTTGGTAGATTTGTCTAGCTGCTTCGTTCTCGGCTTGGCTTACTTTTCGATCGCAAAAATTCACGCAATGATCGATAGAAATGCTTCTCGTGGCATGACCACTTATTCAAGTTTAGAAAAAGCGTTTGAAAATACCAAAGAATTTCTCATTATTGGGTTCCAGTCTGCCAAACTAAAACCATCATTTATTCATAAATTGCATATTAATGTCGAAAAACATTTCGGGGTTAAAAATGTTTTTTATATAGATAATATTTTTGGTGAGGCAAATCTCCTTGCCGATATCTGCAATGAACTTCAATTTTTTATCATTTTTCCTGATCATCACGTCTTCAATAAGGCTGACATTACTAAGGATTCGATTACAAAAATTTTATCTAAGGAACATCCACTAATAAACACGAAAATGGAGTTCATCTTTGAAGAAATTCAACACGCTAATCAAACCGCCATCAAGCAAGATTTGTCGCAAGCACTTCTAACCTTGAGCTCTCGATTAATTCAAAGCAAATAAAAAAGGGCTGCTTTAGCAGCCCTTTTCCTCATTTAGAAAAGCTTAATCAGCTTGGAGCTCACGTCCCTTTGTCTCTGGTAGCAATATAGCTGCCAACACAAAAACTCCGTAGGCAAAACATCCAAAGAGTGCAATCGCATTACCTAATCCGTATTTAACAGAAAAATATCCTACCAAAGCTGGGAATAAGGCCCCCATTCCACGGCCAAAGTTATAGGTAAATCCTTGACCGGAGCCACGCAATCTTGTTGGATAAAGCTCTGTTAAAAATGCACCCATCCCCGAGAAATAACCACTTGCAAAAAATCCAAGCGGAAATCCAAGCCACATCATCATTTCATTGGTTATCTCTAACTGTGTATAAGCAAGAGTCAGAAGTGCTGCGCCAATGCCAAAAATAATGAATAGCTTACGGCGACCGTACCGGTCAGCCATCCATGCACCAACAAGATAACCAATGAAGCTTCCAACAATTAAAAATGCTAGATAACTAGTGGAACCAACTACAGATAATTTACGCTCTGTCTTTAAGAACGTTGGCACCCATGAAGAAATCGCGTAATACCCACCCTGACATCCCATTGTTAAAATTGATGCCAAGATGGTTGTCTTCAAAACACCTGGTTTGAAAATTTCCAAAATAGATGGAGCTTTGCCTTGTGACGCCAACTTTTCGCGAGCTTCACTTGCAAGCTCGGGCTCATCAACGTGACGACGGATATAGATCAACAAAAGTGCAGGCAAGAAACCTAAAGCAAACATTGCTCGCCAAGCCATGTCCGGCGGAAGTACCGTGAAAAGAATGGCTTGCATGAGGACAGCTGCACCCCAACCAAGCGCCCAGGCAGACTGAACTGTGCCTACTGCGCGACCTCGATACTCAGCTCGGATTGTCTCCCCCATTAAAACAGCACCTGCTGCCCACTCACCACCAAAACCAAATCCTAAAAGGCCTCGAGCAATCATTAATTGATTAAAGTCTTGAGTAAATGCACAAATCAAACTAAAGCACGAGAACCACAAAACCGTTATTTGCAATGTCTTGACTCGTCCTATTCGATCGGCCAAGTAACCAGCAAACCATCCACCAAATGCAGAAGCTAATAATGTGGCCGTTACCGCAAGACCAGCCATACCACGATCAACTTGCCATAAAGTAATAATTGTTCCAATGACTAATGGATAAATCATGAAATCCATGCCATCAAGAGCCCACCCTAAGAAACAACCCCAAAAAGTTTTCTTCTCTTTGGGATTCATGGTCTTATAGAACCCAGTCAGGCTGGTATCAGCGTTATTACTCATCTTGTCTCCTTTATCTTTTAGGTTTAAATTCGTATGAGTCATTTACTTTATACACGATTTTTTTAGTTTATAAACTACCAAGAAGTTCTAAGTAATTACCCTAAGGCGACATTGATTTGAATTCGTTGAAATACTGCAAACCTATGGGAGATCGAGGTATTTATATCGATCTTTCGGACATGAAAGAGCCTCTTAAAAAGGTTCATGAATTAACGGATTATTTGCGCGTCAAAAAAATGTCTTTTATCAGTGACATCATCCCTGGCCTCAATTCAATTCTGATTCGTTTTAAATGTAATTCAGATATTTCTCTATTTAGAGAAAATTTACTTCTAGAAATTGAAAAAATCACCGCTGATTTAATTGAAGTAAATGA
>CAYFKO010000004.1:0-12866 GCA_964343765.1 uncultured Polynucleobacter sp. | reverse complement strand
CACCGAAGTTGCATTAGATCTCACTGACGCAGCAAGATCTTGCAACATGACAACTGATGAATTTATACAGCTTCATAAATCACAAATATATACAGTTGATATTGTGGGATTTATGCCCGGTTTTGCATACTTTAGTGGCCTAAATCCAAAATTAAAACTACCTCGAAAGACAAGTCCTAGACCATCCGTACCCAAAGGAAGTGTGGCCATAGCTGATCTGCAAACTGCCATTTATCCTAGAAACACTCCAGGTGGATGGAATATTATCGGCAAATCCCCTGATACTCTCTTCTCTGTTGAAAATAAACCTCCAAGCCTGTTCTCACCAGGCGACCAACTATTCATTGAAGAAATAAGCTTGGATGAATTACATCGCCTTGAACAAAAAAATCATACTCAAAATAGTTACCGATTCTCTCAATCTCTGGACGACCAAAAGCACGCGATTCAAATCTTAACTCCTGGACTACTAACATCTATTCAAGATTATCCAAGAGAAGGCCTGGCTCATCTGGCAGTAGGCACCGGGGGGGCAGTGGATCAACCAAGTATGGCAATTGCCAATACACTTGTGGGCAACCCAATTAATACTGAGGTTCTTGAAATTACCTCGACAGGACCAAAGATTTTATTTAAACAAGATAGCCTAATTGCTTGGGTTGGAACCAATTGCCAAGCCAAAGTGAATGACATTGAAGTCAAAGGTAATCGACCAGTTTGGATTAAGCAAAATAACACGTTAACATTTTCAATCCTAAAGCCAGGCTTTCGCATCACTTTAGCAGTGTCTGGTGGTTTCGACATCCCTGCTTGCCTTGAAAAAAAAGGGAGTCATCTAAGCGCAGATATCGGTTTTCCTGCGCTTAAAAAAATGGATGTCATTCCTTTGAAAAATCCTAGCAATTTTCTAAACACCCCTGTGTTAGCAAAGCTATCGAATACAGATAATTCTGTAAATTTCACTAAATGGGGAGTTCCACCTCCCTACCTCCCTAATAATGGCGAGCACCTGCTTCATGCACTCCCAGGGCTACATTTAAAATTACTTTCGAAGGCTGATCAGTCTAAATTTTGGGAATCAACATGGACCATTTCAAATCAAAGTAATCGAATGGGAATTCGCCTCGAATCGGACTTTCAACCTTCTAATCTCCCAAAAGGTATTCTCTCTCAAGGTATTTCAATGGGAAGCATTCAATTACCACCTTCGAATCAACCTATCATCCTTTTTGCAGAACATCAAACTACTGGGGGCTACCCGCTTCTTGCGGACATTATCCAGGCCGACTTTTCAATTCTCGCTCAATTAAAACCTGGTGATAAAGTAAGATTAGAACAAGTTACTTTAGAGACCGCTGATGAACTAAACGTTCGCAATCAACGTCATATTGAAAATATAATTGACAGCATCAACAATAACTACCGAGACAGCAAATGAGCATTGATATTAATAGCGACATGGGAGAAGGTTTTGGAGCTTGGCAGATGGGAAATGATGCTGAGCTTCTTGAACACATCACCTCGACAAACATTGCCTGCGGTTGGCATGCAGGGGACCCCTCCAGAATGCGCTCATTAGTTAAACTTGCAATCGAAAAAAATGTCAAAATTGGGGCCCATCCTGGCATGCCCGATCTTCTTGGATTTGGCAGAAGAGAAATAGCCATATCAGAACAAGATGCCTATAACTACGTCATGTATCAAACTGGAGCACTATTGGGATTTGTTCAGGCAGCCGGTGGAAAATTACATCACGTAAAACCGCACGGCGCTCTCTACAATCAAGCCGCTAAAGATACAAAAATTGCTAAGGGTATTGCGCTAGCTCTCAAAGATCTGGGTAATGGCATTCGATTGTTTGCTTTAGCTGGTAGCGAGCTCGTTAATGAAGCTAAAAGGATTGGGGTTCCCGTTTGGGAAGAGGTCTTTGCAGATCGTCGCTATAACAATGACGGCTCTCTAGTTTCTAGGACGCATCCTGATGCCGTTATCCACGATGAGTCGCTAGCGCTGGAACAAGTCATCGGAATGGCAAAAAATAAACAAGTTAAAACAATAGATGGCACGATGATTAATGTAAATGCTGATACTCTATGCATTCACGGAGATAATCCTCATGCCATCCAGTTTGCAAAAAAAATAAAAACAGCTCTGCAATAAAGGTACTTATTTAATCTTCATGCATTTGTGATGCTTTAACGATTACAGCTAGCCGTTTACGCTCAGCGTTAATAAATTTCACAAATGAATCAACTGTTCCGCCAACAGGCTCAATCCCCTGGGGTAAAAAGCGTTCCTTAACCTCACTGGATGCCAAAGCTGCATTAACTGCCTTATTCATTTTTTCAATAATTTTTGGCGATGTTCCCTTTGGAGCAAATACGCCACTCCAGTGACCAATAAATACATCACCGTATCCCTGCTCCTTTGTCGTCGCAACATCAGGCAGAGCCGATATACGTTTATTCCAAGTCGAAGCAATTGGCTTAAGTTTTCCACCTTTGATTTGAGGAATAACAACTACACTTGCTTCCGATGTTGCATCGACTTGATTTGAAATGACGGCAACCATACCCTCAGATCCACTCTTGTAAGGGACGATTTCGAACTTCCCGCCTGACTTTATTTTTAACATTTCAGCCACAAAATGAGGGGTACTTCCCGTTCCAGCAGTAGAGAAATTGACTCCCTTACCTCGTTTTGATGCCTCAATTAAGCCTTTTAAATCTTTAATAGGCGAATCCACTGGAACAACAATAATCGATGGACTTACCGCCATCATTGCAACTGGCAATAAATCGCCTTCTTGATAAGGCATCTTTGCCTTAATCAAAGAGTTGGTGACAATGCCTGCTGCAGGAGCAAGAAAGGTATAACCATCAGGCGCACTCTTAGCAACTATTTCCGCACCAAGAACTGAACCAGCACCTGGTTTATTTTCAATAATAACTGGCTGCCCCAATTCTTTGGATACGCCTTGAGCTACAGCTCGTGCCACCAAGTCATTTGCCCCACCCGGACCAAATGGAACTACAAATTTAATTGCTTTAGTAGGCCATTCCTGAGCCATTACCTGAGTTGAAATTAGCAAAAATAAAGCCACTAGCGTTCTAATTTTCATATATTTCATAAACTTATATCCCCTCACTTTTGTTCCTGCTATCTTAATACTTTTAGCCTCAATCTATCTATAAACGTCCAAATTCGTCTAAAATAACGATGAGGATGAAACAGGGGTGCTGCTATTGGTGGCTGAGAATTACCCTTACACCCGATCCAGATAATGCTGGCGTGGGAAGTTTCTCAAATAGCTCCTAGATTTCGTCCATAGATTAATTTATGGAGAGACCCATGAGCAAAATAGATACAGCACCTTCATTAGATTCCTTAGAAAAAGATTTAGGGCAAAAATTTGCATACCCTGCTTCTAAGAAGACATATCTAAAAGGGAGCCGCTCAGATATAAAAGCGCCTATTCGTATTATCGAGCAAACTAATACGCAAATTACTGGTGGTGATACCTCAACTAACCCCCCCATTCCTGTATACGATACTTCTGGGCCATATAGTGATCCAGACATTCAAATCAATCTAGAGGAAGGACTTCCTCGACTTCGCTCAAATTGGATCATTGAACGCAACGACACAAAGCAACTAAATGGCCCAACCTCTTCGTATGGAGTTGCAAGAGCTAAGGATCCGGAAACAACGCATCTTCGATTTGCTCACATTAATGCGCCACGTGTTGCGAATGATGGTGCAAATGTCACTCAAATGCACTATGCACGTAAAGGCATCATTACCCCAGAAATGGAATTCGTGGCTCTACGTGAATCTCTTGGACTGCAAAAACTTCGCAATGACCCTGCCTACAAACAATTACTAAAACAACACCCTGGTCATTCATTTGGAGCAAATCTTCCTGATGAAATTACTCCTGAATTTGTCAGACAAGAAGTTGCTTCTGGTAGAGCCATTATTCCTGCCAATATCAATCACCCTGAGTTGGAACCAATGATCATTGGTCGTAACTTTCGAGTAAAAATTAATGGGAACTTGGGTAATTCTGCCGTCACTTCATCCATCAATGAAGAAGTAGAGAAAATGGTTTGGTCGATTCGTTGGGGCGCTGACACCATCATGGATCTTTCAACTGGAAAACATATTCACGAGACGCGCGAATGGATTATTCGTAACTCTCCAGTACCAATTGGAACAGTACCTATCTATCAAGCACTCGACAAGGTGGGCGGCAAGGCTGAAGATTTAACTTGGGAAATGTTTAGAGATACTCTCATTGAGCAAGCTGAACAAGGAGTGGATTACTTTACTATCCATGCGGGAGTATTGTTACGTTATGTACCTTTAACTGCCGATCGCATCACTGGTATCGTATCTCGAGGTGGATCAATCATGGCGAAATGGTGCCTTGCCCATCACAAAGAAAATTTCCTATATACGCACTTTGAGGAAATTTGCGAAATCATGAAAGCGTATGACGTCTCATTTAGTCTTGGTGATGGCTTGCGTCCAGGCTGCATTGCTGACTCAAATGACGCAGCTCAATTCGGTGAGCTTCATACCCTGGGTGAACTTACAAACATCGCTTGGAAGCACGATGTTCAAGTAATGATTGAGGGGCCAGGCCATGTTCCTATGCAACGTATTGAACAAAATATGCATGAGGAACTGAAACATTGTTTTGAGGCGCCGTTCTATACCCTAGGCCCTCTAATCACTGATATTGCACCAGGATACGATCACATCACCAGTGGTGTTGGTGCAGCCCAAATTGGTTGGTATGGTACAGCAATGCTTTGCTATGTCACACCAAAAGAACATCTAGGCTTACCTGATAAAGAAGATGTCCGTGAGGGAATTATTACCTATAAGATTGCTGCTCATGGTGCCGATCTCGCCAAGGGACTTCCCGGCGCGCAATTGCGAGATAACGCCCTATCAAAAGCTCGATTTGAATTTCGCTGGGAAGATCAATTCAATCTAGGTCTTGACCCAGAGCGCGCTCGCGAATATCACGATGCAACCTTACCTGCTGATGGAGCAAAAATTGCACACTTTTGCTCAATGTGCGGCCCTAAGTTCTGCTCCATGAAAATTACCCAAGAAGTTCGTGATTATGCAGCCACACTTGAAGCAGATCCCAAAAAAGGCATGGAAGAAAAATCCATTGAATTTAGAAAACGTGGCAGTGAAATCTATCAATAAGTAATTTCAGTATGACAACTTCTAAACCTATCGCAATTATTGGCGGCGGCCTTATGGGCCGCCTCCTTGCCATGGATTTAGCAAGAAAAAATTATTCAGTTCAAGTATTTGAAAAAGGCAATGATGATGCAAGCAACTCCGCCGCCTTCGCGGCAGCAGCAATGCTCGCACCGCTAGCTGAGTCTGCCATAACTGAACCCAATGTGGTTAATATGGGAATCTATAGCCTAGCCAAATGGAAAGAGTTAATTAACAGCCTTTGTAAACCAGTCTTCTTCCAACAAAATGGGACATTAATCCTTTGGCATAGGCAAGATGCACATGAAGCAACAAGATTCAAAGAATTAATTAATAAAACCTGTAAAACAAATAGCGCCCTTGCCCATCCTCAAGCCCTTGATCAATCTTCTATTTCATCACTTGAAGTTGGCATTAATTCAAGCTTAAGCAATGGGCTCCTCTTACCAAATGAAGGACAACTTGATAACCGCCAACTTTTGGAAGCCTTAGCGTTCGAGTGTAAAAAACTTCAAGTGAACTTCCATTGGAATACTGTAATTGATATAGAGCAATTTCCTGTACAACAATATCAATGGGTGATTGACACAAGAGGCCTGGGCGCCAAAAATGACCTAACCAATCTTCGAGGTGTTCGGGGTGAAGTAATTAGGCTTCACGCACCCGAAGTCAGCCTCAACAGACCAACACGATTAATTCATCCAAAATATCCGATTTATATTGCTCCAAAACAAAATAATGTCTTTGTTATCGGCGCAACCGAGATCGAATCTGAGGACTTATCGCCTATTAGTGTTCGATCAAGCTTAGAGCTTTTAAGCGCTGCCTATTCAGTTCATTCTGGTTTTGCTGAAGCTCGAATTCTAGAAACAACAACTCAATGTAGGCCAACCTTAAACGATAATTTACCAAAGATATATAGAGACAATAACAATCTAATTCGAATCAATGGCCTCTATAGACATGGCTTTATGATTTCTCCCGCAATCCTAGATGCAACAACCTCAATCATTCAATCGAATGATTATTCACTTGCCAATACTTTTAATTTAATTGAGTCAGAAAGTGAACATGCAAGTATTCATTAATCAATCTTTAAAAGAAGTTAATGAGGGTTGCTCATTAAATGAGCTGATAATTTTGGTTAACCCCAAAAATCCCTTTGCATTAGCTATCAACCAACATTTCATACCAAAGAACGAATATCACTCAATCACTCTCCAGGAAAATGACCAAATTGAGATCATTTCACCCATTACTGGCGGCTAATACTATGACAATAACCGACTCTCTCAACTTGTATGGTCAAACTTTTGACAGTAGGCTTCTATTAGGCACATCGAGATACCCTTCACCAAAAATTCTAGAAAATTCGATTTCAATTGCTCGTCCTGCAATGATTACTGCATCGTTGAGACGTCAAGGCGCTAATAATGATGAAATCAATTCTGAATTTTGGAATATTCTAAAAAAATCCAATACACCAGTTCTTCCAAATACAGCAGGCTGCCATAGCATCCAAGAAGTTATCACTATCGCTCAGATGGCCCGGGAAGTATTTGAAACAAATTGGATAAAACTCGAATTAATAGGCGATGATTACACTCTGCAACCTAATACACTTGACTTAGTTGCGGCTGCAGATCGATTAATCAAAGACGGCTTTTACGTTTTACCCTACACAACTGAAGATCTAATCGTCTGCCAACGTCTTGTTGATGTAGGTTGCCAGGCAATCATGCCTTGGGCAGCTCCAATTGGAACAGGTAAAGGACCTATTAATCCTTATGCCATGAAATTATTACGTGAGCGTCTGGACGTGCCACTAATTGTTGATGCGGGCCTTGGACTTCCTTCGCATGCCTGCCAAGTAATGGAATGGGGCTACGACGCAGTACTTCTCAATACAGCTGTTGCACTATCGACTGACCCAGTACAAATGGCTTTCGCATTTAAACAAGCCGTTGAGGCTGGGAGATTAGCTTTCTTGTCGGGAACGATTCCTGAACAAGAAAATGCTCAACCGAGCACCCCTGTCATCGGCACTCCTTTTTGGCATCAAGCATGATTTCAAAAGAAATTAGAGATCTTGCTGACCTAGTTGTTGAAGCACATCAAGACCTCTGCTTAGACACTCAAGAAATTTTTGATGAATCGCAATTAAGCTCTTCGAATCCAGTTTACTTAATTGCAAAATTAGCAGCTGCCAAATTAGGTTTTATTGAAATCGATGCTGAGTGCATTGCAAATGCCTGGTCAAAAATGACCAACAATCTCAATGACTGGTCCGCCTCTGACTGGCCAGACTCCCTTGAATACTTTACAAATCCTATTAAATTAAATCCCTCTCCTAATTGCCCAAAGGATTTAGGTTTGTATGTAGTCGCCCCATCCGCCGATTGGATTAAACAACTTACCAATGCTGGAGTTAAAACACTTCAACTTCGCTTTAAATCAAATGATCAAGATCTAATAGAGCAGGAAGTTATTGAATCTATCAATGCAGTAAAAAATACCAACACTAGACTCTTTATTAATGATTACTGGGAACTTGCTATTAAACATCAAGCTTATGGCGTTCATTTAGGACAAGAAGACCTTGAGGATTCTGATGTTCAACAGATTAAAGCAGCAGGTTTACATCTAGGAATCAGCACACATGGCTATGCTGAAATGATGGTTGCTCACCAACATAGTCCTAGCTATATAGCGCTAGGCGCCATCTTCCCTACCACTCTTAAGCGCATGAAAACATCACCGCAAGGAATTGGCCGCCTATATAAATACGCGGCTTTAATGAAAGATTACCCTCTTGTTGGCATAGGTGGCATTGACTTGAGCAATATCGATGTTGTCCTAAATTCAGGCGTCGGCTCAATTGCCGTTGTTCGAGCAATCATCAACGCTGAAAAACCACTTGAAAGTATCCAAGCTTTTCAAAGTCACTTTTCAGAATAAAAATGCCATAAAGGGCCCGGTCCAGCACCAATTTTTAAATTGGCACCAGCTTTTATTGCTGCTTGAACATAATCAATCGCCTGACCCACTGCATCTTCCATACTTTGTTTTCTAGAAAGTCCACAAGCGATTGCACTAGCTAATGTGCAACCTGTTCCATGTGTATTTAGACTGGAAATTTTCTCGTGCTTAAATTCAACAACCTTGGTAATCCCATTTTCATTGATCAATAGAAGATCAATCAATTGCCTACCTTCTAAATGACCGCCTTTTAATAGAACTGCCTTTGCGCCTAATTTTAATAAATCAGCTGCCGCATCAGCTAATTGACTTGATTTGGATATTTCTCGCCCTAAAAAAATACCCGCCTCATATAAATTTGGCGTAACAATCGATGCTAACGGAAAGAGGTCTCGCAATATCGCTTGCGCAACATCAGTACCACCCAAACTTGCGCCAGAGGTTGCCACTAAAACCGGATCAACAACTAAGCATTGATTCGAATAAGGAGATAAAGAAGTTTTGACTGTTTTGACAATATCTGGCGTTGCTAACATCCCTGTTTTAATCACATCAGCACCGATATCTGTCATCACAGCATTAATTTGTGAGGCAATAACAGACAAATCAATGTTCTGAGTAGCAGTAACACCTTTCGTATTTTGGGCAGTAATTGCCGTAATAACCGACATGCCATAACAACCAAATGCGCTAAACGTCTTTAAATCAGCTTGAATGCCTGCACCACCTCCACTATCGGAACCCGCAATGGTTAGTAACTTGGGAGGATGGCTTTTAGGCATCATTTATCGAATTTACTCACTAGCATTCACAACAGGATTTTCAATCGACCCAATTCCACCAATCTCAACCTTAACAACATCACCCGCTACCAGATATTTTGGCGGTTTAAAACCTATACCAACACCTACTGGAGTTCCTGTTGCAATAATATCTCCTGGATATAGCGTGATGCCAGCGGATAAAGTGGCAATTAATTTTGGAATCTTAAATATCAAATCTTTTGTCACGGCGTTTTGTCGAAGTTCGCCATTTACCCATAACTTGACCGATGTGTTTTGACCATCCAGCTCGTCTGCTGTCACCACACACGGCCCCATTGGAGCAAAAGTATCAAAACTCTTACCCATGTGCCACTGCTTATGACGATTCTGCCAATCACGTGCGGTTACATCATTAATAATGGTATAACCCCAAACATGATTCATAGCCTCGGCTTCAGAAATTCCTTTACCACCTTTGCCAATAATCACAGCAAGCTCTGCTTCATAATCAATGGCCTGTGAAACAGTTTTTGGAATTTCAATGGAAGTTCCTGATGGAATAACTGACTCCGGAACTTTCGTAAAAATAATTGGATCAGTTGGAATATCATCCCCAGGCTTTACTGCGCTACTATCAAAACCACTCTGCGCAAACTCTTTCGCGTGCTCATAATAATTTTTCCCAACGCAAAAAATATTACGACGTGGCCTTGGAATTGGCGCCAACAATTGCACCTCACTTAATAAATGACTAGCAGAAGCATTTCCAAGAGATTTTCCATCCAAATGCATACATAAAAAAGCTAGCACTCCCGATTGATCATGATTACCAGGAATTTCAAATTCCTGAACTTTTGAACCATCTAATCCAATTTGACCTATTCGAGTCTTTTTAGTTGGGTCATTATTTAAGTTAAATGCAACAAATCTCATAAATGAAGTCTCCTTTTTTTATTGTCATATTGTAGTAGCATTACAAAAAATATATGGAGACTTGATTATGACCCTAACCCCTCTATTTGGCTTAAAACATGGCGTTGTAAAAACTTTTATAGTTCTTTTCTGCCTTACGCTTAGCTCACTATTGTCAGCCCAAGAAACCTGGCCAACCAGGCCGATCACAATGATCGTACCCTTCCCTCCTGGTGGAGTTGCCGATACGGTTGGCCGACCTATTGCAGAAGCACTATCCAGACAACTTGGGCAAAGCGTCATCGTCGAAAATAAAGCTGGGGCCGGAGGTGGCATCGGCATGGCCTATGTCGCTAAAGCAAAACCTGATGGATACACCATCTTGATGGCACTCTCATCAATCTCAATTATTCCTGAGGCAGACAAAATTCTAGGCAAAGAACCTTCCTTCTTATTAAATCAACTTAAGCCTATTGCCCGCATTACCGCAGACCCTACAGTTTTAGTGGTTCGTAGCGATAGCCCATGGAAAACATATTCTGAATTTGCCTCTGACATGAAAAAGAATCCCGGCAAATTTAATTTTGGATCATCTGGTAATTATGGAACTATGCACGTTCCTATGGAAATGTTAAAAATTGCTGATAAATTCAGAATGACTCATATCCCATACACGGGTGCTGGCCCTGCAATCATTGGCCTATTAGGGGGCCAAGTTGATGCCTTAGCAACAGGACCATCATCTATCGTCCAACATATTAAATCAGGAAAAGTACGTGCTTTGGCCCACTGGGGCGATGGAAGACTTGCCAGCCTTCCTGACGTGCCAAGCTTTAAAGAACTCGGTGTGAAAATTGAGTTTGCACAGTGGGCTGGGATTTTTGTCCCAAGTAATACTCCTGATGCTATTGTCAATAAACTTCGTGACGCTGCGAAATTGGCAGTAAATGACGAAAGGGTTAAATCTGTCATTAATGCATCCGGCAGCCCCATTCAATATCTGGATGCGCCAGAATTTTCAACCTACTGGGCAAAAGATGCCAATAGGATGGCTGAAACTGTCAAAAAAATTGGCAAAGTGGAATAAAGGTCAAACGATTTAGTCCAAAAACATTCGCTGGCCTATGTAAAATAGGTCCATGGATGAATTTTTAGATGACGATGATTTTGGCCCAAGCAAGTCTGAGGTCAAGAGACAAATGCATGCCCTTCAGGAGCTAGCCGAGACCTTGGCCAGCCTAAGTGTGGATGCACTTAAAACAATTCCCATTGAAGAGTCGATTAAAGATGCTCTTCTAGAAACTCACAAAATCAAAAGCTTTGGAGCTCTTCGTCGTCACAAGCAATATCTTGGAAAGCTTATGAGACGATTGGATGAGGATGAGCTCAATGCTATTCAAGGTCGTTTAGATGCCATTCAAGGTGTAAGTAAGGCAGAAACCGCAAAACTCCATCACATTGAAAATTTAAGAGAACGACTACTTTTAAATGATGAAGAACTTACCAAACTAATTGCTTCTCACCCTGATTTAGATGTTCAAAACCTCAGAGCCTTAATTAGGAATGCAAGAAAGGAAAAAGAATCTTCTAAACCACCAAAAGCCTTTAGAGAAATTTTTCAAATTTTAAAAAACTTAGATATCTAATTTAATTAAATCTAAATTACCAATCAGCGCACGAGGAGATTCGCGCGTAGCGTCTATACAGCCCCCATCGGCATATACACCCTTAGGGTCTCGCAGTCTATACATTCGATTCATAATGGCTTGGGATCTTTCAGGATCCAATTTAGTTAACGCCACCTCACGCTCAACCACTGACTCATCCATAGCAAGTACATCGTTATCGGCATGAACAACTCCATCTCGCCAATGAAATACTTCCAAACATTTATCTTGTAACGTGAATGGCTGATTTAACTTCCAAAAATTTGGGAACATCCCATTACCCAAATAAAAAACCCACGACCCTTCAAATCCCTCAACATCCGATGAGCGATCATCTGGATTTCTAAACCAAACACGATCTCCAGGTACGTAATAATTTATCGGCAAAGGATCATCCATACTGCCATATTCGATTAAAAACACATCATGAAAACGACCAGACATGATTGCTTTAGTTTCCCATTGTTTTTGCAACTGTTGATAGAAACTTGGACAATAAACCGCCGCCTCTTGAGCTAGCGCCAAAAGAATAACGTACTCTGTTGCTCGATAACAAGAGAAAGAATAATAAGTACCTGAAATACCGGGTTGAGTTGCTTTAACAAGCGCATCTATTAGAGAAGTTCCGGGCAGAATAATGAAGCCCGTCTCCTCCTTATACGTCCACATATCTTCTGGTCGCTCGGCCTCACTCGTATGAAAATTTAACGCCGTGTTCTTTGCGGCATGAACGATATTTTCTCGAACTCTGATAGCAGACTGTAAAGAATCAAACGAACTAAATTTCCAAGCAAATGGACTGGCCAGCAATGAAACAAGAATTTCTCTCGCTAGATTCCATTGATCATTAGCCACATTGGCTAAAAGATAAGAGGAAATTTCTAAGGTATCAAAATTGGGTGTAAGCCTAGCAAACGCATCCAAATTGAGCCTCGTTGACGATTGATAATCACCTAACGGGGTTTGTGAGATTGGGGACTGCTCCACCAGGTGCTCAAGCCCCAAATTGGACAACCATTTACCTAATAGAGTCAAGTCTGATTCAACATCACTTAAATGCTTTGATAAAAATACCAATCCTACTGGAGGCATCATCGTTGATACCCTCTCAATAAATTCTGGATAACGATTAAATGAAAAATAATCATCGTGTTACAAGATATTTTTTAAAAGTTTGCAATCCAATTTTTGACTCAACTTGGGTAAATAAAAAACCTGCCAATATGAGGCTCACTCCCCAAACCAACATCCCCATAATTAAAGCGGTATACGGACTTACAAAGCCATATGCCTCAAATAT
>CAYFKO010000003.1:27611-35957 GCA_964343765.1 uncultured Polynucleobacter sp. | reverse complement strand
TATGCAACAGAGTTGGTGCTTTACGTCCTGGAATCAACGCCGTCGAAATCACGATATCCGCTTGTTTGGCGCGTTCAGCAACCAAAGCCGCTTGACGTTGCATCCATGACGCTGGCATTGGGCGCGCATAACCACCTACACCTTGTGCGATTTCGCGTTCTTCATCAGTCTCAAAAGGAACGTCAACAAATTTTGCGCCAAGAGACTCAATTTGTTCTTTAGCTGCAGGGCGAACATCGGATGCTTCAATCACAGCACCCAAGCGTTTTGCAGTGGCAATTGCTTGTAACCCCGCCACACCCGCGCCTAAGATTAAGACGCGCGCAGCTTTCACGGTACCCGCCGCCGTCATGAGCATTGGCATAAAGCGTTGGTAGTGATGTGCTGCCACCATGACCGCTTTATATCCAGCAATGTTCGCTTGCGATGATAAAACGTCCATGCTTTGTGCGCGAGTTGTACGAGGTGCGGCTTCTAGCGCAAATGCTGTGATGCCTTGCTTTGCCATGGCTTCATTGTTGGCATTATCAAATGGATCAAGCATGCCTAATAAGACCGCGCCAGATTTCATTTGCGAGAGTTCATTCGCATTGGGCGCTCGAACTTTAAGAACGAGCTCGGCCCCTAAAGCGTCAGAGGCGGAACCAATCGAAGCTCCCACAGCGGTGTACGCATCATCAGGAACGCTGGCGGCCACACCGGCATTGGATTGAACTATGACAGAATGACCTGCCGCGACATATTTTTTAATCGTCTCAGGGGTAGCGGCTACTCGAGACTCACCCGCCCACGTTTCGAGCGGAATACCGATGCGCATACGTTTTTCCTTTTTCTATAACTATTGGCCCTATAGTTTATGCCGAGAATGCCTTTTAATGGGGCAAAGTAGATAAAAACCCTGTGCCTCTACAATAGGGGGTGTTATGACCATGTATTTAGACCCTTTCGATCCGAATAATTATCAGGTGGTGAAACCTCCATCGCGGGTAGTTATTGGCATGTCCGGTGGAGTCGATTCGTCGGTTGCAGCTTGGTTATTGAAGCAGCAAGGCTATGAAGTTATTGGACTTTTCATGAAAAATTGGGAAGACGATGATGATTCTGAATATTGTTCAACCCGGCAAGATTGGTTGGATGTCGCTTCGGTAGCTGATCTTATTGGAATTGATGTCGAAGCGGTTAACTTTGCAGCAGAATACAAAGATCGTGTCTTCGCGGAGTTTTTGAGAGAGTATTCGGCGGGAAGAACGCCTAATCCGGATGTGCTTTGTAATGCGGAAATTAAGTTCAAGGCCTTTTTGGATCATGCGATGCGACTTGGTGCAACGGCGATTGCGACTGGTCATTACGCACGGGTTCGACAAAATGCGACAGGAGTAGAGCTTTTAAAGGCTACTGATCTTACTAAGGATCAAAGTTATTTCTTGCATCGACTCAATCAACAGCAATTAAGTCGTGTAATGTTTCCTCTTGGCGGTATTCATAAAAAACAAGTTCGAGAAATCGCTGAAAAAATTGGTCTGCCAAACGCAAAAAAGAAAGACTCAACTGGTATTTGCTTCATCGGTGAGCGACCTTTTAGAGAATTCTTGAGTCGATATTTGCCAAGTCAACCAGGTCCCATGAAAACCCCTGAGGGTCAGGTGGTTGGACAGCATATGGGCTTGGCTTTCTACACGCTCGGTCAGCGTAAAGGTATTGGTTTGGGTGGAAGTCGTGACGGAAGTGGTGATGCTTGGTATGTGGGCGCCAAAGATATGCCCTCTAATACCTTGGTCGTCGTGCAAGGTCATGAACATCCACTTCTTCAAGCGAAGACCTTAGTTGCCGCAGATGCAAGTTGGGTTGGTGGTGCGCCACCAGAGTCAATACCTAATCGGTACGCTGCGAAGACCCGCTATCGCCAGGCGGATTCAGCATGTGATATTTCGCAGACGAGTGATCCAACCAAATTCACGCTGAGCTTTGCCGAGGCTCAATGGGCAGTGACACCTGGCCAGTCAGCTGTTTTGTATGATGGTGAAATATGTTTAGGCGGTGGGATCATCATTTAGATGACCCCTGCCTGTCACCTTAAGCAGGTGGAAGTGTTTCTTTAAACGCAGAACGTTTCGCTAATTTTTCATAGTGTTTCGCTAAATTAGGGTGTGCTGCTTGCCATTTGATATCAGGGAAGCGGAACAAAAGATAGCCAAGAGCGCAGCCAAGCGCAATATCGGCTAGGCTGTATTGATTGCCGTGGCACCAAGCATTTGAACCGAGTCCTTTCGCGGCAACTGCTAAGGCGCGGGTAATTTTCTCGATTTGACGCTCAATCCAGGCATCACTAACTTTGCCAGCATTGACACGAGGAGCCCAAGCAACTTCCATACGCGCCAAAATCGCCGCATCCAAGATGCCGTCAGCCAATGCTTCCCATGTCTTAATTGCCGCTCTATCTTTGCCGGCGCCAGGGATAAGCTTGCCAACAGGACTTAAAGAATCTACATATTCTGCGATGACGCGCGAATCAAACATAGCACCACCGTCATCCATGACTAAGCAAGGAACCTTGCTCAAGGGATTGCTCTTAATGAGGGGGGTATTCGGATCCCAAGCATCGACTAATTCAAGGCTGACGTCGATTTTCTTTTCAATCAAGCAGATACGGACTTTGCGGACGTATGGGCTGGTTAAGGAGGCAATTAGTTTCATGATTAGTCTCTTTTATAGGTGTTGATAATTGGAAACAATTAAAATGATATATCTTTAATCCAAATCGAGTAAAACCGTGTCTTCATCCATTTCCACATTAAGTGCCTTATCCCCATTAGACGGGCGTTACGCCTCCAAAACAGATGCTTTGCGCCCATGGCTATCTGAAGCTGCATTTATGCGTCAGCGTGTTGCGGTTGAGGTTCATTGGTTAATTGCTCTTGCGCAATCGGGTTTGCCGGATATGCCTAAATTTAGTGCCGCCTCAGAAAAAACCCTCTTAGGTTTGGTAGATAACTTTTCTGATACCGATGCTCAGCGTATTAAGGACATCGAGGCAGTAACGAACCACGACGTGAAGGCAGTCGAGTACTGGATGAAAGAAAAAGTAGCGGGTCATGCTGAATTAGAAGCGGCTAGCGAATTTATTCATTTTGCCTGCACTTCGGAAGACATCAACAATACCTCGCATGGTTTGATGCTCAAAGGAGCTCGTGGCAATGTTTTATTGCCTAAATTAAAAGAGGTGCATGCTACTCTCGTTAAATTGGCGCATGACAATGCTGACATTCCAATGCTCTCAAGAACGCATGGTCAACCAGCTTCACCAACGACACTTGGAAAAGAAATGGCCAATATTGCTAAGCGTTTAGAACGTGCGATTAGCGTCATTGAAGCAGTTCCATTATTTGGCAAGATGAATGGTGCGGTTGGTAATTACAATGCGCATTTATCTGCGTACCCTGACTATGATTGGGAAGCTTTCTCTAAATCAGTCGTTGAAGGGCGTTTAGGTTTGACCTTTAATCCTTATACGATCCAGATTGAGCCGCATGATGCAATGGCCGAATTATTTGATGCGTTCGCACGTGCAAATACGATTTTGTTGGATATGAATCGCGATATTTGGGGATATATTGCTTGGGGCTATTTCAAGCAAAAAACAAAAGCTGGCGAAATTGGCTCATCTACTATGCCGCATAAAGTCAATCCAATTGACTTTGAAAACTCAGAGGGCAATCTTGGTATTGCCAATGCATTGCTCAAGCACTTATCTGAAAAATTACCAGTCTCACGTTGGCAGCGTGATTTAACCGATTCAACTGTATTGCGTAACTTGGGTAATGCGCTGGGCCATAGCTTATTAGCGTATGAAAGTGCGCTCAAAGGTTTGGGTAAGTTAGAAACCAATCCGGCACGTTTGGCAGAAGATTTAGATAATTGCTGGGAAGTCTTGGCGGAACCTGTTCAAACAGTAATGCGTCGTTATGGCATTGCAAATCCGTATGAGCAATTAAAAGAATTGACACGTGGTAAAGGCATTACAAAAGAAGCCTTGCAAGAGTTTGTATCGAAGCTAGAAATCCCAGCGGATGCAAAACAACATTTGTTAGCGATGACGCCGGCCAATTACATTGGTCGAGCGATTGAGCTTGCAAAGCGTATTAAGTAAAACATTACTAACCAATCGCATCATGACTAAGGCCCCCAATACAGGTTCTTTTTCGAACCAGCGGGGCCTAATGTTTTTATTGGTATATGGCATTTATCAATTGTTATGGTTCGTACTACTACCCTTGGCATTTATTCGTTTATGGTGGCGTGGGCGCTTTGAAAAAGGTTACCGCCAACATTGGGCAGAGCGTTTAGGTTTTTATTCCAATCCAGGATTTAAGCAAAAGCCAGTTTGGATTCATGCGGTATCGGTAGGTGAGACGAGGGCAGCAGCTCCATTGATTGAAGCTTTATTGGCGCAAGGGCAAGTCATCGTTTTAACGCACATGACGCCAACCGGTCGAAAAACAGGCGCTGATTTATTTGCAAATGCCATAGCAAATGGTTCTCTAGTGCAAGCGTATTTGCCTTACGATGGTTGTGGGCCAGTTGCTCGTTTCTTGGCGCATTTTCAGCCATTATTGGGCGCTGTTATGGAAACCGAGGCATGGCCAACGCTTGTCTTCTATAGTCAGAAGAAACAGTTCCCTTTGTTATTGATTAACGGGCGCTTATCCGATCGAAGTGCTCGTCGTATTGCCAAATTTGGTAATTTAGGCCGTCAATTATTTCAAGGCTTTTATAAAGTTTTAGCGCAAACAACATTAGATCAAGAGCGTTATCAGTCATTGGGGGTCACTCGTTGTGAGGTGACGGGCAACCTTAAATTTGATGTGACATTAAATCCGGAGGCGATTAATGCAGGCGTTCAATGGCGTTCAAATCTAGATCATCGTCTAGTTGTTTGTGCAGCAAGTACGCGCGAAGGTGAGGAGGAGCTCATTCTAGAAGCCTGGAAACGTCTAGCGCATCCACAAAAACCATTATTACTAATTGTCCCAAGGCATCCGCAGCGTTTTGACGAAGTTGCTAATTTAGTAGCGAATGCTGGGTTTAGTTTTGTTCGTAAATCTCAAACTTCCATCAATGCAAAGATAGAGGCTGATGTATTCATTGGCGACTCAATGGGAGAAATGCCGATGTATTTGGCAATGAGTGATTTTGTTTTAATGGGTGGAAGTCTATTGCCTTTTGGAGGACAAAATTTAATTGAACCTTGCGCGCTTGCTAAACCTGTTATTTTGGGCCCGCATACCTTTAATTTTTCACAGGCAAGTGTTGATGCTTTAACTGCTGGTGCGGCGATTGCTACCACCCCAGAGGTATTGTCCGATTCTTTAGAGCAATGGATTAACAATCCCAACGCTTTGGAAGCGGCATCGAATGCGGCACTCCAGTTTGCCAATCACTATCGAGGTGCCACCGAACGAACGATGGCACACTTACGTCAATTGTTTTAGGGATTTACTTAAAGAAACTTAAAATTTCCTGCCCGAGTTCTTCGGGGATTTCTTCAGGAATATAGTGACCTGAGTTGACGGTTCGGCCACTAACATTTTCAGCAACGACTTGCCAATCTTCAATTGGTTTAAAGCATTGATTGACAAGTCCATGCTCGCCCCATAGGACTCGAAGTGGCATTGGGAGTTTGAATTTATTTGCTCGATCCAGTCGGTCGTGAACTAGGTCAATGGTGTTAGCTGCGCGGTAGTCTTCACACATCCCATGAACGCATGCAGGATCACTCATGCCGGCGAGGTATTCAGCCCAGCACTCAGGCGCAAAAATTTGTTTTCCTGGATAGCGACGTCCCATGTATTGTTCGAGAACAAAGGAAGGATCTGACCCAAGTAATTTTTCAGGGATTGGACTTGGTTGAATTAAAAAGAACCAATGCCAGTAGCCACGAGCAAACTCCATGGTTGTGCCCTCATACATGGTTAGTGTTGGGGAAATATCAAGCACCATGAGTTTTTTAACAGCGTTTGGATGATCTGCCGCCAAGCGATGCGACACACGTCCGCCTCGGTCGTGACCGACGAGATCAAATGAGTCATAACCTAGAGACTTCATCAGTTCCACGAGATCCTGGGCCATTTCCCGTTTTGAATAGTTGGAATGGTCTTCTAGTCCCTGCGGCTTTGATGATTTCCCATAACCACGTAAGTCTGGAGTAATGAGGGTGAAATGCTTGCTCAGAAGTGGAATGACTCGATGCCAGATGATTTTTGTTTGTGGAAAACCGTGAACAAGTAGCAAAGGAGGGCCCTCTCCAAAAACTTGATAGGCAATATTGATGGGGCCATTACTGGTTTGTCTCGTAAATATAGTTTCTGTATTTTTCATAATTTTTAGATAAATTAATCTCAATCAAGGTTACCTGATGTTTGAGATGTTTGCTAAATATTCTTAAATTCGTATTAATATGTATGTAATAAAAAAATAAATACCACGGTATTTAATCAATAAAAATTAGGAGACCTTATGAAGAACTCACTTAAGCGTGTGGCACGGCTTTGTTTATTTAGTTGTTGGTTTATCTCGGCGATTTCATTTGCTCAATATCCTGACAAGACCATCACTATGGTGGTGCCATTCCCGCCAGCAGGGTCAACCGATGTCCTAGGTCGCATTTTGGCTCAAAGTATGTCCAAAACCCTGGGGCAGACCGTTGTTGTTGAAAATTCAGGAGGTGCCGGTGGCACGATTGGCGCTGCTAGGGTTGCAAGAGCGGCTAATGATGGCTATACCTTGTTATTTCATAACATGGCGCATGCTAGTGCTCCTGCCTTATATGCCAAATTGCCTTATGACCCAGTAGCCGATTTTGAGCCGATTGGATTTGTTACGGATGTCCCAATGATTTTAGTTGCCCGAAAAGACTTCCCTGCGGATAACTTGCAAGGAGTTTTGGCTTATATCAAAGCTAATCCTGGAAAGTTAAATTTTGCAAATGCTGGGGTTGGAGCGACTTCGCAGTTATGTGAAACCTTGATGCGAATCGCCACGAAATCGAATTGGATTGCAGTTCCTTATAAAGGTACAGGACCAGCGTTAAATGATTTGTTAGCCGGCCAAGTTGATTTAACGTGTGATCAGCCTGCCAGTACCTTAAGTCATATCAAGGCTGGCACACTTAAGCCAATTGCGGTAGCTACTAAACAGCGACTCAAATCATTGCCAAACGTTCCAACATTTGCGGAGTCCGGTATGCCTAATTTTCAGTTGGCTGTTTGGCATGGTTTATATGCGCCAAAAGGCACACCAAAACCTGTGATTGATAAGCTAACGAATGCCTTGAATCAAGCGCTTAAAGACCCTGCTTTAGTAACGCGTTTTGAAGATATGAGTGCAATTTTGGCAACGCCTGAAGAGGCGCAGCCAAAATATTTAGGTAGTTTCTTGAGAAAAGATGTTGAGCGTTGGAGAACAACGCTCAAAGCTGCTGGAATTGTTCCAGAGTAACGCTACAACTTTGGCGCGGGTTTAAACCTTAGCGCCAAAGTTTGGGTCTTCGTTACGACCTTTATCGTCTTCTTTTTTACGATCGCCTTTAATGAGGTCTTCGCGTTTTACGCCAAGCCACATAGCGATTGCAGCAGCAACGAACACAGATGAGTAAATACCAAACAAAATACCAATCGTTAGTGCAACTGCGAAGTAATGTAGTGTTGGACCGCCAAAGAAAAGCATCGCAAGGACCATCATTTGGGTACAGCCGTGGGTAATGATCGTACGGCTAATAGTGCTTGTGATCGCGCCATCGATGATTTCATGGGTATTCAGTTTTCTGAACTTACGGAAATTTTCACGAATACGGTCAAAGATAACGACGGATTCGTTAACGGAATAACCGAGGACGGCAAGAACAGCTGCTAGTACAGAGAGTGAGAACTCCCACTGGAAAAAGGCAAAGAATCCTAAGATGATGACGACGTCATGTAAGTTAGCGATGATGCCTGCAAGCGCAAATTTCCATTCGAAGCGAACTGATAAATAAATAACGATGCCAATGATGACAAATAAGAGTGCTTTGATGCCGCCATATAGAAGTTCCTCGCCAACTTGAGGGCCGACAAACTCAACGCGCTGTAACTTAGCACTTTTATCAATTGCTTGTAATTCGCTCATCACGCTATTGCTTTGCTCAGCAGCACTCACGGGTTGACCAGAGGCATTCTTAATGAGTGGCAAGCGAATCATGACATCACGTGAGCTACCGAAGTTCTGGACATTTGCTTCAGCGTAACCCAGCTTTTCCATCGCTGTTCGGATGTGATCGAGTGGCGCAGCTTCAGTATATTGAACTTCCATGAC
>CAYFKO010000003.1:0-27601 GCA_964343765.1 uncultured Polynucleobacter sp. | reverse complement strand
TCCATGACGGTACCGCCAGTAAATTCAATCGATAAATTGAGGCCTTTGTGCCAGAGGAAGAAAATAGCCGCTAAAAAAGTAATAATCGAAATTCCATTGAGCACCAATGCATGGCGCATGAATGGGATGTCTTTACGGATTCTGAAAAATTCCATGATCGAATAGCCTTATTTTGAATCTGGGCGCCAAATTTGGCCAATTGAAACAGATTGAAGTTTTTTCTTGCGTCCGTACCAAAGGTTGACGAGACCGCGTGAGAAAAATACCGCAGAGAACATCGAAGTCAAAATACCCAAGCAGTGAACCACTGCAAAACCTTTAATTGGGCCGGAACCAAATGCAAGAAGTGCCAAACCTGCAATTAAGGTGGTGACGTTAGAGTCTAAGATCGTTGCCCATGCTTTTTCAAAGCCAGCTGAGATTGCGGCTTGAGCAGTGGCGCCTAGGCGTAATTCTTCGCGGACGCGCTCATTAATCAACACGTTCGAGTCAATCGCCATACCAAGAGCTAAGGCCATCGCCGCGATACCTGGCAAGCTAAGTGTCGCTTGAAGCATCGATAAAACAGCGATGAGCAAAATCAAATTTACGCCTAAAGCTAGGACTGAGAACATACCAAAGAGGAGGTAGTAAATCACCATGAAAATCGCAATGGCGCCAAAACCATAGACGAGGGACTTAAAGCCTTTTTCGATGTTTTCAGCGCCAAGGCTTGGGCCGATCGTACGTTCTTCAATAATTTCCATTGGTGCAGCAAGTGATCCAGCACGCAACAATAGCGCAAGATCATTGGCACTTTGTGTGGTTGGCTGACCTGTGATTTGGAATTTAGAGCCAAACTCACCTTGAATGGTTGCAATCGTTAGAACTTCACCTTTGCCTTTTTCAAAGAGAATCATGCCCATTGGTTTGCCAAGGTTTTCACGAGTGGTTTCTTGCATTGCACGACCACCAGCAGCATCCAAGGTAATGTTCACTGCAGGTCGTTGGCTAGAGTCAAAGCCTGCACTAGCATCAATAATGCGCTCACCGCTGATGATGACAGCTTTTTTGAACACGCCTTGTTGGTTAGGCCCAAAACGGAACGCATCCATCCCTGCAGGAGGGGTTTCGCTAGCGCCAATAGACGGTCTAATTGGATCGGCTAAGCGAGATTCGAGAGTGGCAGTACGGCCAATAATATCTTTCGCACGGGCAGTGTCTTGAACGCCTGGTAATTGAACGACGATGCGATCAGCACCTTGTTTTTGAATGACTGGCTCTTTAACAGCAAGTTCATTAACCCGTTTGTTAAGAGTCAAAATATTTTGTTGCAAGGCATTACTTTGAATGTCTTTGATTGCATTTTCTTTGAAGCGGCCAACCACTCTAAATCCATCTGCAGTTTTCTCGGTTGAGAAATTCATTTCCGGAATTGAGTTTGCTAAGAATTCACGGCCGCGATCGGCCTGATCATTATCTGCAAATTTCACACTGAGGTTGTCGTTATTGCGCTCGATACCTTGGTAACGAATCGACTTTTCACGTAAGCGGCTACGAGCATCGGTAGCTAAGCTCGTTACTTTCTTTTCAAGGGCGCCTTTCATGTCTACTTGTAACAAGAAATAAACGCCGCCACGAAGATCAAGACCAAGCGGCATTGGTAACGCGTTAATTGAATTAAGCCATGCAGGGGTATTCGATAGCAAATTAAGCGCGACGATGAAGTCAGGTTCCGTTGTATCGTTATTTAAAGCCTTTTCAATCAAATCTTTTGCTTTGATTTGAGTGTCGGTATCTTTGAAACGAATTTTGACAGTGGCTGAGTTGCCTTGGGCTTCATAAAAACTGCCAGTTGTTTCGATACCCGCTTTGGCTAAAGCAGAATCCACACGTTGTTGAATGTCTAAATCAACTTTAGAGGTGGATTTAGCACCAGCAATTTGAATTGCAGGTGCTTCACCAAATAAATTGGGGATTGAGTAAAGCGCGCCAATAAGGAGTGCTACTCCAATAACAATGTATTTCCAGAGCGGGTAACGATTCATACAGATTGATTAGATAGATTTAAGAGTATCTTTTGGTAAAACGGCAGTAATAGCATTTTTTTGCATTTTTACTTGCATGTTGGCAGCAAGTTCAACGGTCACGTATTGATCGTTCATTTCGATCACTTTACCGAGTAAGCCACTAGCTGTTACCACTTCATCACCTTTCGCGAGAGCTTCGAGCATAGCTTTCATTTCTTTTTGGCGCTTCATTTGTGGGCGAATCATCACGAACCACAAAACAGCAAACATACCAACCATCATGATGATGGATGAAAGGCCGCCATCTGCAGTTGCGCCAGCTTGTGCATATGCGTTGCTAATGAACATAGTATTTCCTCTTTATATGAAAAATGGGTTTAGTCGATGGTGTCGACCAAACGCTCATTTAGGTTGTAAAACAGTAATTGATACAAACCTTTGATTTTAACGGACTTTGATGGTGAATTTGTGATTACTTTTCAGTATCTAGTCATTCACGCCGCGTGCTCTATCTTCATGAAATTTCAGGACAAATTCACTAAAAGTTCCTTTTTCCAGTGAATCCCTTATTTCTGACATGAGATTGAGGTAGTAGTGGATGTTATGAATTGTGTTGAGTTGTGAACCCAAAATCTCATTCGCGCGTTGGAGGTGATGCAAATAGGCGCGGCTAAAGTTCCTGCAGGTATAGCAAGAACAACTTACATCGAGTGGGCGTTTATCTTCCTTGTAAGTGGCATTTCTAAGTTTTAGATCGCCAAAGCGAGTAAAAAGCCAACCATTTCGTGCGTTACGAGTTGGCATGACACAGTCGAACATATCAATGCCTTGAGAGACGCTAAATACTAAGTCTTCAGGCGTGCCAACGCCCATGAGGTATCTCGGTTTATCGTTGGGCAGTTTGTGTCCAATATGACTTAGGATTCGTTCAAATTCGGGTTTTGGTTCACCAACCGATAAGCCGCCAATCGCAACCCCATCAAAATCTTGCTCAACGATTCCGGCGAGTGAGTGGTCTCGTAAGTGTTCAAACATGCCACCTTGGACGATTCCAAACAGAGCATTGCCTGTATTTAATTCTCTAAAACGATTGACTGAGCGCTGTCCCCAGCGTAAGGATAGTTCGAGAGAGTGTCTGGCGGTTTTCTCGTCAGTTGGTATGCCGTTAGTTTCATAAGGCGTGCATTCATCAAATTGCATTGCGATATCGCTATTAAGCGTCGCCTGAATTTCCATAGACACTTCTGGTGACATAAATAATTTATCGCCATTAACTGGGGATGCGAAGGTAACACCTTCTTCCGTAATTTTTCTAAGGGCGCCGAGGCTAAATACTTGAAATCCACCCGAGTCGGTCAAAATTGGTTTGGACCAGCCAATAAAGTCATGTAATCCGCCAAAGTGTTTGATTACATCAAGACCCGGGCGCAGCCATAAATGGAAGGTATTACCTAAAATAATTTGAGCGTGCGCCTCTTCTAAGTCACGCGGTGTCATGGCCTTCACCGAACCATAGGTTCCCACAGGCATAAACATAGGTGTTTGTAGGGTTCCATGGGGTAATTGAAAACTTGCACGACGGGCATGAGTCTTGCTGTCAGTATGACTAACCTGGAAATTCAAAGTGTTTAAAGGGCGTTTGTTGGCGTCGGTCATGATCGAGTTAAAAACATAGCATCCCCATAGCTAAAGAAGCGATAGCGGTGCTCAATGGCGTGTTGATATGCAAGTCTAATCGAATTCATACCAGCAAAAGCACTCACGAGCATCAATAGGGTGGATTTTGGTAAATGAAAATTGGTAATTAATGCATCAACGAGTTTAAATTCGTAACCTGGAGTAATAAATAAATTGGTATCACCATTTGCTCCAAATTGAACCGAGGATTCGAGCGCTCGCAACGAAGTGGTGCCTACGCAAACGACACGGTGGCCAGCTTGATGGGTGTTTTCAATTGCATCGAATGTTTCTTGGGCAATCGAGTAGCGTTCGAAGTGCATTTGATGTTTTGATAGATCTTCAGTTCGAACAGGGGTAAATGTGCCAGCTCCTACATGGAGGGTTACAAATGCAATTTTTACTCCTTTAGCTTTTAATCGCTCAATTAAAGCCTCATCGAAATGAAGGCCGGCAGTAGGTGCGGCGACTGCCCCCGGATTTTTAGCGACAACGGTTTGATAACGTTCGTTATCAGATGCATCCGGAGTATGTTCAATATAGGGTGGTAATGGAAGTTCGCCAAACTCAATAAGACTATCTAGACAGTTTTTTTCAAAACGTACTTCAAAAAAAGGCGACAGTTCATCAGAATTCGGAAATTGATGTCGGCTAATTACTTCGACTTTAATTGGATTGGTTTCATTGCCTATCCAAATAGTGGTGCCAGGTTTAGGGGTTTTGGATGAACGTATTTGAGTAAGTGCTGTAAATTCTCCAAGAACACGCTCAATTAATAGTTCTACTTTGCCGCCGCTGTCTTTTTTGCCAAATACTCTTGCTGGTATTACTTTTGTGTCATTAAAGACCAGTAAATCCCCTTTGTTCAGCAAAGTTTCAATTTCGGTGAAAATACGATCATTCAGTTGTGGTTTTTGAGAATCGTCCGGATTCGGAAGAACTTCCAATAAGCGACTTGCATCCCGCTTCGCAAGCGGATGCTGAGCAATGAGTTCTTCTGGCAGGTGATAGTCAAAATCTGACAACTTCATGTTTTACTAGCTAAATAAACGGTTAAATCGATTCTAAACATGTCGGAAAAGGAAACAAAGTCACCATTAGCCAAGCTGGGATTGGATACCCCGCAGGCGTTGGCGCTTCATTTGCCTATCCGTTATGAAGACGAGACTGAATTATTACCGATAAAAGAAGCTTTGGTTAGAGGTGCCATACGATCGGTGCAAACACAGGGTCGAGTAATTCGTTGTGACGTCATGTTTAGACCTAGGCGCCAATTGGTAGTGACGATTGAGGACGATGAAGAATCTCTCACGCTGCGCTTTCTCAATTTTTACCCAAGTCAACAAAAACAAATGGCAGTTGGTGTTCATTTGCGTGTTCGTGGCGAAATTCGCTCTGGCTATTACGGTCCTGAGATGGTTCATCCAACAGTGAAGGCAGTTCCTGCGGATGCACCGCTACCCAATACCTTAACGCCCGTGTATTCAACGACGACAGGGGTGGGTCAGCATATTTTGCGGCGAGCAATTGATAAAGCATTGAAGGATCCAGCGATTACCCCTTTTTTGACGGAACTGTTTCCTCCCCAATTTGCTAGTAATCAATTTAAGCAGCATTTAATTGCCGAATTACCCTCACTTGAAAATGCCATTCGTACCTTACATCATCCGCCGGCAGATGTTGATAAAGAGGCATTGCTAGAACGAACTCATCCTGCCTGGCGGCGAGTTCAATTTGAAGAACTACTTGCTCAGCAAGTGTCATTGCAACGAGCCCATACTGAACGAAAAAAACGTAGAGCACCTCAATTAGAGCCAAAACGAGATGGTTTAGCTGACGGGCTTTTAAAACTACTCCCATTTCAATTAACGTCTGCTCAAAGGCGAAGTGCTGATCAACTGTTTGTGGACATGGCAAAAGCTTATCCAATGAACCGATTGCTTCAGGGCGATGTTGGAAGTGGTAAGACGGCAGTAGCAGCTTTGGCTGCAGCGTGTGCCATTGATAATGGCTATCAGGTTGCGTTAATGGCTCCAACGGAGATATTGGCCGAACAACATTATCGAAAATTTGTACCTTGGTTCGAATCCTTGGGGGTCGAAATTGCTTGGTTATCAGGTAGTCTCAAAGCTAAAGAGAAACGTTTGGCTCAAGAAGCGATAAGTTCTGGAGCGGCAAAACTTGCCATTGGAACGCATGCGTTAATTCAAGAAGGCGTTGAGTTTGCCAAATTGGGATTGGCAATTATTGACGAACAGCATCGATTTGGTGTGAGGCAACGACTGCAGTTGCATTCCCGGAACGGGCAAGAAGAAATCTATGCGCATCAATTGATGATGTCGGCGACACCTATTCCAAGAACCTTAGCCATGACTTATTACGCTGACTTAGACGTGTCGGTTATTGACGAGCTACCACCTGGACGCAAGCCTGTGGTCACGAAATTAATTAAAGAAAGTCGTCGCGATGAGGTCATTGCAGGGGTTCGCAATGAACTTGGGCGAGGAAGACAAGCTTATTGGGTGTGTCCTCTTATTGAAGAGTCTGAGGCTTTGCAGCTTAAAACTGCCGTTGAAACATTTGAGCTTTTAAGTAGAGAGTTGGCTGAGTTCAAGGTAGGGATGGTTCATGGCCGCTTATCCGCCGAAGAAAAAGCAGCAACCATGGCCGCATTTACTCGTGGAGATATTCAGTTATTGGTTGCGACTACGGTAATTGAGGTGGGAGTAGATGTGCCGAATGCATCGCTCATGATTATTGAGCACGCTGAGCGATTTGGATATTCGCAATTGCACCAACTTCGAGGTCGAGTTGGTCGAGGCGCAGCAGAATCTGTTTGTTTGTTGATGTACAGTGAAGCTTTATCGCTTGCTGCGAAAGAGCGTTTACAAACCTTAAAAGAAGTTCAAGACGGTTTTGTGATTGCTGAACGAGATCTTGCTTTGCGAGGTCCTGGTGAACTACTTGGATCGCGTCAGTCTGGTGAGGCAATGCTGCGTTTTGTTGATTTGCAGAGAGATGCCTGGCTAGTCGAGTTGGTGAAAGACTTGGCACATGATTTATTGGAAAAATCGCCAGATTTGGCAACAAAGCACTTGCATCGCTGGCTTGGAAGTCGAGCTGATTATTTAAAAGCGTGATAATGCTTCTATTGCACACATTCGCTTGAGACTGAAATACCTATGAATGACCTTATTCTGGAAAAATTAAAAGCGTATGGTTATCTCATTCGAATCGAGAAGCCAATTGGCACCTTGCTTCTTTTATGGCCTACACTTTGGGCTTTATGGTTTGCAAGCAAAGGGCAGCCGCCAATCGCTCATGTGCTTATTTTTGTTATTGGCACATGGTTGATGCGCAGTGCAGGTTGCGCCATCAATGATTATGCTGATCGTGATTTTGATAAGCATGTCCAACGGACAAAAGAACGACCGCTTACCGCTGGCAAGATTTCAGAAAAAGAAGCTTTGTTAGTCGCCGCCGTCTTGGCTCTAATAGCATTCGCGCTCATTTGGCCGCTTAATACATTGACGAAATTTTTATCTGTAGGCGCGGTAGCAGTTGCAGTGCTTTATCCATTTACGAAGCGTTTTTTTGCAATGCCTCAAGCAGTTCTGGGAGTGGCCTTTGGGTTTGGTATTCCGATGGCATTTGCTGCTGAATTAGGGGAAGTTACGAGTGCGGGTTGGTGGATGCTACTCGCTAATATTTTCTGGGCAATTGCGTACGACACTGCTTATGCCATGGTTGATCGCGAAGATGATTTGAAGTTGGGTATTAAAACTTCTGCGATTACGTTTGGGAAGTATGAAGTGACTTGCATCATGATTTGTTATGTCATGTTTTTTGGAATCATGACTTATATCGCGTTGGAAGAGCATTTAAACGCTTGGTATTTTGCGGGCTTAATCTTGGCAGTTGCTTGCGCGATTTACCATTTCACATTAATTCGTACGCGTGAGCGAATGAAATGTTTTAAAGCTTTTTTGCACAACAATTGGTTGGGCGCCTTTTTATTTGCTGGTATTGCCTTGGCGTATCTAACCGCCTAAGTAATAGCCTTAGTTTGTCTTGCCGAACTCTTGCCCCATTTCAGCCCCGCGCTTAGCGGCCGCATCGATGGCCTCATTCAAAGTTGCCCCCCATTGTTTTTCTCGAAGGACTTCAAGTGCAGCAAAGGTAGTGCCACCTTTGGAGGTGACCTTTTCGCGAAGCGTTGTTGGCGAATCTTCAGAATTGGCTGCCAACATCGCTGCACCAACGAGCGTCTCAATGGCGAGTAATTTGGCTTGCTCATTATTGAGTCCTTGATTTACCCCTGCAGCTTGTAATGCTTCTAAAAAGGCAAATACATACGCAGGCCCACTTCCAGAAACTGCGGTGACTGCGTCAATCAGGTTCTCAGTATCAACCCACGTATAGGATCCAACTGCTTGGCATGCCAATTCGACATTGCGACGATCTGAAGCAGAAATGCTCTTGTTGGCGCATAAACCGGTGACGCCTTTGCTAATTAATGCAGGAGTATTTGGCATCGCACGAACGATTCGATCGTAACCAACCCAGCGAACCATGTCTTCAATCCGAATACCAGCAGCAATACTTAAAATTAGCGGCGTGGCTGAGCCATTAAGCGCCGACTTAAATTGAGTAGCTGCCTCAAAAAATTGTTGAGGCTTAATAGCAAATATCACTAAATCACTTGCTGCTAAGAATGCTTTAGCGGCATCGCAGTCAGAAGCCACCTGAATTTGGAAGTTCTTCACTAGGTTGTCGCGTGTTGCTTGCATTGGGTCAATGGCTAGAATGTCCTGAGCTTGGGCGCCATTTTTGATGAGGCCGCCAATAAGAGCTGCCGCCATGTTGCCGCCGCCAATAAATGCAATACGCAAAGAAGTTGTTGTCATAAATAAGTTCGTTAAGCTTGTTTCGTAGGCCTAGCCCCAAAAATGGCAGTACCAATTCTTACCATGGTACTACCACTAGCAATGGCAGTTTCTAAGTCATCCGACATGCCTAGTGAGAGTGTATCGAAATTTTTAGCAAGACCGGCATTTGCAAGTGCTAATTGAGTTTCTTTAAATAGTTGCCCCATTGCTTGGTGCGATAAATTATTGCTACCAGGTTCTGGAATAGCCATGAGCCCTCGCAGGTTCAGTTGTTTAAGTTTCGCAATTTCTATGCAAAAGGCGCTTAATTCTTCCGGGTTGATACCACTTTTACTTGCTTCACCGCTGATATTTACCTGAACACAAATGTTTAGAGGAGGTAGGTGGTCGGGGCGTTGGTCGGATAGACGTTGCGCAATCTTAAGTCGATCCACGCTTTGTACCCAATCAAAATACTCTGCCGCTAGTTTGGTTTTATTACTTTGTAATGGGCCAATTAAATGCCAGGTAATGTTCGAGCGATACGTTTTAAGTTTGTCGATCTTTTCAATAGCTTCTTGAAGGTAGTTTTCGCCAAAGTCTTTCTGTCCAGCATCCATAGCTTCTTTGACTGAGTCTGCAGGATGTGTTTTTGATACAGCAAGCAACTTAACAGACCCGGGCGAGCGATCAGATTGTTTGCAAGCCAATGCTATGCGCTCAAGAACAGCATTTAATGAGGCTTGGATAGTCGCCATGTAATTAGTTCGTAATTAACAGTTCATCGATTAGCTCAATCCAATGTTTGACTGGCTTGTCGTCTTGTTGCAATTGCGTAATACATCCGATGTTACCGGAAACAATTTGTTTTGCATTATGTGTATTGCAGGCTTGCAATAATTTATCGAGTTTTTGGCTACGCAATTGATTCGATAGGTTTGCCTGCAAAATCGAATACGTGCCTGCTGATCCACAGCATAGATGACTATCTTCGCAAAGGTGGGTGCTAACCCCTAAGTTGGTTAGAAGTTGTTCGACTTTTCCGCGAATTTGTTGACCGTGCTGGAGAGTGCAAGGAGGGTGATAAACCGCACCAGGTTTTTTCTCCGGGCCAATAAGTTTCATGAGAGTGTCTGTGTAATTAGGAATCACCTCGCTAATGTCTTTGGCAAGCGCGGAAATAACCCGAGCTTTGGCTGCGTATTGAGGATCATCCTTCAAAAGATGCCCGTAGTCTTTAATCGTGACACTGCAACCTGAAGCATTAATTAGAATGGCGCTAATTTGATGACTGCCACCTAATTGTTTTCCAGCTTCGATCTGTTCCCACCATAAATCAATGTTATGACGCATTTCATCACGACCGCTGGAGTGATCGTTTAAATGAAAGCGAATGGCGCCACAGCATCCTGCTGATTCCGGTTTGATTAATTGAATACCAAGTTTTGCAAAAACGCGTTTAGTCGCTTGATTGATATTGGGGAGCATGCCAGGTTGAACACAGCCCTCCAGCATGATCATTGTTTCGTTGATGGTATCAATGATAGGAACTGGAATCTCGGTGCGCTTTCCAGTATCAGGAATCTTCTTTTTAAGTACGCTTGGTAAAAAGGGTTTAACCGTGCGACCTAACTTAATCGCAGGATTGAAGATTTGAGGACGGGTTAAGGTCTCTTTTAATAACCAACGGACAATGCTAGTGCCGATTGACCTTCTAGGAGCTTGTTCTTCAGCCCATTTTCTGCCGATATCAATCAAGTGGCCATATTGAACACCGCTAGGGCAAGTGCTTTCACAATTACGACAAGTTAGGCATCGATCTAAGTGTTCTCGAGTTTTTGCTGTTGCCTTTTTGCCTTCAGCGATTTGTTTGATTAGATAAATTCGTCCACGAGGACCATCTAACTCATCTCCCAATAACTGGTACGTTGGGCAGGTTGCTGTGCAAAAGCCACAATGCACGCAATTGGATAGTAGCTTTTGGGCTTCAATACCTTCAGGGGTGTTGGCAAGATTAGGTGCTAAATCGGTTTGCATAAATTTATAAAGGCATGCGAAGTGTTTGGAACACACTATCGGGATCAAAGGCTGCGCGCAAACGTTGTTGCACAAGTTCTAGCGGGGCTGTTAGGGGGTTGTCGCGTAAAGAAGTAAATACACTTTCTTCGGTTGATTTGTCGCCTCTAAATAAAGTGGCGTGGCCACCATGTTTAATGGCAAGTGATTTAGCCTCAGCAAAAGGCATAGACGATTTAATCCAGCGTTGCCCGCCAAGCCATTCTATGCAGGTAGTGCCTGGTAAATTAAGTGGTCCAGACATTGGGTTGATTGCAAAACGAATGAGTGACTGACCATTGTCAAGATTGAAAAATTGATGGGATTGCTCGCGAAGACTTGTCCAAAATTGAGATGCTTCTTGTTCATCAAGTTCTTGACAGGAAATCTCACGACTCATTTTCTGATGGGCTGCGGCGACCGCTGCCTGAGCGCCTGCTAAACGAATAACTAACTCGCCTGATCCGACATCACCAAGCCAAGCGCTAGCCGAGATAGGTAAAGGTTGACTTGCCCACGTATTCATTTGCAAAATCGCTGTCGCTTGAGAAAGTTCAAACTTGAGTGTTTTGCTAGCGATTGGTTTGGGCAGCACTTTAATTGAAACATTCAGTAAGAGCGCTAGTGTTCCTAGTGAACCTGGTAGAAGGCGGGATACGTCATAGCCTGCCACGTTTTTCATCACTTTGCCGCCAAACGCCAAGGTTTTGGCGGTGCCGTCCATAATGTCTGCGCCAAGAACATAGTCGCGCAAATTACCTGCTTGTGCACGGCCAGGTCCAGCTAGTCCAGCGGCCACCATCCCCCCAATAGTGACATTGGTGCCAAAGTGAGGGGGCTCAAATGGAAAATATTGCTTTTTACTTGCCAGTAGTGATTCCACTTCGGCAAGTGAAGTCCCTGCGCGAACAGTGATGACTAATTCTTCAGGTTGGTAATCCAGAACACCGGTGTAATTGGTCGTGGATAAACGCTCACCTTTTGGCTTGTCACCATACCAGC
Source organism: uncultured Polynucleobacter sp. (assembly GCA_964343765.1). Classification (GTDB taxonomy): domain Bacteria; phylum Pseudomonadota; class Gammaproteobacteria; order Burkholderiales; family Burkholderiaceae; genus Polynucleobacter. The sequence continues at coordinate 15,990 of CAYFKO010000003.1, read as the reverse complement.
TTTTTGTGTTTCCACCTTGAATATTGATTTGAGTCTTTTCTTGACGCGCTGTTTGAATCGCATCGGCAAAGCGCTTGATTTCGGGATGGTTAAACTGATCGCTCATTAGAATCTTTCTAGTTCTGGATGAGGCAATTGGCCATTCGAAATCTTCATGCGACCATATTCGGCGCAGCGATTTAAGGTTGGGATTGCTTTATCTGGATTAAGGAGTTTGTTAGGGTCGAATGCCGCTTTGACGCCCCAAAATAAATTACGTTCATCTTCACCGAATTGAACGCACATGGAATTAATTTTTTCAATGCCAACGCCATGTTCACCAGTGATTGAGCCACCTAGAGCTACGCAGGTTTCTAAAATATCAGCGCCAAATTCTTCTGCACGAAGCCATTCATCATGGTCGGCGCCATTAAAGAGAATGAGTGGATGCATATTGCCATCTCCTGCATGAAAAACGTTCATGCAGCGTAAACCGTATTTCACTTCCATTGCCTGAATACGTTTCAATAACTCAGAAATATGCCTTCTTGGAATGGTGCCATCCATACAGTAGTAGTCTGGTGAAATTCGACCTGCTGCTGGGAAAGCATTTTTACGACCGCTCCAAAAGCGAAGACGTTCAGCTTCATTTTCTGAAACTTGGATGCGAATGGCCCCACTTCCCTTAAAAACCTCACTCATTCGGGCGATTTCTTCTTCCACTTCTTCGGGGGTGCCGTCGGATTCGCATAACAAAATGGTTGCAGCGTTGGTGTCGTACCCAGCGCGGACAAATTCTTCAACTGCCTTAGTGGCAGGCTGATCCATCATTTCTAGTCCAGCGGGAATGATGCCTGCAGCAATGACATCGGCAACCGCTTGACCACCTTTTTGGAGATCATCAAAACTAGCCATGATGACTTTGGCAATTTGTGGTTTTGGTACTAGTCGGACAGTGACCTCAGTTACGACGGCGAGCATACCTTCGCTACCGATAAAGATTGGTAATAAATCCAGACCTGGGGCGTCAGGAGCTAAACCGCCAAATTCAACCACGTCCCCTGAAATTAAAACAGCTCGAACCCGTAATACGTTATGCAAGGTCAAACCGTACTTCAGGCAATGGACCCCACCAGAGTTTTCGCTGACATTGCCACCAATCGTGCAGGCAATTTGAGAAGATGGGTCTGGAGCGTAATAGAGATTGTGTTTAGCCACTGCCTCTGAAATCGCTAAATTTCGAACACCTGGCTGAACAATTGCCGTCCGGGCAATTGGGTCGACCGCAAGAATTTGTTTAAATTTTGCAAGTGACAGCACGAGACCATCGGCTATTGGCATGGCACCGCCGGATAAGCCGGTACCAGCCCCTCTAGGAACGACAGGGACGCCAAGGCGGTGGCAGATTCTTAAGATTTCAATGACTTGAGCTTCTGTGCTTGGTAGCGCTACAGCCATAGGCATTTGGCGGTATGCAGCAAGCCCATCGCATTCGTAAGGAATGGTGTCCTCAGGCTCCCAAAGAAGGGCATCCTCCGCCAAAATTGGCTTAAGTGCCGATACCAAGTCTTGTTGGCGATTTGCTAGGGAGGAGGGTGTATTTTGGTTCATTAGGATAATTATGCAATATGCAGGCGATCCCTGCTAAGCTCATATCGAAGTATCTCCTTATAATGGACTTATGGGTAAACGATTAACGCAAATTGCAACAAGAACAGGTGACCAAGGTAAAACAGGCCTTGGGGATGGAAGCCGTGTTGACAAAGATCACTTACGTATTTGTGCAATGGGTGACGTGGACGAGTTGAACTCTCAAATTGGCTTACTGCTGACGGAGGATTTTCCGCAAGCCATTGCGAATGAGCTGAAAACCCTTTTTGATCAAGTTCAGCATGATCTATTTGATTTAGGCGGGGAGTTGTGCATTCCTAATTACACTTTACTTAAAGAAGAGCAGGTTTTGCGGCTAGATGATTGGCTCGCGAAATACAATGCGCAACTTCCAAAACTGGAGGAGTTTATTCTTCCGGGCGGGACAAGGGCCGCTGCTCAAGCGCATGTTTGTCGAACCATTTGCCGACGTGCAGAACGTTCCATCGTTAAATTGGGGCGTAATGAAGCGATTCATGACACGCCAAGACAGTATGTCAATCGTTTATCAGATCTTTTATTTGTGTTGGCGCGCGTGTTAAATCGTGCTGCAGGCGGTAATGACGTGCTTTGGAAGCACGTCAAATAGAAAAGTAAATTAGCTTAAAAACGCCGAAATTAGCCTCGGCGTTTTTTTATACCTTCAGCCAGAATATCCAAGACATCGACAGAGCTATTCCAATCAATGCAGGCATCCGTAATACTTTGACCGTATTGGAGTTTGGCTGGATCATCTTTGCCAGGAGTGAATTTTTGAGCACCGCCATTTAAGTGGCTCTCAACCATGACACCAAAAATTTGCTTTGAACCTTTAGCAAGTTGATTAGCGACATCTTTAGCAACATCGATTTGTCGTTCGTGCTGTTTGTTGGAGTTGGCATGAGACAAATCCACCATTAATGATGGGTGAAGTTTTGATGCGGTAAGCTCTGAGCATGCTTGGCTAACGCTAGCTTCGTCATAGTTAGGGGCCTTACCACCGCGCAAAATAACGTGGCAATCTTTATTCCCTTTGGTTTCAACAATGGCAACTTGACCATTTTTATGCACTGATAAAAAGTGGTGTCCGCGGCTAGCGGCTTGTATCGCATCCGTTGCAATTTTGATATTGCCATCGGTACCGTTTTTAAAACCAATGGGAGCTGAGAGTCCGGAGGCGAGTTCGCGGTGAACTTGACTCTCGGTAGTACGAGCGCCAATTGCCCCCCATGAAATCAAATCACCAATGTATTGAGGGGAAATGACATCTAAGAATTCGCTACCTGCTGGCATGCCCAAGCGATTGATTTCCATGAGTACCTGTCTAGCAATGCGCAAACCTTCATCGATACGATAGCTTTCATCTAGGTAAGGGTCATTAATGAGACCCTTCCAGCCAACGGTGGTTCGTGGTTTTTCAAAATACACACGCATCACAATTTCGAGTTCTTTCGAATGTTTTTTACGCTGCTCTAAAAGCTTCACGGCGTATTCAATTGCCGCGGCTGGGTCATGGATAGAGCAAGGGCCAATGATAACGAGAAGTCGATCGTCATGGCCATGCAAAATATCCCGAATCTTATGGCGAGTTTCGCTAATTAAATGTTCGATCTTGGTTCCAGAAATTGGGAAGAAGCGAATTAAATGTTCGGGTGGCGGCAGAACGGTAATGTTCTTAATGCGTTGATCATCCGTCTCCGACGTTTTATCAACGCTTGCGTACCAGTTTTCATGGGTGCTTAGTGCTTTATCGCTCATTATGGTTCCTTGGTTCTTGCCTTGCCTTGACGAAAAAAAACCGCCAGGGCTTTGGCGGTTTATTCGAGGGAGAATTTTTACTTACGCTATCGCCTCTCGACCGCCTAGGCCTGAGAACCAAAAGTAGAAGAAATAAAAATTAACCGCTTTCATGTGGATAAATGTAACACAGATTTTGTTAAAAACACTAATTTTGCCCTTAAGCGGTCCCGCCAACGGTCATTCCATCAATCCGAAGTGTCGGTTGCCCTACGCCTACGGGGACGCTTTGCCCCTCTTTGCCGCAAACCCCAACGCCATCATCAAGCTTTAGATCGTTGCCAATCATACTGATTTGTTTGAGGGATTCAGGGCCATTGCCAATGATGGTTGCCCCTTTGACGGGGTATTGAATTTTGCCGTTTTCAACCCAATAAGCTTCTGAGGCTGAAAAAACAAATTTACCATTAGTGATATCAACTTGCCCGCCGCCAAAGTTAACTGCATATAGGCCTCGTTTCATACTGGCCAAAATTTCGTCGGGATCAGTTTTGCCTGCCAACATATAGGTATTTGTCATTCGGGGCAGAGGAAGAGAGGCGTAGCTCTCTCTTCTAGCATTCCCTGTGATTGGCATATTCATTAAACGCGCGTTCAATGAATCTTGGATGTAGCCTTTCAAAATTCCATTCTCAATTAATGTGGTGCATTGAGTTGGATTGCCTTCGTCATCCATATTCAAGGAGCCGCGGCGGCCCGCTAAGGTGCCATCATCAACGACGGTGACTCCTTTAGCGGCTACTTGTTTGCCGATAAGTCCAGAAAAGGCAGAAGAGCCTTTGCGATTAAAGTCACCCTCAAGCCCGTGGCCAATTGCTTCGTGAAGAAGCACCCCAGGCCAGCCTGGCCCCATGACGACTGTCATTTGCCCTGCGGGCGCAGGACGTGATTCTAGATTGATGAGCGCAGAATTAACCGCTTGATCAACCCAGTGGTTAATGAGTGCATCTGAAAAATAGCCATAATCAGTTCTTCCGCCCCCGCCAGCAGTGCCAATCTCACGACGACCATTTTGTTCGACGATGACAGTCACAGAAACTCTAACTAGTGGACGAATATCAGCAGCGAGCACGCCATTTGCTCGGGCTACCATCACAACATCGTATTCGCCTGCAAGTCCCGCCATTACCTGGACCACGCGAGGGTCTTTTGCGCGAGCACGTTTTTCAATTCGTTCAAGTAAGGCAATTTTCTCGGTAGCCGGCAAACTGTTCAGTGGATCTTGAGGGTCATACAAATTAGAGCTGCTTGATGTTGTTGGTTTGCCAACAGAAATCTTTTGTTTGCCGCCAGCGGGGCCAATGACGCGAGTGGCATTAGCAGCTTTTGTTAGGGTGTCGATATTAATTTCATCGGCATATGCAAATGCTGTTTTTTCTCCAGAAATCGCACGTACACCAACACCCTGATCAATGCTAAAGCTTCCAGATTTAACGATGCCTTCCTCAAGACTCCATGCTTCATGGCGTGTGTACTGAAAATATAAATCTGCATCGTCTAGACGATGGCCATACATGTGATTGAGTGTCTTTTGTAGATCACTTACATCAATGCCACCCGGCTCTAGTAAAAGTCGTTTTGCAGTAGTTAGCGCTTCATCTCGCTTGTTTTTTGTGGAAGGTTGCAAAAGATGGATGTTTGGTGCGTTCATTGTTTACGGTGTTTTAATGCTGGAAGTTTAGAGCGTACATCGTTTATTAATTCTTTGCTGAGTGTGGATACAACGAGGCCAACGCCTTCTGGAATGACTTGATTAATTTCACCCCAAGGGTTGACGATCATGGAGTGACCCCAGGTGCTTCGACCATTCTCATGCTTTCCGCCTTGAGCGGAGGCTAAAAAGTAACATTGATTTTCAATGGCTCGAGCACGAATTAATATTTCCCAGTGCGCTTTACCTGTTGTATAGGTAAAAGCCGCTGGCAAGATGTGACAGTCTACTTCACCCATATGGCGATAGAGTTCAGGAAAGCGAATGTCGTAGCAAATGCTAAGCCCAAATTTCCAATCTACCCCTTTATGGTTGATAGTAAAGGTTGTTGGTGTTGAGCCAGCATCGAGAACTTCCGACTCATCATAACTCTCTTTATCGGTCTTAAAGGCAAAGAGATGTATCTTGTCGTAACGACTCACAACTTCTCCTAAAGGAGAAAAAACTAAACTCGTATTAAGAACTCTGTTAGCAGAGCTTGAGGTAATTGGCACTGTGCCAGCAACTAGGTAAATATTTGCTTGTTTTGCAAATCTAGCAAGATTATCTTGAAGTTTGCCTGCCCCAATTGGTTCTTGAATTGTTAATTTATCTTTATCGCTGTGCCCTAATAAGCAGAAGTATTCTGGCAAAACAGCGAGTTGAGCACCTTGCTTACTTGCTTCATTAATAAGGCGTTCAGCGGTTTGTAGATTTTGATCCACATCCGGACTAGACACCATTTGTAAAGAGGCAATGGTTAAATCGTTTGATGAACTCATAAGATTTATTCCTGGTTAAGGGTGGGTGAGGTGGAGTTACCTTTTTCTTGATTAGAGCGTGGTTCTTGCAATAAACCTTTACGGCGAATGGTGTTTAATTTTTCGGAGTCAATAGGTTGACCTTTTTGGTCAAGAGCAATTACTTCGGGTGATTTCCAGGATCCTTGGATTAAATAATCGGATTTATAAATTTTATTGACCCCGGTTGAGATTAAATATTGTCCAACTAAAGTACTTAATCCGATAAATGGATTGATGAAGTAATAAGCGGCAACCGATGCGGTGCCAAGATTAAGTTTTGGAGTAATGGTAATTCGAAGATCTTGTGTTTCTTCATTTAAGTCAACTCGTCCACGGGTGAGAACATCCGCTAATCCGCTGATTAATTCTAAATTTTGACTGCGGGCTATACCATTTGAAATTTTTGCATTGCCGGTAATTTTGTCAAAGAAAGTTCCTTTCGAAAAAGCTTCTCCGTACCCGCCCTCGAGGTTAAGAGTTGCGAGCTTGAAGAGACTTTGAAAGCTTAAGATGCCTAAGAGTTTAGCGGCCCCCGGGTCAACTTGGAGTAACTTGCCTCGTGTTACTTCCAGGGTTAGATCGCCATTTAAGGTTTTCTTATTAAAAGAGTAAGGCGCTCCCTCCCAACTGACATTGCCGGTTAATTTACCTTCGCCATTTTCAAGTGCTTTCGGGTAGCCAAGTGCCGACATAAAATCGCCACTATCTTTGGAGCTAATTTCAATATTCATCGATGTTTTACCTGCCGAAGCACCATCAGGTAATTCCCATAAGCCTTTAGCAATCAAACTAGCAGAGGGGTGTTTGATGGTTAAGCTATCCAAAGACCAGGCATTTTCTTCGCTAGTTGCCTTAATGTCGACAGAACCAAGCTTACGAGTGCCAAGTGTGAAGTCATTGATGGTGATGTCTAATTTTGGAATCTTCGTAGTGGATTTTTTAAGACTCGTGGTTAGTGAGGTTTTTGACTCTTCATCTGGGATGCTCAAGCGTGACAAGCGAGCAGTGAGCTCACCTGAGGGTAAGCCTATTCCAGCATTTTTCCATTTCAGTAGTCCTGCAACCAAGGGTGAATTAATAGTGGCTTCCCAGACTTCGTTTTCGTGAGTCGCTTGAATGTTCAAGTCATTGATGACTCTGCCTGAGGTTTTGAGTTGCTTTACTTTTCCATTGATCTGAGTAAAGCCCCAAGTTGGTGATCCGTCAGATTTTTTGCTATCGTTCCCTGGGAAAATGGATCTCCAGGTATCAACGTCGAGATTGTCGAGATCAAATGCAATCAGCGTACCTTTATTAGGAGGGATTGGATTGTTAAGTCCATAGCTAATGATTTGAGCTGACTCACCATTGGTGGAATTTCCTTTGATGCCGAATTTAGATCCTAATTTAAATTGCCAGGAAGATCGACTTGATTGACTGTCCTTTTGCTTAAGATAATCAATCGTGCCGGTTAAAGCATGGCCAGATTTTTTATATAGTGGTTCAGGTAAGTTGGCATTCATGCCAGAAAAATCAAGATCAATATGGGTGCGGCGTTGATCATTTATCTGAGTGATGGTGCCTTGATAGTTCAGTTGCCCCGTGATTCGTTTTTGTAACTCCACTAATGCTTCTGATTTATTTGGGGAAAGCACTAAAAGTTTATTGATCTTGAGATTTCCTTTGATATCAACGGGCGCATTAGAGTCTTTTGACTTTTGAATGGAGAGAGGTCCGCCTAATAAATTACCTTGAAAATTGGCGGTACTAATACCATTTTCCGAAAGCGCAATTTGGCTTTCAGAAAATTCTGCAATGACATTTTTGTTGTATGCCACCGTGTTCTTAGCTAGTTGGATGTCCGCAAGGAAGCTTGTTGGTTTTGTACTGGAAAACTCATGATTGACTTCAATGGCGAGTTTGGCGTCGCCCGTTGCATTGAGTGGCTTTAAAAGAGATTCGCTTTTGGCAAGAACGGGCGACTCAATGGCATATTGAATAAAGTCGTTTAGTTGTCCTGAAGCGTTGCCTTTGATAGCTAATGTGGATGGTTTTTTAGCAACATCAATATCAACCGCAAGATTGTTAATTAAGACGCTTTGATAATTAGCGCTTGGGATTGTAATGCGAATATCCCCGTGCTTCATTGCGATATTTGCATTTACGTTTTCAAACGCGGGCCAATCTTTCGTTGCGGTTGGTTTGCGAGCTAATGGACGATATTTACCATTACTAATAGGGATGCTGAGTTCAAATGTCCCCGCGCGACGATCGTAATAAGGTATTAGTTTTGGGTCACCCTTGATGGTTAGTTCAGCATCTTTAATATCGCCATCAACTAATGTACCAGTTAGGTAGTCTCTAACTTTCTTAGAAAGTTTGGCGGGTAAATAGTAGGGCACTCTATTTAGTTTGGCCTCAGGGATTTTGAGGTTAAGGTCTAATTTACTTGGCGAGCCATCATTACTCTTGAGGTAGTTGGCATTAATTTTTAAATTAACTTCTTTGTTACTGAGTTGTAAATCTTTTGCGGAGATGTTTGTATGTTTATCATTTTTCTCCCAGGTTACCGTGCCTAACAATTTATCGAAATTGACTTGTTCACTATTTAAGTAGTTACCAAGATTCGATTGGAAATCTTGGCTTGTAAATTCAATGCGCCCAGATTTTTCTGATGCCTCAACGACAGCGCTGAGTCCGTGAGTCGCGGGAAGGTTGAGTGATGAAGATTCCCAGCCAAGTTTGTCCAGAGTTGCTTTTACTTTGAATTCAGGTGTGTGCTCAAGAATATGAATCTCATTTGGGGCTGGCTTTAAATAGTGCCAGAAGACTTCGAGTTGACGAATATTGCCTTGAGGATTCAATTCGTTTAATTGTTTTAAAAACTTGTTTGGAATTGGCAATTGGCTTGATAGTGTTTTGAATTCGCTTAAATTGATTTCATTTGCCCCAATGGCAATGGTATCAATTGGCTTGCCAGGTTTGGGTAATACTAGTCCAAAGCGAATGTTTTTTAATTCTTTTGGACTTGCATCTACTTTGTCAGATTTAAGTGCCCACTGTAATTTTTTGGCGGTAATAAATTGCAATGAATCTTCGGTGGATTGGCTGTAATCTAATGCAAGTGAGCGCAGTTTTAAGCTGGTCTGATTGTTGTTCCAAAACACATCGACATTAGACGCAGTCACCGCTCCGGATCCATGTAATTTGCCGCCATCTTGGATCGTTAAATTACCTGATCCAAAAATTTGACCGCTAGTCACTTTGGCGGGAAGTTTGCTCAAGTGGAAAATATTGGCCAATTGGAGGTCCGTTGCTGACCAGTTGAAGTTTCCTTGCCAGTTGCGCCAATTTGTCTTTTTACTAAACCACGTGTGATCAAACTCGGAGTTAAGCTCTAGCTTTCCTTGGGTGAGATCGGAACTTAATTTCGCTTTAAGAATATGGTGATGGTCTTCATTCGCCGCTTGAAATTCAGCGATATTAATTTGGAGCGCATTTGTTTTTTCAAACTCGTCTAACACATCAATTTTGATTTCACTAAGCTTTAATTGATTATTGGAGAGTAGCCAATTCAGGGCTGCAGAATCACCTGATTTCGGTTTGATAGCAACGCCAGCGACCCACCATTGCCCTTGTGTATCCCGTTTGGCTTGAAGAGTAATGCCTGAGGAGGTAAGCTCAGTAAACAGCGGTTGTAGATGCCAAATTGAGCTCCAACGAATGGCCCCAGAGATTTTCGGAATAGCGAGTAATGGTTTAGTGGTGTTTTCCTGGGGGTCACTAAAGCGAATTTCTTCAATATTGAATTCTGGTGAAAATTTAGACCAACTCGTTTCAATTTTGCCGATACTGACTTTTACCTTGAGTCGATCACTGAGTAGTTTTTCAATTTGTTGTTTATGTGCCGGTAAAGTTGGCCATAGCCAGTAGCGAACACCAATTTGAGCAAATGCGAAGCCTAAGATCGCTAAGGTAATGAGCGTGAGGCAAAGTCCTTTAACCCACTTCTTAATAGTGGTATTTTTTAGAAATAGGGCATCCTTGGCAGAATTTAGCCAATTCATGATCAAAGGACGCTTTTCTTCCGTCATAACCCTATTATCCACAACCATTCGATAACGGTAAATTTCTTGAAATAACCCGTTTTTGCTTGTTAAGATGAACTATGCAACGTTATTTAGAAAACGCTCTTGAGCACTCGAATTACATAACCCGCTGGTTTACTGCAAAACCACTTTGGCAAAAATGGGTGGCTGAACGTATTGAGACCCCTCTGACGTATTCGGCGATTGAAGCAATTTTTGATGAGCTTGAGACTCCTCTTGTCGTGGAGAGCTATGACGAACGCCAGCTCATGAAGGCCTTGAGGGAAGCTCGCCAGAAAATGATGCTTTGGTTAGGCGTTAGAGATTTGGCGAATTTAGCCAGTTTGGATGAAGTGACGCAGGCGATGACAGCTTTTGCTGAAATAGCGGTTGCCAAGGCGATGGCTGTTCTCAGCCAGGATTTAGCGGGAACGCATGGAACGCCTAAGCGTGCCAATGGTCTGGATATGCCCCTGTGGATTGTAGGTATGGGTAAGCTCGGTGGACGTGAGCTGAATGTTTCTTCGGATATTGATTTAATTTTTGTTTATGAAGACGAGGGGGAGACTCAAGGAGCTTCTAAATCCTTGTCACATCATGAATGGTTTAGTCGACTCGGTAAGCGCTTGATCAAGGTCTTAAGCGAGGTGACGGAAGATGGGTTTGTCTTTCGTGTGGATATGCGTTTGCGACCCAATGGTGACTCAGGCCCTCTCGTCTGTAGTCTAGGGATGCTTGAAGAGTATTTCATGGTTCAAGGTCGTGAGTGGGAGCGCTATGCGTGGATTAAGGGGCGTTTAATTTATCCGCTTGAAGAAGCCGGTGTTCGTGGATTGCCAGAAAATTTCTATGAGGTTGTTCGCCCGTTTGTATTTAGGCGTTATCTGGATTTTGGGGTAATTGCTGCCATACGAGATTTGCATGGACAAATTCAGCGTGAAGCAGTTTTACGAGCGACTCAATTTCCTGAGCGTGCAGCGGATTTAAAACTTGGCCGAGGTGGAATTCGAGAAATTGAATTTTTGGCGCAAATGTTTCAATTAATCCGAGGTGGTCAAGAGCCTAAATTAAGAGAGCGTCCTACGGTGGTAATTTTGCAGGATTTGGTTGAATTGGGTTTGATGGATCGAGCTGTATCGGAAGGTTTGCAAAATGCCTATTCTTTCTTAAGGCGAGTTGAGCACCGCATACAGTGGTGGGATGATGCTCAAATTCATTATTTGCCAACCACCATTGAATCTCAAGAGCGGATTGCGAATGGTTTAGGATATTCAACGCGAGATGCTTTCTATGACGAACTTAAGCGGCATCAGGATCTAGTTGCTGAACAGTTTTCCAGTGCGTTTGTACTAAGTGGGGAGGGGGCGGAGTCTACTAATCTCGATGATTGGCAGCCAAGTTCAGAGCTCTATCCAAATTTGGCGACTCGCTGGGATGGGCTGAAATCAAGTAGTCGCTATCGGGCGATGAATGATGCTGCTCGGAAAAGTTTGGCGAGTTTACTAAAACGTGCTGCAGAAATGGATGGACTGGCTTCTGAGGCGACGCTTATTAGTTTGCTTGATTTTTTAGAAACGATTTCGAGACGGTCTTCGTACTTATCGTTGCTGACGGAATATCCTCAAGCCTTAGGTCGCGTTATGCAGTTACTTCAGGCATCTAAATGGGGTGCAAACTATTTAGTAAAGCACCCTCATTTGTTAGATGAGATGTTGATGAGTAGTGATCGACTTTCGCCAGAAACTGATCCTAAGGTGTATTGGCAGCAATGGCGTGCAAATTTAACTCGGCGTTTAGATGATGTGATGACGCAAAGTAATGCTCAAGAATTAATGATGGATATCTTGAGAAATTCTCATCATGCGGAGATATTTCAAATATTGTTAGCCGATTTAGGAATAGGTCGAGAAAAAAATCTTCCAGTGGAATTTATTAGTGACCGATTGTCAGCTTTAGCAGATGTCATTTTGCAAGAAACCCTTTCCCGAATTTGGCGAGAACTGGCCTTGAAATATGGATTTGATCCTGACTTTTCTAGATCAGGCTTTGGCGTGATTGCTTATGGGAAGTTGGGTGGAAAAGAGTTGGGTTATGGCTCAGATTTAGATCTCGTATTTTTGTTTGATGAAAAACAATGTCCGATTGATCCGGATTTAGCGCCTGAGCGATTTGCCATGCTGGTCCGTCGATTGATCTTATGGTTAACGAGCGCAACGAGCGCAGGAACCTTATTTGAAATCGATACACGTTTGCGGCCTAACGGGTCGGCCGGTTTAATGGTGACCAATATTGATTCCTTTGAAGCTTATCAGTTGAGAGAGGGTGGAAACGCTGCTTGGATATGGGAGCACCAGGCATTAACTCGGGCACGTTTTTGCGCAGGCGATGAACGCATTGGTCAGCGTTTCGATCAAATTCGCTCTACCGTGCTCTCTAGCGCCTCACAAGAGGCTAACTTATTAGCTGAGATTTTAAAAATGCGCCAAAAGATTCATGAAGGCCACCCTAATCCAAGTGGAGATTTTGATTTAAAGCATGATTCTGGTGGAATGGTTGATGTGGAATTTGCTGTCCAGTATTTAGTCTTAGCAAATGCAAATAGAATTCCAGAATTACTTGCCAACATAGGCAACATAGGCTTACTTAAATTGGCAGCAACTCATCAACTCTTGGATAAAGCTGTTGCTGAGAAGGCTGCAAATGCCTATCGGTTATTGCGAGAGCGTCAACATCGCTTTCGTTTAGATGGGCATGATCGTAGTCGCGTCTCTGATATGCAGATGGATCAAGACTTACTTCAAGCTAAACAGGCAGTTGAGCAATTGTGGGCAACTGTAATGAGGGTTTAATTATTGGCCCAATAATTCGCGGGCATGTCTTAATGTGGTGTCGGTAATGCTTGCACCGCCAAGCATACGAGCGATTTCTTGAACGCGATCATTGCGTGATAGAACCTCAATGTGGCTAATTGTTGTCCCATGCTCAGCAATCTTTTTAACGCACCATTGATTGTCTCCTTGTGCTGCTACTTGAGGAAGGTGTGTAACGCACAAGACTTGGTGAGAGGCGCCAAGTTGTTTTAGGAGCGAGCCAACCGTTGACGCTACTGCACCACCGATTCCGGCATCTACCTCATCAAAAATGAGTGTTGGGGTAAAGCTTGCGGAGCTAGTGATGACGGCGATTGCTAGGCTAATACGAGCCAGTTCGCCTCCTGAAGCAACTTTTGCAACGGGGCGTGGTTTAACTCCTGGATGGCCAGCTACCAAAAACTCAACTTGTTCTAATCCAAAAGCGCTGGGCTCTCCCGTTTGCAATTCAATTACAAATTGGCCGCCAGCCATTGCTAAATTTTGCATTGCCTCAGTGACGGCTCTATCAAGCTCTTTAGCAGCGCTACTGCGCTTTTTGCTTAACTTATTAGCCTCAGTCAAATAGTCTTTATGCGCCGCATCTAAGTCGCTTTTTAGCTGCTCAATATCTTGAGCGGCGGTTAATGCCTTGAGTTCATCCTTTAAGTTAGCCCACACTTTGGGCAATTCTTCAGGAGAGCAATGAAATTTTTTTGCGGCACTATGCGTTGCTTTCAAACGTTCATCAATAATTTCGAGACGATCGGGATCTAAATCTAATTTTTGTAAATAACGATTGATGGTGTGAACTGCCTCACTAATACCAATGCTTGCGGGTTCAATTGCTAAGGCAGCGTCAGCGAGTTCATTATCAATTTTTGATAAATCAACGAGTAGTTGTTCTGCTTTCGCGAGTTGATCGAGCAGAGCATTTTCATTTTCACTCAAAATGCCGAGAAGAGATTGCGTACCTTCGATTAATTCTGAAGCGTTCGATAATTTGGCATGTTCTGTCTGAATCTCTTCCCATTCACCGTCTTTGGGGGCTAATGCATCAAGCTCTTGAAGTTGCCATTCCAAACGTTCACGCTCTTTAGCGAGATTGTCACCTGCGGCTTGCGCTTGTTTGAGTTGTTTGAGATAAGTTTGCCAAGTTTTAAATTTTTTCGAAACACTTTGCAATAAATCATCATGCCCAGCATGTCGATCCAAAAGCGCACGTTGAGCGCCTGGCTTTAAAAGTGCTTGATGCGCATGTTGACCATGAATATCGACGAGCATATCGCCAACGTTGCGAAGTTGTGTGAGGGTGGCGGTGCTGCCATTAATGAGCGCTTTGGTGCGGCCGCTGCTATCAATGATGCGTTTCAGTTGAATTGCCGCGCCATCCTCTTCGCTTGGTAAACCATTGTCATCCAGCCAAGTATTGAGGGATTCTTGAAGTTCAGGTTCTACGGTAAAACTGGCAACAATTTCGGCTCGATTTGCGCCTTCACGAATTTGACTGGGGTCAGCACGCTCGCCCATGGCTAGCGATAAGGCGTCTAGCAAAATGGATTTTCCAGCGCCGGTTTCCCCAGTGAGAACTGTAAAACCTCGCCCTAATTCGAGTTCCAAGCGATCGACGATAACGAAATCGCGAATATCTAAACTTTGGAGCATGATTTAGAACGAGGATGGGTATTCATTCCAATGCAATTTTTGACGCAGTGTTTTGTAATCACTGTGACCAAGCGGATGCAAGAGGGTAACCGTCTTTTCAGATTGCTGGACCAAAATTTTGTCGCCAGTTTGTAAGGTGGTCATGGATTGCATATCAAAATTGACACTCACATCTTTGCCGCCAGCAATTTCAATAGAAATCTCAGCATCCCCAGGAAGAACGATTGGTCGATTGGATAGTGCGTGAGGTGCGATAGGCGCTAAGACGATACCAAAGACACGGGGGTGCAAAATGGGGCCGCCTGCAGATAAGCTGTACGCAGTTGATCCAGTTGGTGTTGAAACAATTAATCCATCTGAACGTTGGTTGTACATAAAACTGCCGTTCACACTCACGGTAAGTTCGACCATACCAGAGATACTGGAACGATTGACGACGACATCATTGAGTGCAAGTCCGGTTTCAATCACTTTGTCGTTATGAATGACCGATGCTTGAAGCAGATGTCTGCTATCAGATTCATAGCGACCCGAAAGGATGTCAGATAGGACTACTTCCACTTCTTGGAGTGGAATGTCAGTCATATAGCCTAATCGACCCATATTGATACCAATTAAAGGTATTTTGGCGCCGGCAATATTTCTAGCGATCCCCAAGAGGGTGCCATCACCACCCACAACGACAACGACATCGACTTGACCGCTAAATTGATCAATTTTTAGACTTTTTTCGTTTTTAAAGCCTACAAAGGCAGCGGTATCGTGCTCGAAGATGACTTCAGCACCTGTATTTTTAATGAGTTTGGCTACATTTTGCAAAATTGGCTCGATACCTTCCGCCTGGTATTTGCCGACAAGGGCAACCCGGGGGAACTTAAGGGGTGATTTTTTGCTAAATAAAGAAGCCATATATTGGATTAAACCATAGCCAAGAAATCCTGACTCCTAAGAATGTTATCAAGTTCTAGCTCTTTGGTTAGAATCTTACACATCATGGATGACAGATCACGCGCTTTATTAAAAACATTGATCGAACGGTATATTACCGAGGGGCAGCCTGTGGGCTCTCGGACCCTGTCGCGTTACTCCGGCTTAGATCTGTCAGCTGCCACGATTCGCAATGTAATGGCCGATCTAGAGGATATGGGGTTTGTGACGAGTCCTCACACCTCGGCCGGCAGAATTCCGACACCTAGAGGCTATCGTCTATTTGTCGATACGATGCTCACCATTCAACCTTTGGAAGAGATTGCTACCAAAGAGGCTATTAGTGAAATTCAGCCTGATTCTCCGCAGAGGGTCATTACGGCGGCAGCTCAAGTGTTATCCAATTTGTCGTCATTTGCTGGGGTGGTGATGACACCTCGTCGCTCTCAACTCTTTAGGCAAATTGAGTTTATGCGCCTATCAGAGAAGCGTATTCTTTTGATTCTAGTGACCCCAGAAGGTGATGTACAGAATCGAATTCTATTAACGGATAAAGATTACTCGGCATCGCAATTAATTGAAGC
>CAYFKO010000002.1:0-39604 GCA_964343765.1 uncultured Polynucleobacter sp. | reverse complement strand
TATCTACACAACACTCACCAGATATTTCCTTAGAAAAATTGCGTGAAGCGGTGATTGAAGAAATTATCAAACCAGTTCTTCCAAAAGAATTAATCAAAGGCGATATCAAATATTTGGTAAATCCAACAGGACGCTTCGTTATTGGTGGTCCTCAAGGTGATTGCGGTTTGACTGGCCGTAAGATTATTGTTGATACCTATGGTGGCGCAGCCCCTCACGGCGGTGGAGCTTTCTCTGGAAAAGATCCATCGAAGGTTGACCGTTCCGCAGCTTATGCTGGCCGTTATGTGGCGAAGAATATCGTTGCAGCTGGTTTGGCATCAAAATGCTTAGTGCAAGTGTCATACGCAATTGGCGTAGCAAAACCCACTTCTGTGATGGTGAGCACATTCGGCACTGGTAAATTGCCTGACGAGAAAATTGCTGAAATCGTTCAAAGCACCTTTGATTTAAGACCAAAAGGCATCGTTAAGATGCTCAATTTGTTGCGCCCAATCTACAAGAAAACAGCTGCTTACGGCCATTTTGGTCGAGAAGAGCCAGAGTTCACATGGGAAGCGCGTGATAAGGTTGCTGCACTAAAAGCTGCAGCCGGTTTATAATTCGTTTACTTAAACCTCTAAGGAGCGTTGCAAGGAGCTTAATCGTTGGTTAAGCTCCCCAGGCTTAGAGGGGGATGTGTCAACATCTTTGCAACGGCGCTCGCTAACCAGAAAGTCAGGGTTGGCGGGCTTTTTTCATTTATGCCCCCTGAATTTCTTACTTGCTTGGAGTGCATTTATGAATAAACCTATTGATTTAAAAGTTCTAGAAGATTGCGCAATTGCTGATATTTCATTAGCGGCTTGGGGTCGTAAAGAAATCGCAATTGCTGAAACTGAAATGCCTGGCTTGATGGCGATTCGTGAAGAGTATGCTGCTAGCCAGCCATTGCGTGGTGCACGAATTACCGGCTCATTGCACATGACCATTCAAACTGCGGTGTTGATTGAGACTTTGGAAGCCTTAGGGGCTCAAGTACGTTGGGCTTCTTGCAATATTTTCTCTACTCAAGATCATGCAGCTGCAGCGATTGCTGCTAATGGAACACCTGTGTTTGCAATCAAAGGTGAGACCCTTGAGCAATATTGGGAATATACACACAAGATTTTTGAGTGGGCTGATGGCGGTCACACAAACATGATTTTGGATGATGGCGGTGATGCGACACTCCTGTTGCACTTGGGAGCAAAGGCGGAGAAAGATCAATCTGTGATTTCTCATCCAACGAGTGAAGAAGAGCGCATTTTGTTTGCTGCAATTAAAGAGAAGTTAAAGGTAGATCCAACTTGGTATTCAACACGTTTAGTTGAAGTCAAAGGGGTCACTGAAGAAACTACTACGGGCGTGCATCGTTTGTATCAAATGTTTGCCAAGGGCGAATTGAAATTCCCTGCAATTAACGTCAATGACTCAGTGACCAAGAGTAAGTTTGATAACTTGTATGGTTGCCGCGAATCTTTAGTGGATGCTATCAAACGTGCAACAGACGTTATGGTAGCTGGTAAGGTTGCAGTGGTTGCAGGTTACGGTGATGTGGGTAAAGGTTCTGCACAAGCGTTGCGTGCTTTGTCTGCACAAGTATGGGTAACGGAAGTTGATCCGATTTGCGCATTGCAGGCTGCAATGGAAGGTTATCGTGTGGTGACGATGGAATATGCAGCGGATAAAGCAGATATTTTTGTAACTGCAACAGGTAACTACCATGTGATCACACACGATCATATGGCTAAGATGAAGGATCAAGCGATCGTTTGTAACATCGGTCACTTTGATAATGAAATTGATATTGCAAGTATTGAAAAATATCAATGGGAAGAAATCAAGCCGCAGGTTGATCATGTTATTTTCCCAGCAGCGAATGGTCAGCCAGAAAAGCGTTTAATTATCTTGGCCAAAGGTCGCTTAGTTAACTTGGGTTGCGGTACCGGTCACCCATCTTATGTGATGAGTTCTTCTTTTGCTAATCAAACGATTGCTCAAATTGAGATGTGGACATCGGTTGGTACAAACAAATACCCAATCGGGGTTTACACCTTGCCTAAGCATTTAGATGAGAAGGTGGCATTGCTTCAGCTGAAAAAATTAAATGCGCAATTAACGCAATTAACGGATCAGCAAGCGTCTTATATTGGCGTTAAAAAAGAAGGCCCATTTAAGCCTGATCATTACCGTTATTAATACGTGTTGAAAAGAGTGTATTCATGGAATTAAGTGTTGAATTTTTCCCGCCAAAGACGCCAGAGGGCGCTGCAAAGTTGCGTGTAGTTCGTGATCAACTTGCTAGTGCTATTAAGCCAACGTTCTTTTCTGTGACCTTTGGTGCGGGTGGTTCAACACAAGAGGGAACCATGAATACCGTTCGCGAGATTCATGAGGCCGGCTATGAAGCTGCGCCTCATTTATCTTGTGTTGGCAGTTCACGAGACAATATTCGAGCTTTGCTTAATGAATACAAGCAAATTGGCATTAACCGGATTGTTGCCTTGCGAGGTGACTTGCCTTCAGGAATGGGGCAGTATGGTGAGTTTCATCATGCAAATGAATTAGTCACTTTTATTCGAGAAGAAATGGGCGACCATTTTCATATTGAAGTGGCAGCTTACCCAGAAATGCATCCTCAAGCAAAGTCTGCTCAGGATGATTTAGAAAAATTTGTGCAGAAAGTTAAAGCAGGCGCTAATTCTGCAATTACTCAGTATTTTTTCAATGCTGACGCTTACTTTCGATTTGTTGATGACGTAGCGCGTATGGGCATTGATGCGCCCATTGTTCCAGGAATTATGCCCATTACGAATAGTTCGCAATTAATTCGATTCTCTGATGCATGTGGCGCGGAAATTCCACGATGGATTCGTTTACGCCTTGAGTCATTTCAAGATGATTTGCCTTCTATTAAGGCATTTGGTCTTGACGTAGTTGGTGAGCTCTGTAATCAATTAATTGATGGCGGCGCGCCAGGACTTCACTTTTACTCACTCAACCAAACTGAAGCAACATTGGGTTTGGTGAATTTGCTTGATTATTAGTTAAATATCAAACGTATACCTGATTCTTCAACCAAGATTTGTTTAGGTGGAGAGCTCAGTAGGCTTCGTTCATTTGGTTTAAATTCATAAACGGTAAACCCATCAAATAGTTTGGAAATTAGGCTATTGATTTGTTGGAGTGCTGCTTTTTCTTTGTCGCCTAATTGTTGAAAATCCAAACGGTCAATTGTTGGGGATTTAAGCTTGAGGGTTTTTGCATTTTCATCGTAAGTAAATGATGAGCTGCATAACATCTTTCCCTCAAAAGGGCTTGAGCCCATTAGGGCTACTTTTAGATTTGTGGCCAACGCTAAGCGTTGAGAGCCTGGTATAAAAGCGAGATTGGGATTAGAAAAATCGGCCTTTACAACAAACCAGTCTTTTGAAATTGGGAATTGTGTTTTCAAATAAACATTGATTAAGAAGCCAGGAATATATAAATCAGATGCTGCGATGGCTTGGGTGATTCCAACCTTGCAGATGGCATAAATACCAACAAGTTTTGCAATAAAGGTACGGCGACGGATTGATGTCATCATGTTTGTTTGCTTAGGTAGGTTGTTGCATTAGTAATGATTAGGTCTAATTGTATGTCGTGTGCTTGAGGTTCCCAATCTTTTGGATCTAGCTTGCCGATTTCATAAGCGATGCCAATAAAAAGTGGGGACCGATTCAGGGAATTTAGTGATTGAAGCGTGCGGTCATAGTAGCCACCTCCATAACCAAGCCGCCAGTTTCCGGAGGAAGCCCTTAACCATCCCAGGCAGGGTGCAATAATCACATCCACGTTAACTTCTGCAGTGTTTTCAGGCTCTGGAATCTTAAATGCACCATTGCGCATGATGGCGGTTTCATCCCAGCGATGGAATTTAAGAGGTAGATTTTGATTGGTTATTGGCAATGCCAAACATCGATTTGATTGGGCTTTAGACCATTCGATTAGTGGAGCACGAATATCTGGCTCACCTTTGATGGGCCAATAGAATGCGATGGACTGAATCTGGCTTTGGAGAGTTTTTAAAAATATAGCTAAGTTGGCAGAAATTTGCTCATCCCAGGCCAATTTTTGAGAAAAATTTGACTCTTCCAGGCTTAAGCGTTGGCTAAGTAATTGCTGACGCAGTAGACTAGTGTCTTTCGTAGGCATTTTTGTTCAGTTTTTTGATAATCTAATTTAAAGCAATGTTTTTTAGTCAACCAAATACATCAAGTTCATTATCTCAGTCAAAGTTCGTGCGCGCGCAATTTTTTTGCTTAGCAGTGAACATATCAATAGCGCTTGGTTTGTTATTTCCTCACTGGGCGGATGCAAAAAAGAATACAACGAAAGCTTCTGCTCCTGCAAAAGCCAGTAGTAATTATGAGTTAACTGATAAAGATAAATTATTCATTGATTTGCGTGAAGCCGCCAGAAAAAACGATGTGGTTGGTGCAGCGAATTTAGCCAACGCCTTGATTGGGTATGACTTAGCTGACTATGTTGAGTATTTTCGAATAAAGCCGCGTTTATATGATTCGGCTGGAAGAGCAAAAGCAGAGACAGATGCGGATAATGAAGTCGAGGGATTTTTAAAGCGCTACACAGGCACTGGACTTGGCGATCGTATGCGTAATGATTGGCTATTGGTATTAGGCAAACGTAAAAATTGGACAGCATTTGATCGAGAGTATGCTCAGTTTGCTTTGGATGACGATACTCAAGTGAAGTGTTATTCATTTATGTCAAGATTAGCTAAGGGTGAGCCGGCAAAACGCATTGGCCTTGCAGCAAAAGCAGCTTTATTGGATCCGCGATATTTTGGTGAGGCGTGCCCTGATGCGGTAAATCAACTTGTCCAAGCGCAGGGGTTAACTAAGAATGAAGCCTTAGCAATTGCACGATCTGCTTTAGAAAATAATCTAGATACGGTTGCAAAACGCATGGCAGGGGACGATCCTTTAGCTGACATAGTAAGACGTGCAAGAGCTAATCCCAATGATGCTTATAAATCGATGGATGCAGGCCAATGGCTTCATCTTCCAGAATATCGTGCGGTAGCTTGGGGTGTGGTTGGCCAATTTCTTGCAAAGAAATTAGATCCATTAGCGATTGAAGCATTTCGGAATCAACATAATGCGGGCCACCATCAATTGTTGTCTGCTGAGTCGTTAGAGTGGAAAGTAAGAACTGCTTTAAGAGAAAAAGACTGGAAGCTAGTAAAAGAATCGATTGAAACGATGCCTGATTGGATCCGCAATCGTGATCCAGCTTGGACATATTGGTACGGACGTGCTCTCAAGGAACTTGGCGATAAAGTAAAAGCAAAAGATTATTTCCAGGCACTTGCGGGCCAATTCAATTTTTATGGTCAGCTATCGCTGGAGGAGCTTGAAGTGCCTAATGCTTTGCCTCCAAAGGTGACGGTCACGGATGCAGAAATCAAAACCATGGGTGCGCGCCCTGCCTTTGCTAGAGCGGCTAAGCTTTACAACATGAATTTACGCACGGAAGGTAATCGTGAGTGGAATTGGGAGTTGAGAGGTTTAACAGATCGCCAGTTGTTAGCGGTTGCTGAGTATGGCAAGCGCATTGGCATGCTAGATCGTACGGTCAATACTGCAGATCGTACAAAAACCGAACATGATTTTTCATTGCGCTACCCAACTCCATTTATTGAGAAGCTTCAACCAATTACTCAACAGATTGGGTTAGATATCAATTGGGCTTACGGTTTAATACGTCAAGAATCGCGTTTCATTATGAGTGCACGATCAGGTGTGGGTGCTTCAGGGCTTATGCAAGTAATGCCGGCAACAGGACAGTATGTCGCCAAAAAAATCGGTATGACGGATTATCGGCCAGAGATGTTATCTGAACTTCAAACTAATTTGACGCTGGGAAGTAATTATTTAAATCTGGTGTTAAATGATTTAAATGGCTCTTGGGCGCTCGCTTCAGCCGCCTATAACGCTGGACCTGGCAGGCCAAAGCAATGGCGCGCAGCGTTAACTAAGAGTGTTGAGGGTGCAATATTTGCTGAAAACATTCCATTTTTAGAAACGCGTACTTATGTTAAAAATGTATTGTCCAATGCGAGCTATTATGTGATGCTTTCGACAGGTAAACCTATTTCTTTAAAAGAGAAGTTAGGAATTGTTCAACCTACTGCAGCAGTTCCATCTGCCTTGCCTTGATATGACTTCAAGTAATCGAAACGTTTTATTGATTGGTGGCGCGGGTTTTGTTGGTGCGCCGATTGTCGCGGCACTTACTCGGCTGAGTTACCGAGTTATTATTCCAACGCGCCAAAAAAAGAATATTGATCACTTGCGGACTAACCCATTAGTTCAATTAGTTTCATATTCAAATTTAGGGGTAGATGGATTAACGCAATTAATGAGTCAATTTGGGGAAAATGATTTTGTCATTAATCTTGCAGGTATCTTGCATGATTCAATGGCAAAGCCCTATGGCCCAGGGTTTAAGGCAACCCATGTGGACCTCGTTAAAAATATTGTGATTGCAATGAAGGCTGCTGGCGTTAAGCGTTTAATTCATATGAGCGCCTTGGGGGCATCGAGTACCGGTCCATCAATGTATTCTAGAAGTAAGGGAGATGGCGAGGCTATTGTTAGGAGTTCTGGACTTAAATGGACAATCTTCAGACCATCAGTCATATTTGGTGAAAATGATAATTTTGTAAATATGTTTGGGCGTTTACAAAAGCTAGCCCCGTTGATTCCCTTGGCTGGTGCAAACGTTAAATTTCAGCCAGTCTATGTCGGTGATGTAGCAAAAGCGTTTGTTCGTTGTATTGATATGCCAACGACCTATTCAAAAGTATATGAACTGGGCGGCCCAAAGATTTATACCTTAGCTGAAATCGTTCGTTTTGCAGGCCTAAAAGCAGGGTGTGCGCGGGTAATTATTCCAATGCCAAGATGGTTAGGTTATTTACAAGCCTGGATGCTCGAATATGTTCCAGGACCGACTTTGATGTCTCGAGATAATATGAACTCAATGAAGCAAAATAATATTTTGCAAGAGACTGAGTCTAACGGTTTGCAGACTCAGTTTGGTATTGAACCGACCTATTTAGAGAGCTTGCTTAATTGAAGATTTATGCCGTTGGCGGAATCATCCGCGATTCTTTATTAGGCATTCCTAGTCAGGATGCTGACTATGTTGTGGTTGGTGCAACGCCAGAGCAAATGGTCCAAGCGGGATATGTTCCTGTTGGTAACGATTTCCCAGTTTTTCTTCATCCTAAAACTAAAGAAGAATATGCATTAGCTCGAACAGAGCGTAAATCTGGAGTTGGTTATAAAGGCTTCACGTTTCAGGCATCACCTGAAGTTAGCTTGGAAGAGGATTTGTCGCGTCGAGACCTAACGATAAATGCGATTGCTCAAGAAATTGATGAAAAAGGTCATCGTGTTGGGCCATTGATTGATCCTTATGGCGGCCAGCAAGATATTCGCCAAAAAATCTTTCGACATGTAAGTCCCGCCTTTGTGGAGGATCCATTACGTGTTTTGCGGGTGGCTCGATTTGCTGCGCGATTTCCGGAATTTGAGATTGCGAACGAAACGCTAGACTTGCTAAAAAAGATTGTCGCATCAGACGAATTGGCTTTTTTGGTTCCTGAGCGTGTGTGGCAAGAAATTAGTCGAGGGTTGATGGCAACAAGGCCTTCTCGCATGCTCTTGGCCTTAAATGCATGCGGTGCTTTAAAGGCTTTATTTCCTAAAGAATTACTGAGTACGAATAGTTTTGATACTACTATTCGTTATCTTGATTTAGTGTCTCAGAAATCATTTAGCTTGCAGCAACGATTTGCAGCTCTTATGGCGCTTATTGAGTTTGAGCAAGCAGCAACTTGGTATGACTGGCTAAAGGTTCCGAATGATTGCCGAGCGTATGCAGAAATTTTTAGGATTTGGACGCATAGCTATAGCTCCTCTTCGATTGCGAGTGACGCAAAAAGCATGATGGTGTTTTTTGATAGGGCAGATGCGTGGCGTAAACCAGATCGATTAACTGAATTATTTGATTTGGCAGATTGTTTGCAGTTTTCTTGCGAAAAATGGCGGCATGCATTAAGTGCATTAGCAAAGGTTGATGCGGGTTCAATAGCGCAAGGGATGAGTGGCGCTAAAGGCGAATCTATTCGGGATGCCGTGCATCAAGCGCGACTTAAAGCGGTCGAAGCTTCCCTGTAAATCCAGGAAGGCTTTCACAAATTGTCTCTAAGGCCGAGTCACTTGTTTTCATAAACGCGATGGCTTTAAATAATTCGCCCATTTCCGCCTCAGAAAGTAGTTTCTGAACGGCATTCGAATGCGGTAAAAAGTCATTCGGATTGCGAGGATCAAGATTGGCTAAAAGCAAATCACCAATCCCAGCATTTAGAAGATAGCCAGCTTGGCTTTGATAGCCAATAAGTTTTAGGCTATTGGCAATTGCAGTTTCAGTGAGAGTTGTCCATTCAACGTGTGCGGTTATATCGGCCAGGCCAGGGTATAAAAATGGATCGGGAATTGCATGATGACGGTAGTGCGCCATTACCGTTCCCGAATTACGTTGAGGGTGATAGTACTCACTCGCAGGAAAGCCGTAATCAAAGGTTAGAAAAATACCGTTCCTTAAACTTTGCGCAAGCGATTTAATCCAAGCTTGTGCTTGAATATGAATCTCAGTTTGATAACCAAGGGGTAGCGATTCTGAATGTTCTTGAAGATGGGTTGGTAAATCTTTTAAATTAACCATGGGGCCATCGGTAAAAGCCCATCTTGGGGTGTGCTCAGCGATCGATATTTCTTGATTCTTCTCAATACAAACGTAGTGCCAACCTCCCTCACGTTTGACTATTAAATCAATAGGGAAGGCATCAATCACTTCATTTGCCAAAATAACTCCGTCAAATTGCTCAGGAAGCGTATCAAGCCAAATGATTTTGGTTGAGATGCCTAATTCTCGAATAATTTGATGAAGTTTTTCTTGCTGCCTATCTTTTAGATCCGGTGATACCTCGAGGATTAAATATTCGTCGAGCTCAACGCCTTCCTTACTTAGTTGCTCTAAGATACTTTTAGCTAGTGCACCAGAACCTGCCCCGAATTCCAATATTTTGCTTGGCAAATTTGAATCAGAGAGGTGGTTTAAAACGGGCAGAATTGTCTGCACAATGGTGGCTCCAAACCATGGACTTAGTTCAGGCGCTGTAACGAAATCCCCTGCCGCACCCAATTTATGAGCCCCCGCCGCATAATAACCAAGGGATGGTGCATATAGCGCTAGATTCATATAGTGAGAAAACGACATTTTCCCGCCCAATTTTTCAACCTCTAAGTCAATAAGGTTGGATAATTGACGGCTATGTACTAAGGCTTCGTCGCTAGGTTTAATATCCATAGGACGAGAGTCTAAACCGAAAATGACTATGAAAACAGAATCTAAGGTTGTATTAATTACGGGTGCGGCAAAAAGGCTGGGGCGAGTGATTGGTCTCGAAATGGCAAAAGCTGGCTGGGATGTGGCTATACATTTTGGGACATCGAAAGATGAGGCGGCTAAAACAGTGGCCGATATTCAAGCACTGGGTAGGCGAGCAATTCATATTCAGGCTGATTTGACAGATGAGTCCCAAGTTGAGAAGATCATCGATCGATGTATTGAAGGCATCGGTTTGCCAACGTGTTTGGTGAATAACGCTTCATTGTTTCAGTACGACGTAGCTTCTAGTTCTAGTTACGCAAGCATTGATGCGCATATGCGTACAAATCTAGCTGCTCCCTTAGTTTTGTCGAGAGACTTCTATAAAGCTAGAAAAAAAATATTGAAAGACTCCAATGAAAAAGGCGTCATCATTAATTTATTGGATCAGAAGTTAGCTAACCTAAATCCTGATTTTTTCTCATACACTTTATCGAAAGCGGCCTTAAATTCAGCGACAACAATTTTGGCTCAGTCATTTGCGCCCGATATTCGTGTTGTTGGTGTGGCTCCAGGGATTACACTCGTATCTGGAGATCAAACTGAAGATGGTTTTCATAAGGCTCACACGATGACGCCACTAGGAAAGTCATCTACGCCGGAAGATGTTGCTCGAGCAGTTCTTTATTTGGCTGCAGCTGAGGCTGTAACTGGTACAACTTTATATGTTGATGGCGGACAACATTTAAAGCCGCTTGAACGCGATGTCATGTTCCTGACTATGTAAGAAAGAATTAGATGCGTCAATCTATTACTCATCCAGAACTCACCAATTGCAGACGTCTATTTTTGAGAGACTATGAAATTTTTATCAACATTGGCATTCATGATTTTGAAAAGCGTGGCGAGCAGCGCGTTATTGTGAATGTTGATTTATTTATAGCGCTTGAAAAAAACACGCCAGTCAATGACAAGCTTGAAGAAGTAGTTGATTACGACTTTATGCGCAAAACCATCGCAGATATTGTCTCCAAAGGCCATATTCATTTGCAAGAAACATTGTGCGATGAAATTCTGGATCGAATGTTATTGCATCCATTGGTCAGTGCGGCACGTGTATCAACGGAAAAGCCAGATGTTTATCCAGATTGCGCAGGCGTTGGTGTTGAGGTTTTTCGATTTAAAGGTGAATGATGGCCGTTGATTCGCGTAAAGTCGTCTACGAAGAAAATAAATTACAAAAAAAGCTATGCCGTTTAGCCGGGCAAGCTATTGGCGATTTTCGGATGATTGAAGATGGCGATAAGATCATGGTTTGTTTGTCGGGCGGCAAAGACAGTTATGCGATGTTGGATGTTTTGCTGAAACTTCGCGAGCGTGCCCCAATTCATTTTGATCTTGTAGCGGTTAATTTGGATCAGAAGCAACCAGGCTTTCCTGCAGATGTATTGCCAAATTATTTAAGATCGATCGATGTGCCGTTTCATATTGAAGAGCAAGACACCTATGGAATTGTGAAGCGAGTTATCCCTGAGGGTAAAACGACGTGCGGGCTATGTTCACGCCTTCGTAGAGGAATTTTGTATCGCGTTGCTGATGAATTGGGAGCTACGAAAATTGCCCTTGGCCATCATCGCGATGATATTTTAGAAACCTTATTGTTGAATATGTTTTATGGTGGCAAGTTAAAAGGCATGCCCCCTAAGCTTCGTTCAGATGATGGCAAGCATATTGTGATTCGACCCCTGGCTTATGTTCCAGAGCGTTATTTAGAACGTTATGCTCAGGCACAAGGTTTCCCAATCATCCCTTGTAACCTATGTGGAAGTCAGGAAAATCTTCAGCGAAATGCCATGAAAGAGTTGTTGCGCGAATGGGAGAAAAAACACCCGGGTCGAGTTGAAAACTTATTTAGAGCAATGGCTAGTGTTGCACCGTCCCACTTGATGGATAAATCCCTTTTTGATTTTGAGAACCTATCCATTGATACAAGCGATGCCAGTTTTGTCGGAGATTTGGCAATTGATGAGGGTTTTGATGGAAATTGCTCGACAGAATCGACAACTATTAATTTTCTAGACGTTCGAGATTAAGCCCCTATACTAGAGAACATGAATATCGTCATCTTAGCTGCCGGTCAAGGCAAACGCATGAAATCTTCCTTACCAAAGGTTTTGCATACCTTGGCAGGAAAACCAATGTTGGGGCATGTATTGGATGCAGTCTTAGCCCTGGGAAATAACATTCAGCCGTGCGTCGTGGTTGGCCATGGCGGCGAGCATGTTTCTAAATTTTTGGACGCAAATTACTCAAACGTAAAAACAGCTCTTCAGGCGGAGCAAAAAGGCACTGGCCATGCAGTGGCCCAAGCGCTGCCTGCCATCAGTGATTCAGGCACAACGCTTATTTTGTATGGTGATGTTCCACTCATTCAGACGGAGACCTTGGAGCGTTTAGTCAGTTTGTCTGCAGACGGTGCTCTGGCTTTGTTAACCCAAGAGATGACAAATCCTACAGGTTATGGACGGATTGTTCGAGGCGATGATGGAGCAGTTACGGCAATTGTTGAAGAAAAAGATGCCACATCAGCAATTAAGCAAATTACTGAAATTAATACGGGGTTAATGGCCGTACCCACTGAAAATTTATCGGCTTGGTTAAAGCAGTTAAAGCCTAATAATGCTCAAGGTGAGTATTACCTAACTGACATTATTCAAATGGCGGTTAATCAACATGTGCCAATTAGGACGACTAATCCGAAATTTGATTGGGAAACAGTTGGTGTAAATAGTCGTTCTCAAATGGCTGAGCTCGAAAGATCTTGGCAGTTAAATCTGGCTGAGCAGTTATTAGAAGCTGGTGTTGCGTTAATAGATCCAGCTCGTATTGATATTCGAGGAAAGTTAACCTGTGGCGCCGATGTTTTTATCGATGTTGGCTGTGTTTTTGAGGGTGAGGTTGTCTTAGGAGATGGGGTTCGTGTTGGTCCATATTGCGTCATCAAGAATGCGCAAATTGGTAACAGTGTCCAAATTAATGCTTTCACCCACATAGAAGATGCATCGATTGCGAAGGCTGCCATTGTTGGTCCGTATGCTCGCTTACGCCCGGGAACAGAGCTTGGTGAAGGTGCTCATGTAGGGAATTTTGTTGAGATTAAGAATAGCCAAATTGGTCAGGGAAGTAAGGCTAATCATTTAGCTTATGTGGGCGATGCGACGGTTGGTCAGAGGGTTAATATTGGCGCAGGAACCATTACGTGTAACTATGATGGCGTTAATAAATTCCGAACCATTATTGAGGACGATGCCTTTATTGGTTCAGACTCTCAACTAGTGGCACCCGTCACCGTTGGAAAAGGTGCAACGCTTGGAGCGGGAACAACGTTGACAAAAGATGCGCCAGCAGGAAAATTAACGGTAAGCCGAGCTAAACAGTTGTCGGTAGACTGGCAACGTCCGGTTAAGGTTCCAAAGAAGAACTAAAATCTAACTTTATTCTTAAATTAGAGAGCACTTCACTATGTGCGGTATTGTTGGCGCAGTTTCCAAACGAAATATAGTCTCCGTATTGGTAGAAGGATTACGTCGTCTAGAGTACCGTGGTTACGATTCATGTGGTTTAGCGGTAGTGAATACTCAAGGGCAGCTTGTTAGGGCAAGAACAACTGCTAGGGTTTCAGATTTGGGTGATCAGGCCCATGAAATCCAGGGGAATCTAGGAATTGCGCACACGCGTTGGGCTACACATGGCAAGCCTGATACGGTCAATGCTCACCCACATTTTTCGGGTGACTTAATAGGTTTGGTCCATAACGGAATCATTGAGAACTACGAAGAATTGCGTACTGAATTACAGGCGCAAGGTTATGAATTTGTATCCCAAACAGATACTGAAGTGATTGCTCACTTAGTTCATAAGGCCTATACAACAAGCTTTAAGAATAATTTGCCAAATGCTGTACGAAGCATCCTTCCACGATTACATGGCGCTTACGCTATTGGCGTCATTGCCAAAGATTTGCCAAATACCTTGGTCGGTGCCCGGGCAGGCTCTCCCTTAGTCATCGCTTATGGAACGAGTGAAAATTTCTTAGCTTCGGATGCTCTAGCAGTGGCAGAGCATGCTTCCAAAATGACTTTTTTGGAAGAAGGGGATGTCGTCGTTCTCACCCCTGAGAAGGTTGAAATTACCGATTTTTCCGGAAAAACCTTGGAAAGGGAAATTCGGGCAGTTCCAGAACAAGTTGCTGCAGTGGATCTTGGACCTTACCAGCATTACATGCAAAAAGAGATTTTTGAGCAGCCACGAGCGCTCGGGGATACGGTTGGAAATGTAGAGGCAATTTCCCCAGCAATTTTTGGCGCAACAGAGCAAGACTGGCAGAATATCAACAGTGTTTTAATTTTGGCTTGTGGTACCAGCTACTATTCGGCGAGTGTTGCGAAATATTGGCTAGAAGATTTAGCGGGTATTCCGACGCAGGTAGAGATTGCAAGTGAATACCGTTATAGAACTTCTGTGCCTAATCCGCGTGCATTAGTGGTGGTTGTTTCCCAGTCAGGTGAAACGGCAGATACGCTAGCTGCTTTGAGGCATGCAAAAGAGCTTGGGCATCAACATACCCTAGCCATTTGTAATGTGGCAACTAGCGCCATGATGCGTGAAACGAAATGGAAGTTTCAAACGCGCGCCGGAACTGAGATTGGCGTAGCCTCTACAAAAGCATTTACCACCCAATTAGTTGGGTTGTATTTCTTGGCGCTTGCATTTGGAAAGAAGAACAAACAACTGAGCCCTGAAGCAGAAAAAGATGCTTTAACGCGCTTAAGACATTTACCTTCGGCTTTAAATGCAGTGTTGGCACTTGAGCCGCAAATTATTGCCTGGAGTCAGGCATTCAAGACTTGTCATAATGCGCTCTTTTTGGGTCGAGGTATGCATTACCCGATTGCACTCGAAGGCGCTTTGAAACTCAAAGAGATTTCTTATATTCATGCTGAAGCTTATCCTGCAGGCGAATTGAAACATGGCCCATTAGCCTTGGTCGATGAAACTATGCCAGTGGTGACGGTTGCGCCGAATGATGACCTTCTTGAAAAATTGAAATCAAACATGCAGGAAGTTAAAGCTCGTGGCGGGCGCCTGTATGTCTTTGCAGATGCAGATACGCAAATAACGGCGAGTGAAGGGATTCAGGTAATTCGTATGCCTGAAAATTATGGTGATTTATCGCCAATCCTACACGTTGTCCCACTTCAATTACTTGCATATCACACAGCAACAGCTCTCGGGACTGATGTTGATAAACCAAGAAACCTTGCTAAGAGTGTGACTGTAGAGTAGTGGATAACAAGACGATTGTTCTTGATACCAATGTGTTATTAGACATATTGGTCTTTGATGATGAACGAGCTCATCCTTTACGGGCCGCTCTAGAAAACAATCTTTTTAAGGCGGTGGCCACCCCTAAGACAATAGAAGAGTTTGTTGACGTTATTTCACGTGCTCAATTTAATTTATCTGAAGAGCAACAATTGGCAGTGCTGGATCAATGGAAGAAGTGGAGTTCCCTGGTTGACGATTCTTCGTTGTTGACAGCTCCTTGGAAGTGTAAAGATAGAGACGACCAGGTATTTATAAATTTAGCGTTCACCTTAAAGCCTTCTACTCTGATTAGTAAAGATAAGCAGGTGTTAAAGATTGCTAAGCGTGCCCAAAAAGAGGGAATTCTGATTACATCAGACCATGAGGCATTCTTAAAACAAGAAAATTAAAACTGAAGTTTTGTAAATTTACTGCGTCCGTAAACTAGTGGGTTGAGGTCGTTGGTTTCAACATGAGTAATTTTGCTAACGATGATCGTGTGATCCCCGCTAGCATGGCAAGCATCAGTAACGCACTCCAGATAACTTACACAACCGTCAAGTTTTGGCAAGCCTGAACTTGTACTCTGAAAGGATAAGGATTCAAATTTATCAATACCTGATTTGGCAAAGTGCAACGCTAAATCGCCTTGATTATCGGCAAGGATATGAATTAAGTGAGATTTGCCAACCTGAAAATTAGGTAAATTTTTGGAAGAATTTACAAGGCTCCAAAGCACCATTGGGGGCTGCATGGATACCGTATTAAATGAGCTGATGGTCACCCCAGTAGGTTTTCCATCCGCAGTTAAGCCAGTAACGATCGTTACACCCGTTGGAAAAGATCCAAAGGCGCGGCGAAGTTTTATTTCGTCAGGGCTTAAATTGGGTTTCATAACTGGCTATTTAATGGCAAGACACCATTAGAACATTAACAAGCAATGTTTGCTTTAGTCGTGATTGATTAGCATGTCATCTCGAAGAATCAATGCATGACTTTGCTCGAGAGCTTTTATGGTTAATTTAAAAAGTTCAGATTGATCAAGAGAAAGTAATTTAGCTATTCTGCCAAACATAGGTGTTTGACTTGCCCATAAAAGCGCTTCTTCATTGCTCACGCTTTGTAGTTCAAGAAGCTTAAATTTAATTAGTACCTTACTGACGTGAATAGCATTCTTCTTAGGATCTTGTTCTAAGTAATCAAGACGACTTTTTGCATAGCGAATAGCTTCTTTTACTTCGCTAAATGGTTTTCCATGGCCAGGAATGACGTAGCGAGGATTTAATTGTTCAATTAAATCTAAGGATGCCCTTACTTCAGAAAACCCGCCTTCACCTTTTAACTCTGGAAAGATCGCTCCAAATCCCTTTTCCCATAATGCATCGGCAGATATTAAAACACCTAACTCTTCTTGAAATAGCATCACTGAGTGAGGGTCGTGCCCAGGTGCAGAAAGAATTTTCCACACGTCATTGCCAAGCTCGACAAATTCATTGGGTCTGAGTTTATGGGTTGGTAAAAAGCGCGGACATGGTTGGCCAAGTTCTTGATAACTTAGCGATGATTCATCCCAGTGGGTAACCGCATCCCATTGTGCTTCTGGAATATAAATATCGCAGTGATATTTCATTTGTAGAGATGAATTGCCTCCGCAATGATCGGAGTGCAAATGCGTATTTATTATTTTTCTTAAAGTTTTATTATTATTTTTTTCTAAGGCATGATCAATGATTTGGATAGTTTGATCTTGATGAATGCAAAAACCAGTATCAACGGTATCAATAAATTCGTTGCCATGGAAAATGATTTGGTTGGCAGATAACCAGCCCCGCTGTATTACCTGAATGTCTGCCGGAAGCATAGTTACTATTCGTAGCGTTTTGTTATGACAGTTTCATAACGCTCTGCCAATTCATTTGCATTTGAAATGCTAATACCCATGTCTCTAGCCATGCCGTCTTTCAATCCATATACCCAACCGTGAACGGTTAAAGGTTGGCCTCTAGACCAGGCATCTTGCACGCTGGTTGTTTGACAAACATTAATGACTTGCTCAATAACGTTGAGTTCACATAGTTTATCGAGACGTTCCCCATTATTGATCACGTGACCTAAATATTTGCCGTGCTTATCATTGACATCGCGAACATGACGAATCCAGTTGTCTGCTAGACCAATGCGACTATTTTCCATAGCCGCACGAACGCCAGAGCATCCGTAGTGACCAACAACCATGATGTGTTTGACTTTTAGTTGGTCAATGGCAAATTGAATAACCGATAGAGCATTGAGGTCAGTGTGGACGACGACGTTAGCAATATTGCGGTGAACGAACACTTCGCCTGGTGCAAGTCCTGTAATTTGGTTCGCAGGTACCCTTGAATCCGAGCATCCTATCCAGAGATATTCCGGACTTTGTTGGTTGGCAAGGCGCTTGAAGTACTCAGGATCATTTGCGGTGACTGATTTCACCCATTGTTTATTTTGTTCAAATAACTGGGTCAGGGCGTGCGGGTTATTTTCTTTACTCATGCTCTAAAGATACCATTTTTTATTGAAAAAATTCCCACAAATTATGCGAGTTCCAAATTTCGCTTAAAGTAAGGGTATTACCAATAAAAAACAACA
Organism: uncultured Polynucleobacter sp.; assembly: GCA_964343765.1. Classification (GTDB taxonomy): domain Bacteria; phylum Pseudomonadota; class Gammaproteobacteria; order Burkholderiales; family Burkholderiaceae; genus Polynucleobacter. The sequence goes on along the minus strand of CAYFKO010000002.1, from coordinate 22,126 downwards.
ATATGAATCAAATTCATTATCCCTTAGGTGATGCCTTACCCGAATTAGGCAGTGTTCTTGAAATTGCCCCAGGTGTGAAGTGGGTTCGCATGCGTTTACCGTTTGCCCTTAATCACATTAATTTATGGCTGTTGAAAGATAATTTCGAAGGTAAAGAAGGCTGGGCCATCGTTGATTGTGGCATTACCAACGACGAAACTAAAGCGTCTTGGGAGAATGTATTTAAAGATCATCTTGAGGGACTTCCAGTTGTTCGAGTATTTGTAACCCATATGCATCCGGATCATATTGGTTTGGCTGCTTGGTTGTGTGCAAAATGGCAAGCGCCTTTATGGATTTCGATGACTGATTTCTTGATGGCACGTTGGCTTAGCAGCAAAGAAGGTGGCGCTGCAGTTGGAGCTGTTGCTGGTGGCGGAGGCTCTGCGGACCATTTTCAAAAGCATGGCTTAGTTGAAGAGGCGGATCTAGAAAAGATTAGGGCGCGCCATGATTATTACAGCCGGATGGTCCCTGAAGTGCCATCGCGTTTTCGACGTATTTCAGATCAAGAAGTCATCAAGATTGGTGATTATGAATGGCAAGCAATTAGTGGCTTTGGGCATGCTCCTGAACATATGTCATTTGCCTGTCGCAAGCTAAATTTACTGATTTCTGGGGATATGGTACTTCCTCGGATTTCTACCAACGTCAGCGTATTTGATGTTGAGCCAGATGCTGATCCATTGGGCTTATACCTCAGCTCACTTTCTAAATTTGAACATTTAGATGAAAAAGTCTTGGTATTGCCATCCCATGGTTTTCCATTTCAGGGAATGCATTTCCGAATTAATGAATTGCGCCAACATCATGTTGAGCGACTAAATGAGGCGGTTGAGGCTTGTACTGGTTCCCCAAAAACAGCTCGGGAAGTGGTTCCTGTGCTGTTTAAGCGTGAATTAGATATACATCAGATGACGTTTGCTATGGGTGAGGCAATTGCTCACCTTAATCACCTTTGGCGCGGCGGGCGCTTGAAGCGCGAGCTCGGCTCTGACGGGGTTTTGCGGTTTTCGACGCCGTAGTCTTTTTGCTTGGAGTTGATGCGACAGCATCGCCTAAGCCAGGGATAGAGGCCATGGCTTCACTCATCGATTGAGCCATATTGTTCATCATCTCCATGGCCATGCCGCCAGCGGCAGACATTGGGTCACTTTCACTTGATGCGCTGGTGGTTTTTTTGGTTTTTGATTTTTTGGACTCCGAAGTGAATTCTTCGGTTTTGGCCTTTAAATTGTCTGAGAAAGTATGTAAGGCAGCTAGGGTGGCGCGCTGAACCTCAAGGCCTTGAATGGTGGTTTTAACCACGTTTAGATTCAGATTGAGCCAATTTTCAACATGTTTTAACTCGGAAATACGCTTATCGAGGTCTTCAACGTCCATCGTTGGCATGCCAAAAGGGTTGCTAGTACCTGCGCCAGGCATTGTGAAGCCTTGTGAAGGTGAACCATCGGCATTTGGAGCAACGTTACCCCACATTGTTTTCATCATTTCTAGGCTTTGGTTGAAATCAGGCATTCCAGCAAACATAGGCTTTCTCCAAGAATTTAAGTGTCCCTACCTGTAAAATATAGGACTTTGGCGCTGTAATCAATTATTTACTGAAATTTCAGCATTTAGGCTTATTAATCTTAATGACATGCAATCTACGAATAACCAAAAATTAAGCCAAAACTATACGAGAGCACAGGATTTTCCTGGTTTACTCCAGAAGCGTATTTTGATTCTCGATGGTGCGATGGGTACGATGATCCAACAATACCGTTTAACTGAAGATGATTTCAGAGGTGTTGGAGTAATGGATCGCTTTGTTGATCACCCGATTGATTTGAAAGGGAACAATGAACTCCTTTCAATAACGCAGCCGCATGTCATTTCTGAAATTCATGAAGCCTACCTCGCAGCAGGTGCCGACATAGTTGAGACGAATACCTTTGGCGCAACTGTCATTGCGCAAGATGATTACCAGTTGGGATATCTTGCAAATGAGATGAACGTTGCATCCGCTCGATTAGCAAAAGCAGCGTGTGAGAAATACAGCACACCAAATAAACCACGATTTGTCGCGGGCGCTTTGGGGCCTACGCCCAAGACGGCAAGTATTTCCCCTGATGTTAATGATCCGGGCGCTCGGAACGTTGACTTTGAATCCTTGCGTGCAGCGTATTACGATCAAGTTGCCTCATTAGTAGAGGGGGGCGTTGATCTAATCTTAGTTGAGACAATTTTTGATACGCTCAACGCAAAGGCGGCTTTATTTGCTATTGATGAGTTTTTTGAAAATACAAATCAACGTTTGCCAGTCATGATTTCAGGTACTGTGACAGATGCTTCTGGCCGTATTCTATCTGGGCAAACAGTTGAAGCGTTTTGGAATAGCTTGCGTCATGCGAAGCCAATTACATTTGGTTTGAATTGTGCTTTAGGTGCAACACTGATGAGACCATACATCGCTGAGCTTGCAAAAATTTGTGACACCGCTATTTCTTGTTATCCCAATGCTGGATTACCGAATCCAATGAGCGATACTGGATTTGATGAAACACCAGATACTACCTCAAGACTTTTGCAAGAGTTCTCTAAAGATGGTTTAGTTAATTTGGTGGGTGGTTGTTGTGGCACAACTCCAGATCACATTGCAGCAATTGCAAAAGTGGTTGAAAACATCAAGCCGAGAGAATGGCGTAACCCTTGGAGTTCATATAAGGGGGCTGAGTAATGACTAAGTTAGGTACTTCTATGATTCCGCCGCTAAGATTGTCTGGTCTGGAGCCATGCAACGTTACTGAGCATTTAGGATTTGTAAACATTGGTGAGCGAACCAATGTCACCGGTTCCAAAATTTTTGCGCGATTGATTTTGAACAATCAATTCGATGAGGCATTGCAAGTCGCTCGCCAACAAGTGGAAAACGGCGCACAGGTCATTGATATCAATATGGATGAGGCTATGTTGGATTCAGAAGCGGCTATGGTCCGTTTCTTGAATCTCATTGCATCAGAGCCGGATATTGCTCGCGTGCCAATCATGATTGACTCCTCAAAATGGAGCGTGATTGAGGCTGGCTTGCGTTGTGTTCAAGGCAAGGCAATTGTTAACTCTATTTCGATGAAAGAGGGTATTGATTTATTTGTTCATCAAGCCAAATTGGTTAAACGTTATGGCGCAGCAACGGTAGTGATGGCGTTTGATGAGCAAGGACAGGCCGATACATTCGCAAGAAAGATTGAAATATGTCAGCGTTCCTATGACATCTTAGTTAATCAAGTCGGCTTTGCTCCAGAGGATATTATTTTTGATCCTAATATCTTTGCGATTGCAACCGGCATTGAAGAGCATGATAACTATGCTGTTGATTTTATTAATGCCACCCGCTGGATTAAAGAAAATCTTCCTGGGGCTAAGGTAAGTGGTGGTGTTTCTAATGTCAGTTTCTCGTTTAGAGGAAATGATGTCGTTAGAGAAGCGATTCACACGGTCTTTTTGTATCACGCCATTGGGGCTGGTATGGATATGGGAATTGTGAATGCGGGTCAATTAGGTGTCTATGCTGATTTAGATTCTGAATTACGTGAGCGGGTTGAAGATGTTGTATTAAATCGCTTCGTTGAAAAAGACGGCAAATCGCCAACAGAACGTTTATTAGAAATTGCAGATCGATTTAAAGGCGGTGGTGCCAAGCAAGAAGAAAATCTTGCCTGGCGTCAAGAGCCCGTTCGTCAACGTTTAAGCCATGCTTTGGTGCACGGCATCACTTCTCATATTGTTGAAGATACTGAAGAGATTCGTCAAGAAATTGCCAATGCCGGTGGCCGACCTATTGAAGTTATTGAAGGTCCGCTCATGGATGGCATGAATATTGTTGGCGAGCTATTTGGCTCAGGAAAAATGTTCTTGCCGCAGGTTGTGAAAAGTGCGCGCGTGATGAAACAGGCGGTGGCGCATTTAATCCCGTTTATTGAAGAAGAGAAAAAACAATTAGAAGCAGCTGGTAAAGATGTGCGCTCTAAAGGCAAAATCATCATGGCCACCGTCAAAGGTGATGTACACGATATTGGTAAGAATATTGTCACCGTTGTTTTGCAATGTAATAACTTTGATGTAGTGAACATGGGCGTTATGGTTCCGTGTAATCAAATTCTTGAAAAAGCCAAAGAAGAAAAAGCTGACATTATTGGCTTATCTGGATTGATTACACCGTCTTTAGAAGAGATGACCTATGTTGCCCAAGAGATGCAGCGCGATGAATACTTCCGTTCGCGTTCAATTCCATTAATGATTGGTGGGGCAACGACATCGCGTGTTCATACTGCAGTAAAAATTGCTCCTCACTATGATGGCCCGGTTGTTTACGTTCCAGATGCTTCTCGTTCGGTTTCTGTGGCTTCTAATTTGTTATCAGATGAATCAGCCAAGAGTTTTATTGAGAATCTTCAAAAAGAGTATCAACGGGTACGTGAGCAGCATGCAAATAAGAAAGCAGCGCCACTCATTTCTCTTGAGCAGGCGCGTGCTAACTCTGAGAAATTAGACTGGCAAGCATATCAACCCATAAAGCCTAAATTTATTGGTCGCCGTGTTTTTAAGAATTTTGATTTGAATGAGATAGCCAAATATATTGATTGGGCACCATTCTTTCAAACTTGGGATTTGGCAGGGAAATTCCCTGAGATTCTGAATGATCCGATTGTTGGTGAGTCTGCTCAAAAGGTATTTGCAGACGGTAAAAAAATGTTGGAGCGTTTGATTCAAGGGCGATGGCTGCAGGCGCATGCGGTTGTTGGCATTTATCCAGCTAATAGTCATGGTGATGACATTGAGCTATATGCCGATGAATCCCGTAAGAAGCATTTACTTGTATGGAATAACTTACGTCAGCAAAGCGATCGTCCTGTAGTCGATGGCATTAAGCGTCCAAATCGTTGCTTGTCGGATTACGTTGCGCCTAAAGTAAGTGGCATACAAGATTATGTCGGCATGTTTGCAGTGACTGCAGGCCTTGGTGTTGAAAAGAAAGTTGCTGAATTTCAAAAACAGCATGACGATTACAGTGCAATTCTTTTAAAGGCATTGGCAGATCGCTTAGCTGAAGCATTTGCAGAATGTATGCATCATCGGGTTCGGACGGACTTATGGGGATATGCAACTGGCGAAACTCTTTCTAACGAAGAATTAATTGCTGAGAAATATCAAGGCATTCGTCCCGCACCAGGTTATCCTGCATGCCCTGAGCATGCGGTGAAGTCGGCAATGTTTGAGGTCTTGCAAGCAGATGAGATTGAGATGAGCTTAACGGAGTCTTTGGCCATGAGTCCTGCTTCAAGTGTCTCGGGCTTTTACTTGGCAAATCCGAACGCACGTTACTTTAATGTTGGCCCTATTGGTAAAGATCAAGTTAGTGATCTAGCAAGCAGGAGTTCAAGGGATGAGTCCTTGGTTGCCAGAGGCCTTACAAATTTACTGGATTAGTCATGCCCTTTTTCGCTAAAAGAAGACAGGTAATTAAAGGTTTATTTGCCGGATTGACGGCATCGTCATTATGGGTTTTTGCATCTGAAAAAAAGTTGGATCAAGGTATGAATGATTTTACGTTGAGTGACCCTGAAACGAAGCGTACGATTGGAGTGCGCGTACGATTGCCAGCAATAAAAAAGCAGACAGGATTAATACTTTATTCGCCTGGGTTGGGTAGCGGTTTTTCAAATGGGGCTAGTTGGTGCGATGCCTGGCAAAAAGCAGGTTTTGTTGTAGTAACTTTATCGCACCCAGTGACAAACGATGAGATTTGGAATACTCAGACCAAATCATTAAAAGTAAATTTACATGAAGCGATTGCTTCGCCGCAATACGGCTTGCGTGTGAAAGATTGCCGCTTCGTATTGTCTTATTGCTTAAAACATTCAGAACTAAAAGAGTATATCGATCCGAACTTAATCGGCATAGCAGGACATTCTTACGGCGCTTTAACGACACAATCAATTGCTGGTCAGCAAGCTAATAAACGTGATGAACGTATTAAAGCAGCGATTGCTTTTTCTCCAGGAGCCATTTCTCTGGATAGCGCAAGAACTATGTCAGGAGTGAAAATTCCATTCTTTTGTGTGACTGGTGATCACGATAATTACGTGACATTTAAAAATGGAATTGATGAAGTTAAGTTGGGCAATCCACTAAAAAATCGAAAAGCGGTATATGAGAACTTGCCTACAGGGGCAAAGCAAATGCTAGTGCTGGCGAATGCGGATCACATGACCTTTGCGGGTGAGTTTATTGATGACAAAAACTTTAGTCGCGATATTGCGGTGACTAAAGATGCTAATGAGCAAGCTTGGAAGCGCATCAATGAAATGACAACTGCTTTTTGGGAATACTATTTGGCGCCAGTAAAGCAAAAAAATCGTGAAGTGCTTATTGAGAAAACAAAGGCATCTGCAAACAAGGCAGATGAAGTTTATTTTGGGTAAGCAATTGAATCAGTCGCCCCAAATGACAGGATCTTCGTTCTTGAGGGCTGATTTTAAAAGTGTCAGAAACGGAAAAGCGCGTTGGCCTAATCGATCTGGTAATTTCGGTTTTTCTTTATCGTCCAAATTAGCTTCTTTGCGAAGATTGGCATCTTCTTCGATGGCTGTTTCTAACTTCGTAATGAGTTCAGGCAGCTGTTCGACAAGAAAAATTCCCCTATCTTCAAGTGGACGGTTGATAATCTCAAAGATTCTGGCAGTTAAATCTTTGAGCATTAGACAATCTGCCGCATTTTTTGTGTGAAATTTATAGAGCATTTTCATAGGATACACCTGCTAAACTTCTTACGCTATGTTGCCAGTTATACAAAATCAACTTCAAGCCATTATTGGCTCAGCCCTCTCGAAAATTGCTCAAGATCGAGGTATTGATGCGGGTAATCTGCCGCTTCCGAACTTGGAGAGACCTAAAGTCGCTGAGCACGGGGATTTATCTACAAATATTGCTATGCAATTAGCCAAGGCATGGAAAACGAATCCTAGAGAGTTGGCTCAGGCGCTGATTGATCAAATTCCGACAGTTGATAATGCTAGCAAGGTTATTGCCTCTCTTGAGATTGCTGGGCCAGGATTTATAAATTTGCGTTTAAGCGCAGGCGCTAAGCAAATAGTTGTACCTACCGTTTTAAAAGAAGCTGATAAATTCGGTCGTCTTACATCACAACAATCAAGTGGCGCTATTTTGGTCGAGTTCGTTTCCGCAAATCCTACGGGGCCACTACATGTCGGACACGGACGTCAGGCAGCATTGGGTGATGCAATTTCAAACCTTTTACAGAGCCAGGGCAATAAAGTTCATCGTGAGTTTTATTACAACGATGCAGGTGTCCAAATTGCTAATTTGGCTTTATCTGTGCAATTACGAGTTAAAGGATTTAAGCCAGGCGATAGCGAGTGGCCAGAGCAAGCTTACAACGGTGATTACATCGCTGACATTGCAAAAGATTACCTTGCAGGAGTTGCGGTTGAGTCTGCTGATACTGGGGAGGTTAAATCAAATGGAAATCCAGATGATCTAGATGGCATTCGTAGGTTTGCAGTAGCTTATTTGCGTCGTGAGCAAGATATTGATTTAAAAACATTTGGTGTAAATTTTGACCAATACTATCTCGAGTCCTCTTTATATACAGATGGTAGTGTTGAAAAAATTGTCCAAGATTTAAAAGACATTGGTAAGACGTACGAGTCTGAAGGTGCTTTATGGCTGAAGTCCACAGATTATGGGGACGATAAAGATCGAGTCATGCGTAAGTCGGATGGCGGCTATACCTACTTTGTCCCGGATGTTGCATACCATGCGAGTAAATGGTCGCGGGGCTTTAATCAGGTTATCAATATCCAGGGTAGTGATCACCACGGCACGATTTCACGAGTTCGTGCCGGTATTCAAGGAGTTTCTGAGAAGCGTGGATGGAATATTCCGGCGGATTATCCATCCTATGTTTTGCACAAGATGGTTACCGTGATGCGTGATGGCCAAGAGGTCAAAATCTCGAAGCGTGCTGGATCGTATGTGACCGTTCGAGATTTGATTGAGTGGTCTGGTGGAGTGCAAGAGGGTATGCAAGGGGTTGAGCGCGAAGAGGCCTTGAGAAAAGGTCGTGATGCTGTTCGTTTCTTCTTGGTGTCACGAAAAGCAGATACTGAATTTGTATTTGATGTTGATTTGGCATTAAAACAAAATGATGAAAATCCAGTGTTTTACGTGCAATATGCCCATGCCAGAATTTGTTCAATTTTGCGCCAGTGGGCTGGAGATCAATCCACATTACACAGTGCAGACTTTTCATTGCTAGAAGGTAAAGCAGCAGACGAGTTAATGCGTCGTCTTTCAGAATATCCAACGATGCTCTCGCTCGCAGCGAATGATTTAGCGCCGCATGCCATTGCTTTTTACTTAAGAGATCTTGCTGGCGATTTTCACTCGTTTTATAACGCAGATCGTGTATTGGTAGATGATGAGGCATTGAAATTAGCCAGATTAGCCTTATTGGCGGCTACCAGACAGGTCATTGCGAATGGTTTAGGATTATTAGGGGTATTCGCCCCTGAAAAAATGTAATTGGAACAAGTGCTCCAACAGGATTAATATAGACGCATGAATAAACAACCTAATTCAGTAGCGAAGCAATTAAAAGTAAACGACCAGCGTGGTAATACGATGCTTGGATTTATTGCCGGCTTAATTGTTGGTTTATTGATTGCGCTCGTAGTAGCATGGGGCATTACTCGACATGCGCCGAGTGAAAAGCCCAACGTTAGGCCACCAGATATTGCGGTTCAACCTAAAGTAAGTTCTGGTGGTGCGCCAATTGAACCGAAGGATATTAATCAGCCTTTAAAGGGTAAAACAAAAACTTCTGAAGGCTCTGATGCAGTATCAACCGAGTCAACTAAGAAGGTTGAGCCTACCCCTGAGGTAACAAATACCTATTGGCTGCAAGTGGGGGCATATGGCTCTAAAGGGGAAGCTGAAAATCAAAAAGCAGCCCTTGCGATGCAAGGTATGCAAGCCAGTATCTCTGAGTTTTTAAAAGACGATAAGAAGATCTGGAGAGTTCGCATTGGTCCGATTGATGATTCAGCAGAACTTCAAAAAAATAAGCGCCGTTTAGAAGAATCAGGCATTTCTTATAGTGTTATCAAAGTAAATAAATCATGAAAAATTTTTTAAAAATTAGTCGTATTCTCTTCGTTGGGTTCTTGGTCTTTTTGGCAAATTCGGTATTTGCACAGCTGTCGATGCCGGGAGCAGGCTCAAGCTCGGTAGGACTTGGCGGTAATGCGCCAGCAGCTAATTCAAACATTAAAGAGGGTGTTGATTATCGAGTTTTACCAACCGCGCAGCCTGTAGAAACAAAAGGCAAGGTAGAGGTTATCGAATTTTTTTGGTATGGATGCCCTCATTGTTTTGACTTTGATCCAGAGTTACAAGCTTGGGTGAAAAAACAGAATCGTGATGTCGTTTTTAAGCGTGTACCAATTGCCTTTAGAGAAGACTTCTTGGCGCATAGCCAAATCTTTTATGCCTTGGAGTCCTTGGGTAAAGAACCAGCATTTACGCCTAAGATTTTTAATGCCATTCATGTGGGTCATAAACAATTGACTAAAGAGGCAGAGATTTCTGATTGGATGGCTTCACAAGGATTAGATCCCAAAGCATTTATGGCAGCGTACAAATCTTTTTCTGTAGTAACGAAGGCGAAGTCAGCCAATAAAATTGGTGAGGCTTTTAGAATTGACGGCGTTCCAACGATTGCAATTGGGGGTAAATATATTACTTCGCCTTCTATAGCCGGAACCAAAGCCAGAGCATTAGAGACGATGGATTTTCTTGTGACGAAAGCTAGAAAAGAATTACGATAATTTTTCTAAGCTGATTTTTTTAAAAGTCGCATAAAGCTGCCAATCATTGGCAGCTTTTCATATATGCCTTCAGCGGGATCCCAATAATCAACGTGTCTCTTGATTAATCCCTCAGAATCAAAATATAGCCAACTTACACCTCGCAATGATTGAGTTTGGTGATTCCAGCGTTTAAAGCTGAATTCAAAATCCCAAAGAACTGCAGCAGAATTCATGTCCCCCTTAGTTTCAATGACTTTGAATTTAGGGTTGTTTAGCTGATCAAACATTTTTTTAAACACTAATTCAATATTTTTAATCCCATTGACTTCTTGAAAAGGATCTTTAAAGCTTGCGTTAGGTGCATAGATTGAGCCAAGATTTTTTAAATGATCTTCATTAAGGCTTTCATAGAATTGTTTAATCTTGAATAAAGTAGCTTCCATAATTTGATCAATCTATTAAATTTTTACAAATGTTCGAAGTAGCCAAAAATATATTGGATAAGGCAGAATGCGTAATAACTTTAAAAAACGAGAGAAGCGTTTTGGAAAGTGAATATCAAATTCTCCTTTCTCAATGCCGCGACAAATTTCCTCAGCAGCCTCTTTGGCGCTAATAAGCGCTGGCATCTTAAAGTCATTTTTTGCAGTAGCTGGGGTCGTTACAAACCCAGGCGAAATCATGTGTACGCTGACACCATGGGGTCTTAAGTCGTAATAAAGAGCTTCGCATAGATTAATGATGGCTGCTTTGGTCGGGCCATACACTAATGATTTTGGAAGGCCGCTATAGCCTGCAACACTTCCAACAATTGCTATATGGCCAGATTTTTGATGAATAAATCTTGGCAGAATATTTGATAAAACACGCATGGGACCCAATAAATTGACATCAATCATTGTTTGCGCTGCTTCTATTTTGAATTTATCAGCACGCACGGGTTGATAAACCCCGGAGACAAATAAAAGCACATCCAGTGATTTTCCCGCTGCATCAATGAGCGTCATTGCTTTATCGATGGAATCTTGGCTACCAACATCGCATTGAATTGCTTGCGCATCAATTTTGTGAGTGGTTTCTAGCTCTGAGCTAAGTTGAGTAAGCTTATCAATATTACGGGCTGAAAGGATTAAATTGGCGCCACGACCTGCTAATGCAATAGCGCAGGCCTCACCAATCCCTGAGGATGCACCAATAATCCAGACATTTTTGCCTTTAAATGAAGTTAAAGCTTGATTAAGCGGCATAGGTAGGTTTTTCTATAGTGAATTGAATGACGTCAATGCTTTTTTCGGCAAAACCTGCCGCGCAATACATTAAATAAAAGTTCCAAAGACGAATGAAATCATCTTTAAAACCAAGTTGTTTAATTTCAGCGATTTTCTGGTTGAAAACCACCTGCCAAGCTCGGAGTGTTCGGGCGTAATCTAAGCCAAAATTAAATTGATTGGTAATCATTAGCCCAGATTCTTGAGCGTGTTTAATAAATACTGCGGGAGAAGGTAACATCCCACCCGGGAAAACGTATTGTTGAATGAAATCTGTTTCAACACGATATTTTTCAAATAGCGCATCATCAATCACAATGGTCTGAATTACTGCGCGCTTGCCTGGCTTTAAGCATCGCTCTAAAGTTTTGAAGAAGTCTGGCCAGTATTCTTCGCCAACGGCTTCAAACATTTCAATAGAAGCTATGCCATCAAATTGATCACGACAATCACGGTAATCTAATAGAAGTGCCTTATGTTTTGGGCTGGTGGCAAAACGTTCATCTACATATTTTTTTTGTTCATTTGATAAGGTTAGACCAGTCACCTCAAGTCCTCTTAATTTGGCCTGGTTCATAAATTCACCCCAGCCACAGCCAATCTCAAGAATCTTACTGTCGGTTGGCAAATCTAAAGCATCAAGTATCCGCTTACATTTGTTTAGTTGTGCTTCAGTTAACGTTTGATTTTGGTTGTCGCCAAATAGTGCACTCGAATAAAGCATGCTTGAATCAAGCCAGAGGCGATAAAAATCATTGCCTAAGTCATAGTGCGCATGAATATTTCGCTTGCTTCCACTGCGTGTGTTGCGATGAAAGAAATGCTTAATTTTATAAGTGATAGAACCAAGCCAGGTCCCATAGAACAATTCATTCAGCAATGTTCGATTTCTTAGCGCCAGTCGTAAGATACCTTCAAGGTCATTGGTGCTCCACATGCCTTGGATGTACGCTTCAGCAAATCCAATATCACCACTAGATATGATTAATTTAAATACCTTCCAATCGTGGATGGTGAGTTCTACTGTTTCACCATTTCCAAAAATGCGTTCAACACCATTTGGCAAGGTGATCTTGAGCGTGCCGTGGTCTAGCTTAGATAAATAATTAAGGACAATTTTCGAATGCAAGCGTGACATATCAACTAACAGTTAGATCAGGTGGGTTTGGTTTGGAGTGAAATTTAACGCCTTTTAATAAGAGTTTCAAAGCCTGCCAGTGTATGCGGAGCATCACGCCAAAGCTCATTAGTGGGTAAGTGGCAATTGCTTTAACAACATTCTTGCGTGTGAGGGGATATTCGGAGCCTGTGATGCTGGTTAATAGACCAGAATGATTTTCGCGAATGTACTCAATGATTGAGCTATGTTTGGTGATTTCATTGCCAAGCGAGCGAATGAATTTAAATTGGTAATGTCCGGATAAATCAAAAAAAGGGGATACGTGGAAAATCTTGTTGGCGCATAGCTGCTGAGACCACTTGAGAGGCGATAAATCAGATTCTCTTAATAAATACGCATGCCGTTCGCCAAACGTATTATTTACTTCTGCAACCACTGCAAGTAAATCACCTTTAGCGTTATGACAAAACCAAAAACTTACCGGATTAAAAACATAACCAAGGATTCTGGGGAAGGTGTGAAGCCAGATTTCGCCATCAATGGCATTAATGTTGGCTTGTTTGAGAATATCTTCGACCCACTCTAGCGAGTGGAGTGAGCCAATGCCATGATCTTTGTCGTAAAACGATAACCATGCAAATGAATTATCAGCAACACCATGGCGTGACAATAATTCAGAATCAATACGGCGTGAGCGCATTGGGATGCGTAAATAAAAAACGCGGTATGTGAATTGATTTAATTTTGGAAGAGTGCGTTTATGAAACACATTACCAAAGCAAATCGATGCTGAGTTTAATAAGGCGCTCATTGTTTTTTATTTAGCCATTTCAGTAGATGCAACGGGTGCTGTTAGGCGCTCGATAATATCTTCTGCAACCAGCTCCCCTGAGCGTAAGCCATCTTCATGGAATCCGTAGCCTGTCCAGGCTCCGCAGTACCAAATATTAGCAACCCCTTGAATCATCGGGAGTCTGTGTTGTGCATCAATAGCGCCAGCATCAAATAAGGGATGGGAATAATGGATAACCGAATGCGTCAACTCAGTTTTGGGGAGTTGATGAGGGTTTAGACTAACGACGATGGGGGCCTTAGATAAATCATCGGGTAAGGGTTGAAGTTGGTTAATTAGATAGTGAACGCATACTCTGCTTGAGGCATCAATCTGGCCTGACTTTAGAGAGCTTGTTGAGTAATTCCATGCGGCCCAAACTTTGGAGTTTTTAGGAAGCAATGTTGCGTCAGCGTGAACATAGGCCGTATTTTTTTGATAGGGGATCGATTTAAGAATATCTATTTCATCCTCAGAAGGATTTTTTAGAATTCCCAATATGTCATCGCTATGACATGCAAAAACTAACTCATCCACCACATAACGTTTGCCACTTTCGGTCATTAACTCGATAGTTTGATCCTCTAAACGGCGTGCTTCTTTAACGCCATCTTTTTGAATCACAACACCTGCGCTATTTAATTGTTCGGCGATGCGTTTGACATATTCACGCGATCCACCTTTGACGGTGAGCCACTGAGGGCGGTGAAGAATATTTAATAATCCGTGATTCTTGCAAAAATGCATTAATGTTTGGATTGGAAATTTCATCATTTCAGATGCTGGGCAAGACCAAATTGCCCCAATCATTGGCAATAGATACCAATTGCGGAATGCCAAGCCTAGTTGATTGGCATCTAAAAACTCTTCAACCGTTTGAAGTTTACTTGGATGAAGAGAATCATTCTTTGTTGATTTGGCAAGAGCCTTGCCTAAGCGATTGAACTTAATAATATCGCGAAGCATTCCCCAAAATTGAGGATTTAATAAATTTTTACGTTGAGCAAACACGGTACTGAGATTTGTACCAGCCCATTCCAAATTTTCGCTTTTGCTTGCAAGCGGGATTGATACTGAAAATGACATGTCCGAGTTGGCTACTGGCACATCAAGTTCTTCAAAGAGTTTTACAAGGCGAGGATAAGTCCATTTATTGAATACTAAAAATCCAGTATCAATTCCATAGGCGGGTTTTGACGAATTTGGTGGGGAATAGTCAATCGTATTGCTGTGTCCGCCAAGGCGATTCTCTTTTTCGAAAAGAGTAATCGACAGATTTTTTTGATGACGTAGTTTGTACGCACATCCTAGCCCCGAGATGCCTGTGCCAACAATCGCAAGTCGTTTAGGAGAGTTCATTATTGCGACTCCCCTAATAGTTTTTCAATTTGTTTTGTAATCGATGAGCTTTCTGGTTTGGTTAAGCTGTTAAATGAATCAACAACATTCCCTTTTCGATCAATTAAATATTTATAGAAATTCCATTTAGGAGTTGTTTTGGATTTCTCAATTAAATATTTGAATAAAGGATTGGCATCACTACCCTTTACATGTGATTTAGCAAACATAGGGAATTTGACATCGTATGTGTTTCTGCAAAATTCAGCGATTTCTTTATTGGATCCGGGCTCTTGCTGCCCAAAGTCATTAGAAGGAAAACCTAAAACAACGAAACCTTGTGATCCATATTTAGCGTAAATCTTTTCTAGGCCATCATATTGACTAGTGAAGCCGCAGTAACTTGCAGTGTTCACCACAAGAATTACTTTGCCGGAGTATTGGCATAAATCTTGTGTAACTTCGTCTTGTAAACGAGGGAATTTGAAATTAAGTGAAGTTGGACATTGAGCCATAGCGACCATTGGAAGTGTTAAAAAAATCCATGTAAATAGGTTTAGGAAAGGCGTTTTCATAGTTTTCATTTATTATCAAAAAGTGGTTTTGGAAAAGCCAACAGATTGAGTCTAAGCGATTCTGCTAATATTTTCAGAAACCCCTTTAGAATTGAGTCATGGATCAAAAATCTCTCCCCCCGCCATCGTTTGAATCAAAAATTATTCCTTTAGGTTATCAGTCTGAAGATATACGTAATGCGGTTGCCCGTTTGCCGAAACCACTTGTTTTTACAAATGGGGTTTTTGATATCTTGCACCGCGGTCATGTGACCTATTTGGCCCAAGCCCGCGCTCTTGGAGCAAGCCTCGTATTAGGTGTTAATGCAGATATATCGGTCAAAATGCTAGGCAAGGGAGACGATCGTCCAATTAATCAAGAGGCTGATCGAATGGCTGTCTTGGCCGCGCTTGAGTGTATTGATCTAGTGATCTGTTTTGATCAAAAAACTCCAGTTGAATTAATTAAGATGGTCAAGCCTGAGATTTATGTGAAAGGCGGAGACTATGACATTGCAACCCTGCCAGAAACTGCTGCCATTCAAGAATGGGGAGGGAAAGCGATTGCTATTCCTTTCTTACATGAGCGCTCAACCACGAAACTGCTTAGCAAAATTCGAACTTAATCAGCCCGTTCAACTTTTCCAGTTGCTGGGCCGAGTAGCTTGAAATCCTCATTAAATTTTTTGGGTAACTGGTCATTAGTATTTTCGGAATTTGAAAACCAGGTTTCTACCCAAGTCATTGTTTGATGTGGCGCGCAAACTAGGATGAATGCCATCGCAACATTTGCTGCAATCAAAAGGCACAAGATGGTGGTGAGGAATTTATTAAACATTACTGCGCTTTAAACCAGGCATACAGACCACGTAAGACGAGATAGGAATCTAATTGAAGGTTGATTGAAGCAGGGAGTTGTCGCTTTAATAGATTCTCAATTGCATTCGAATTGCCGCCTGATAAGACAATCGTATCTATTTTTGGATTATTGGTGAGGGCCATAGAAATAGCACCAACTTGAGCATTTAGGCAGCCAGCTAAGATCGCTTGTTCTGTTGATTGACCAAGTTGATTAAGACTTGAGTTCGCTTGTTGGGCATCTAAGTCAGGCAGTGCTGCAGTGCCTGATGCTAGAGAGTTCAGCATTAAATCGAGCCCGGGAATAATCCATCCGCCTAAATACTCATTTTTATCACTTAAAAAATCAATCGTACTTGCTGTCCCAGCATTAACAATCAGAATATTTTTATTTGGATTGGCTTGTGATGCGCCTAAGATAGCTGCCCAGCGATCAGCCCCTAAGCTGGTAGGTGATTCATATCGATTCTGAATCGACAAGGCATTAGAGGAAGATTTAAAGCTAATCCAAGGTATATCTGACCAAATAGCTTGAAGTTCTGCTTGAAGCTTCTCTTCAATGCTTGGATTGGCTACATTGACACAAACGATTGCGAGTGGCGTGATTGGCGTGCTTGTCAGCTTAGTTAAATCGAGCGGGGCATTTAATGAATGATAAAAATGACCAAACAAGGAAGAGAATGCAACCTCAGACACTGATTTATCAATTGGCGCAAAAGACCATTTGGCTCTTGTGTTGCCAATATCAATCAGAAGAATATGTTGAGGAGAATTCATGCCTAAGAATTTAATCGTAACGATAGTTCGCCATTATGGATGGTTTTTAAATTCCCGCCGGAATTAATTATCAGAGCGCCGGAAGTGTCCACGCCCTGACAAATCCCAGCTTGGACAACTTGCCCTTCTTGACGCAATTCCACGGGCTGTTTGTCAAATGCATTCCATTCATTCCAATCAGCCTGGAATGCTTTAAATCCTTGATCATTAAATTCCTGAAATACATTTAAAAACGTATTTGATAAAGAATGCCATAGTTCAGTCGCATTAAATGCTGGAGTGTTGGGGAATAACTCTTTTAAATTGGCTATACGATATGCTTCTGCTGGCTCTGACATCGTCAGTGGCTTTAAATTGATGCCAATACCAACAATCATCCAAATGGATTCATTGGGTCTAGGCTGACCACCTTCAACAAGAATGCCGGAAAGCTTGGCATTATTTACTAGTACATCGTTTGGCCATTTGAGCCGCACACCTCTATTGTGTAGAGTATCTAAGCTTGTTTTAAAGTATTCAGCCAAGCCATATAGAAGCCCCAAGCCACATGCCAAGCTCAATCCACTGAGGTGTTGCATTCCATTATTGGAAGTGAAGGGGTATGCCATGGAAAACGTAAGCGATTGACCAGATTCTGAAATCCATTGATTTCCCCGCCTTCCTCGCCCAGCGGTTTGCACATCAGCCATTCGACTAACCGGTTTTTCGAGAAGGTTAGAGCGCCAACGCTCCATCAAATCGGAGTTTGTCGATTGGGTCGTTGGGATATATTCAAAGTGCCAGTTATTCACCATTCTGCTATTGTAGAAATAGAATGCTGAATATGGAAAAAAATCATCGCAACCCGAAACGGCTTAAATGGCAGGAGCAGCCCTTGCCTCTGCCAAGGCTCGGGGCGTTAATTTTCTTCTTATTAATGGCCTATGCCAGCCTAAATCCCTTTGATTTTCAATTTGATACCCCTGTTTTGTTTTGGGATTGGATGGCAGCCCCATTGCCAAAATACATCACATTATTTGATGTTTGGGTGAATGTCTTGGGCTACTTACCATTCGGTTTTTTGATGGTCTTTGCCTTATTTCCTAGAGTAACCAAATGGAATGCCTTATTACAAACCCTTTTACTAGGCATGATTTTTTCAGGCGTTCTTGAGAGTTTGCAAACCTATTTACCAAGTCGAGTCAGTACCAATGTGGATTGGTGGGCGAATTCATTGGGCACATTGATTGGGGCATTATTTGCTTTGCCATTTAAGCCCGTATGGTTATCCGGAAGCAAAATTGAGCAGTATCGCTTTTCATGGTTTGGGGCACGATCAAGCTTCTTTTTATTATTTCTCTTATTCCCTTGGGCTCAAATTTACCCGCAAAATGCCTGGCTAGGTATGTCAGATTTTGAGATAGAAAATTTAAGGGTTTTATTGTTTTGGAATTTGCCAATTAATAATGCAACCCAAGAGGTGTTGATTACAACGTTGGCAATTATTGGAACTGGAAGTTTCTTCTTTTATGGCTTGCGACCTAATAGTCCAAAATTAAGATTAATCATGACATTAATCGGTAGTGCCTTTTTGGTTAAAGCGCTCTTATTTAGTTTGCAATATCGCAATGAAGATATATGGATTTGGTTAACTATTAATGCATGTATTGGAATGTCACTGGGTTTGATAATCCTAACTTGGATCTCAAAATTAGCAAGAATCAAGCAGTGGTGGATTGCCTTATTTAGTTTAAGTTTAATGGTGACTTTAGTTAACCTTATGCCACTCAATCCTTACCACGTGACGCATTTAGAGCTACTTCAAAAAGGGCGCTTGACTCACTTTAATAGCTTATTTCAATGGTTGACGTGGATTTGGCCGTGGTTGGCTTTTTACACGTTGTTTCGAGCTAAAAATCAGCCGCTTGAGGCAAACAAGAAGTCTGTTTAGATTACTGGATATAATTTTTTATGACTTATTTTCAATACCACGCATTTATTTGCCTGAATGAGCGTATGAATGGCGAAGATTGTTGCGCCAATCATGATGCAAAAGCATTGTTTGATTACGCGAAAAATAAAACAAAAGAATTAGGTTTAAATGGTGCTGGTAAAGTGCGCATGAATAAAGCAGGATGTTTAGATCGTTGTGAGAATGGTCCTGTGATGGTTGTATATCCTGAGGGAATTTGGTACACCATGGTAGATCAGGATGATGTTGATGAAATCATTGAAAGTCATTTCATCAAAGGTGTTCCTGTTAAACGATTGCAGATTGATTGATCGATGAATATTCGAACCCTAAAAATTGAGATTCCAGGTTTGGTTGGTCGTATCGAAGCCTCACTTGATTTGCCAGATGAGATTCGTCAAGATCCAAATTTTCAGATTCGTGGTTTGGCATTGATTGCGCACCCGCACCCATTAATGGGTGGCACTAAAGATAATAAAGTGGCACAAACATTGGCCCGTACGTTTAATCAATTAGGCTATGTTAGTCTGCGCCCCAATTTCCGAGGTGTTGGTGAGACGGAGGGTGAGCATGATGACGGCATTGGTGAAACTGAAGATTTGTATGAAGTTATTCAGTGGATGAGAATTGAGAGTAATTGGAATCAGTGCGCCGCTATTGTTGGCCAAGCATGGATTAATGAAGTTGGTAGTTTGCCGCTTGTCCTTGCAGGTTTCTCTTTTGGAAGTTATGTTGGAACGCACCTTAACCACAAGTTAACTCAATTAAATATGGCGCCAGAGCGTTTTGTAATGGTGGGAAGTGCTGCTGGTAAATGGCAATTAGCAGATGTTCCTAAAAGCACCATCATTATTCACGGCGAACTTGATGAAACCATCCCTTTAACGGATGTATTGGATTGGGCGCGACCGCAGGAACTTACGGTGCAGGTTGTGCCAGGGGCAGATCATTTCTTTCATCGAAAATTACACTGCATTCGAGACATTATTGTGGGCGCATGGCACGGCCAGCCTCGTATTTAATTAAATGACTGATAAAGAATCCTTAATCGAATACCCATCCGATTTTCCTATCAAGGTAATGGGCAAGACTAATCCTGAATTCAAAAAAGCAATAGTTCATGTGTGTAAGCAGTTTGATCCCATGTTTAATGAAGCTACGGTTGAAGAGCGTCCCTCGAAGGCGGGCAACTATGTGGGTTTAACAGTCATTATTCGTGCCACAAGTCGCGAGCAGTTGGATGAGTTGTATCGCACTTTATCTACTCACCCATTGGTCAGTGTGGTTTTGTAAACGTGAACACACCAGCTCTTGAAGTTCTTCATCTAGGGTTGCAAGAGTACTCGCAGACTTACGAGCGAATGAAAGCTTACACAGCGTCAAGAGATGAATCATCACCAGATCAATTTTGGTTAGTTGAGCATCCGCCAGTTTTTACTCTGGGTCAGGCAGGGGATGAGGCCCATTTAATAGATCAGCAAACTGAGATTCAATTAGTGAAAGTTGATCGTGGTGGGCAAATTACCTACCACGGCCCTGGTCAAATTGTGGTCTATTTACTACTTGATCTGAAACGACATGGTTTTTTTGTAAAGGCATTAGTGAATGCGATGGAGCAAGCCATCATTGATACCTTGGCAGAATATGGCATAACTGCTGAACGAAAGCCTGGAGCTCCAGGTATTTATTTAAGCTCTAATCAAGCTGGCTATGAGTATTTGCAGGGCGCCAAAATTGCCGCTTTAGGGTTAAAAATCAGTAAACATTGCAGTTACCATGGTTTGGCCCTCAATTTGGATATGAATTTAGAGCCATTTCATGCCATTAACCCTTGTGGTTATGAGGGTATGAAGACCATCGATATGGCGACCTTGGGTGTAAAACGCTCTTGGGGTGAGGTGGCGGATACCTTGGTCTTACATCTTAAAAAAGCGTTAAAAATTGAATAGCTTTTCCTGAAATAGGCGAAAATAAAGAATGTCTGAAAAAAGCCCATCCAGTAACGTTCCTTACGATCCGACGAAAAAACAGAAATCGGCGGAAAAGACCTCGCGTATTCCAATCAAAATTGTGCCTGTTGAACAGGTATTAAAAAAGCCTGAGTGGATTCGTGTGAAGGCTGCATCTGGGGGGTCGCGTTTTCACGATATTAAAAAAATTCTGCGTGAAAACCAATTGGTTACAGTATGCGAAGAAGCGAGTTGTCCAAACATTGGAGAGTGTTTTGGCAAGGGCACTGCAACCTTCATGATTATGGGCGAGAAATGCACACGTCGTTGCCCATTTTGTGACGTTGGTCATGGACGACCTGACCCATTAGATGTCAATGAGCCAGCCAACTTAGCCAAGACGATTGCTGCATTGAAATTAAATTATGTCGTAATTACCAGTGTTGATCGAGATGATCTAAGAGACGGTGGGGCACAACATTTTGTTGATTGCATTAATTTAACTAAAGAAGTTTCGCCGCAAACGCGAATTGAAGTTTTAGTCCCTGATTTTCGTGGGCGCCTTGAAGTTGCTTTGGAGATTTTTGGCAAGGGTTTGCCAGACGTCATGAATCACAATTTAGAAACGGTACCTCGTTTATATAAAGAAGCTAGACCAGGTGCTGATTATTTACATTCTCTAAAACTTCTAAAAGACTTTAAAGCGCTCTATCCAAACATTGCTACAAAGAGTGGATTGATGGTTGGCTTGGGCGAGACTGACGAAGAGATTTTGGAAGTGATGCGTGATATGCGAGCGCACGATATTGATATGTTGACGATTGGCCAGTACTTGGCACCATCAAATCACCATTTGCCAGTGCGTCGTTATGTGCATCCTGATACATTTGCCATGTTTGAGCGGGAAGCAGAAGCGATGGGCTTTACCCACGCCGCAGTAGGTGCAATGGTTCGTTCAAGTTATCACGCTGATCAACAAGCACATCAAGCTGGTTTGGTTTAGCTTGCGTTTGCTTTTAGAGCTTCTTTAAGTACCGACCTAAACTCAATCCAATCGGGCTCGCCAACGTAGCGTTTTAATACTTTGCCATTTTTCCCGATAACAAAAGTTGTTGGCGTTTGCTCAACTTTCCCAAATGCTTTTGCGGCAGTGCCATCTGAATCCATCGCAACAATAAAAGGTAAGTCTCTAGTTTTGGCGTAATGCATGACCGACATAGGTGGATCGTACGACATGGCAAGGGATAAAAATTGAAGGCCTTCAGGATTTAATTCTTTAAAAACAGTAATCATTTCAGGCATTTCTTTCATGCAAATCGTGCACGTAGTGGCCCAGAAATTAACGATGGATACTTTGCCAGTTAAGTCGGCTTGAGTAATCGTTTTTCCGCTTAAGTCGACTGTCTTAAAAGAGGGTAAGGAAGAGCCAGTATCTATTCCTGATGGATTGCAAGCAATGATTGATATCGCCAAAAAAGTGGCAAAGAAGTAGCGAACAATCTTGGTTATTAAATTGGGTAACATGAATAAGATATTGGATTTCGCTAGCTTTTAAATAATCGGCAATA
>CAYFKO010000001.1:0-48721 GCA_964343765.1 uncultured Polynucleobacter sp. | reverse complement strand
CTAAAAAAACTGTTGCCCAAAGCATTCCCGATAAGCTAATGATGGCTAAACCCAGTCCAGCTAATAAGCCACCTTGCCAGCGTTTATCAAGTCCTCGGATAGCGCCGTAGAGCAACATACTCATTCCTAGAAGCTCAAGGAGCATGGGGGAGGTTTCGTGAGCACGTTGAGCAAGGCCAACACAGGACAAGAAAACGAGAAGGGCACCATCTGCTAGTGTGCGCCCGTATTCTTTTGAGTTGGGTTGTCCGCCTAATGCAAATTCCATAGGTTGAACTTCAGGTCTTCTACCCAAGAGGTAGGTGGCATACCAAATGGCTGCAGCGGTACCAATAAAACAAATGGCAGTAATGACGCGAGCTGCGTTTGGAGCGCTTAGTAAGCCATCAAAGAGTCGAATCGCCAAAGCCCCTAGCCAATAGGGTAATGGTGGTCCAGCAATATCAGCTCGACCTGCTAAATGTGGCAAAACCCAGTCATGAAAATTGCCGTGAGCTAAGGTCCACATGACGCCAAAGCCTTCCGCATCATCATTTTTCCATGGGTCGCGACCAAAGAGGCCGGACAGTGCATAAATGAGAGTTAGCAAGATCATCACTAGTCTTGGAAGACTAGAGGTCGAAGCAGCTGTAAGTTTGAGTTGAGTATTCACGCGGTTTCAATAAAAAAGGCAGCCCAAGCGGCTGCCTTTGATATGGCTTAAGAAGCTTAGGCTTTCGAAGCAGCTTTGCCAGTCGCACGTGAACCGAATTTTTGACGGAATTTTTCGACGCGACCTGCAGTATCCATAATCTTTTGTGTACCTGTATAGAACGGGTGTGACTCAGATGATGTTTCGATTTTTGCTAAAGGGTACTCTTGACCATCTTCCCACTTCACTGTTTCTTTAGTGGTGATTGTTGAGCGTGTTTTAAAGCTGAAGTTGTTAGAAACGTCTAAGAAAACAACTTCTCTGTAATCTGGGTGAATGCCTGGTTTCATTTAGTAAGTCCTTAAAAATTTAGGTAGCCGCCAATTTCATTCAAACTCAGAAAATGGTACTTGCCGACGAAAAATGTGATTATGCCATAAAAATCATGTAGTTGCCTAGCTACTTTAGCCACCGCGACGCATTAAATCAAAGAATTCGCCGTTGTTTTTGGTGCTTTTTAGCTTATCCACGATGAAATTCATAGCCTCGATATCGTCCATATCGGATAAAAGTTTGCGTAAAACCCAGATTTTCTGGAGAGAATCCGGCTTAATGAGCAATTCTTCACGGCGGGTACCTGATTTATTGAGGTTGATAGCAGGGTAGACGCGACGCTCGGCAAGACGACGTTCCAAGTGAACTTCCATGTTACCTGTGCCTTTAAATTCCTCATAAATGAGGTCATCCATACGGCTACCTGTTTCAATCAGGGCGGTTGCCAAAATGGTTAATGAACCACCTTCTTCGATGTTACGAGCAGCGCCGAAGAAGCGTTTTGGACGTTGCAAAGCGTTAGCATCCACACCACCTGAAAGAACCTTACCAGAGGATGGAACCACTGTGTTGTAGGCACGAGCTAATCGGGTAATGGAATCAAGCAAGATGATGACGTCTTTTTTCATTTCGACAAGGCGCTTTGCCTTTTCAATCACCATTTCAGCAACTTGAACGTGACGGACAGCAGGCTCATCAAAGGTAGATGCCACGACTTCGCCGCGAACGGATCGTTGCATTTCAGTTACCTCTTCAGGGCGCTCATCAACGAGCAAAACAATCAATACAGCATCAGGGTGATTGGTCGAAATCGCGTGAGCTATATGCTGCATCATCACGGTTTTACCGGATTTAGGGGAGGCGACGATTAACCCGCGTTGACCAAAACCGATTGGTGAAATCATATCGATGATTCGGCCGGTTAAATTTTCTTCAGCCTTAATGTCACGCTCCAAATGCATTGGGCGATCCGGATGCAAGGGCGTTAAGTTCTCAAACATGATGCGGTTTTTAAGCGCTTCTGGCGCTATACCGTTGATCTTGTCGACTTTGACTAGTGCGAAATAGCGTTCACCATCTTTAGGAGTTCTAACTTCACCTTCAATTGCATCGCCAGTATGAAGATTAAAGCGACGAATTTGGGCTGGGGAAATGTAAATGTCGTCAGGAGAGGCTAAATAAGAAGATTCTGGTGAGCGCAAGAAGCCAAAGCCATCGGGTAGGACTTCTAAAACGCCATCGCCGAATACGGATTCACCTGATTTAGCACGTTTTTTTAGGATCGCAAACATGAGTTCCTGTTTGCGCATACGTTGAGTATTTTCAATTTCAAGAGATGCGGCCATCTCTAATAGAGCTGAAACGTGGAGCGTCTTAAGTTCAGTAAGTTGCATAGTTAAAAACGAATAAGGGGAGTGAAAATGAAAGAAATATTAGGAAATATGTTTGCGACGAAGAACTGCCGGTGTCGCTTAAATTGAAACAACAAGAAATATGTTGTTGGCGTAGTTTAGCACTACTTTGTAAAGAGTCAAAAAAATCCCCGATAGTTAACTATCGGGGATAGATCTATTAAAGGTTTGAGTCTAAAAATGCAGTTAACTGAGATTTAGCAAGTGCGCCAACTTTTTGAGCTGCGATTTCACCATTTTTGAACAAAATGAGCGTTGGAATGCCGCGGATACCAAATTTAGCTGGAATTTCTTGGTTTTCATCAACGTTGATTTTGGCGATTTGGACTTTATCGCCGTAATCCTTGGCAACTTCTTCAAGAATCGGCGCAATCATTTTGCAAGGTCCACACCATTCAGCCCAGAAGTCGAGAAGTACTGGTTTTCCGGATTTCACAACGTCCTGATCGAATGAACTATCGGTAACGTGTTTGATGTTCTCGCTCATTATTATTCCTTGTATATATTAGTAAGTAGCTTAATAAATTGGTTTTATATTTGATATCAAGTTAAGCTTATCACCAACTCAATATTTCAATAATTTCCACTATATTAGCAACAACTTGATCATTCTGCTTTAGTTCCTAATTTTTAATGCCCGTAGTTCATCCCATTTCCCCAACTAGTAGTGCTATAGACGAGATTGCAAAGCTCGTTTGGGAATTTGCGATTAAAGAGAATAAATGTCCGGTTATTGTGACAAGCACCTCGGGTCCAGCAATTGGTCTTAGGCAAGCCCTAGAACGAAATCGACCGGAAAATCTCCCGACTCAGCTTGCATTTTTGCCAAAAATCCAAGGTTTTAACCAATGGTTGCTAGAGACTCCGGAACTTTTGGATTTAGAGCCACCTAAAAGTGATATTGAACGTTGGGCCACCATTTATGAAGCATTGGAAAATTGGAAGGGCATCCGCGAGCGTTTAGGAGCTATTAGTGAAGGTGGAAGGTGGGCGTTAGCAAAGGCTGTGGTCGCGGCTTGTGACAAATTATCAGAGTCAAGTTTAGCCCCTGACTTTTTTAATGAATCGTCTAGCGAGCGTTTTGTTGAGTTATTCGAAGAGGCTTTGGCGGATGTCTATCCGGAGTTGGTGCGCAGTATTGTTACCGAGGATGGTCGGCTTGTAATGGCGTTTTGGAAGTACCTTTCAAGTATTGCCGATCCTATTCCTAGAAAACAGATTTCGCTATCATTGCGAGCAAAAAATGCCACGCAGCCACTAGTTTGGATTGAGACGGCTCAGGCTACAAGAGCCGAAAGCTTAGTATTGCAAAACTTTTTTTCAAGCTACGAAAAGAATTATCCGATTTTAAAAATTGAACTTGATTGGAGTGAGGTAGCGCTCTGGCCTGAGGCCTTAGTTTCATTGGATCAAGTTGGAAATGATCAAGTTATTGAGCGTGCTGTTCAATCAAAATCCAATAAAGAGCAGGTTCAAAAGAATCGGGACAAAGCGGCTAAAGAGAGTTGGCGAGTTTTGGGAGTTAAAAACTTTGAAGATGTTGCTTGGTTGACTGCGTTAAAGATTAGAGAGCATATAGAAGCTGGCCGAAATAATATTGGATTGATAGCTCAGGATCGTCTGGTGGCAAGAAGAGTGCGGGCATTATTAGCACGCTTTGGCGCTGACATTTCAGTTCATGATGGTACTGGCTGGAAATTATCGACAACAGGAGCTGCTGCGGCAATTCATAGTTGGTTAGATATTGTTCGATCGCCATTTGGTCCGACCGTACATCAGTTGCTTGGTTTTTTGAAAAATCCAATGATTGATTGGTTGGGGATTGGAGGCTTAGGATCAACGCACGCAGAAGGAAATGGGTTTGATGTTTCCGCATTTATATGGAATATCGAACAGCGACTTCATCGAAAGCAGGTGAGTGGTGGTTGGCAAGATATTTCTCGCGTATTTTTTATTGATAGCACATACGAAGATGATGAAGCAGAAGACTTACGTGCTTCATTAAGCGATGCGTATGCATTTATTCAGTTTTTGAGGTCGCGTGCCGATGCTTGGAATGGCGCAGAGCGCAGTGGTTGTGACTGGTTTCGATTGCTCCAGGATGATCTAGTAGTTTTGTCGATGATTGATCGCTTAAATAAAGATTTAGCCGGTCAGCAATTGCTTCATGCGTTAACAGCTATTGAGTCTTTGGCGAATGAGCGCTTTAAATTGGGCGCTTGGATTTCATTGGTTGACTTGTGTCTTGAGAATTCAACTTATGTAGAAGATGCTCCAACCGGAGAGGCTAATGTTCATATGCTGACATTAAGCGCAATTCGAATGCGTGAGTTTGATGCGGTATTAATGGTGGGTTGTGATGATGCTCATTTACCTAGTTTTAGTGATTCAGGATTGTTTTTCTCAAATCAATTATTGATTCATTTAGGTATGCGAACCTTGCAGGAAGAATATATTCAGCAATCAAGGGATCTATCTCAATTATTAACCACGCATGAGCATGTGGATTTTATCTGGCAGCAAATTGGGCAAAGTGATGCGGAGAATAAGCCGGCTGCATGGTTAGTTCGCTTATCAAGTGATGTAAAGGGATTGATGTGTAATGACGTATCGTTCCCTTCAGCAGAGGTGGCTGCAATTTCAATGGGGCAAGCTTTTACAGCTTGGCGTGAGGATAAACAATACTTACCTGCAAAAATTAGTCCAAGTGCCTATAAGACCTTAAGGGAGTGTCCGTACCGTTTTTATGTCACTCGAATTTTAGGATTGCGACAAACAATAAACGTGCAGGATGGAGATGCTAATTTAATCGGCAAGTTATTGCATGCTGTTTTAAAGGTTTTTTATCATGACTTGAAGAGTCGTGATCAGCGAATTGATCCAGTTGTTCCTGAGGATGGTGAGACTCGTCGTTTTTGGATGATTAAGCGTCTAACCGAGCTGTCCGCTAAATCTTTTGCTGCCTTGATTGAGCGGCACGCAAAGTATTTGAGTTATGCAAACGATTGGAGCGCGCAAATTGAAGGGTTTGTTGATTGGCAAATTGATCGTGAATTATCTGGATGGCAATTTCAGGATGCGGAGAAACTTGTGGGTTTTGATTTGGAATTGTCTGGGGGGCATGTTTTACGTATTGAGGGAGTGGCAGATCGTTTTGATATCGCTAATGATCGAGCGATGGTTATGGATTACAAGTATCAAAGTGGAACGAAAATTAAAAGTCGCGCAAAACATATCGATGACGATCCTCAATTATTAATTTATGCCAAGGCTACAACTAAGACGAATGTAGTTGAAGGAAAAGCTATTGATGCAGCTGCATGGGTTGCGCTCAAAGTTGATGAAAAAAAACCAAAAGAACGCGAATACTCAGTTGATGCCTTTGAAGACCTTTTATCAAATCTTGAGGAGCAGATGAAAGAGGACTTGTCGCTGGTGTGGGAGGGCTCTAATTTAAAAGCACAAGCGCCTGAGGAGGTTTGTCAGTATTGTGAGGCTCGTGGAATTTGTCGAAAAGGAATGTGGACGGTATGAGCTCCAGCAATCTAATTCAACAAGCATGCGATCCCAAAAGATCAGTTGTCGTAGAGGCGTGTGCCGGAAGTGGGAAGACATGGTTGTTGGTCTCACGAATTGTGCGTCTGTTGCTCGCTGGGGTAAAGCCGCATGAGATATTGGCGATTACCTTTACTCGAAAGGCGGCTCAAGAGATGGGTATTCGACTTGAGACCTTGTTGAATGAATTTCGTCTGATGGATGATGAAGGTTTAAAGCGCGCTTTAGTGGATCGTGGTTTAAGTTCGGAAGAAGCTGAAGCCTTGATGCCAAAAGCACGTGATTTAGCCGAAGTGGTCATGGCATCTCCCAGAAAAATCACAATTGACACCTTTCATGGGTGGTTTGGACGAATTAATCAAGCTGCACCAATTCATGGAGGTGTAGTGCAAGGTGCCAAACTGAGGGAAGATTTCAAGCGCTTACTTGAAGAATCTCTATCGGAGTGGTGGGCATTGCTGGGTCGAGGTCAAGGTGAATTTGCGCCACTAAAAGCTCATTTTGAAAGACTTCTACAGAGGATGTCATTTAAGTCCATACAGGAAATCTTGACTGGGCGATCAGGTTTAATAGCGCAGAGAGCGGCATGGATGCGTTTTGTTCAGCATTCAGAAAAAGAGGGGAGCAGTCCACTTGAGATTTTGAAACGCAAATTGCCAATGATTGGATTGCCAGATCCATTGGAAGCTGTATTAAAGGATAAACAAGAGTTACACCGTTTGCGAATTGTTGCTAACGAATTACAAAAGGGCGGAGTTCGAGAGAAAGATCAGGGTTTGGCTATCTTGGCTGGTTTAGAGCTCATTGACTCTGGTGCTGACCTGAATAACGTATTTGTGGCTCTACGACCTGGATTTTTAACTGGCGATATGAAAGAGTTGGCAGTTGTCGCTAATCCGACCAATGGCCTAGTGGATGCTTTGCAACTTGGCTCTAAGATTACTGTCGATGAGCTTATTCAGGTTCGCAAAGAGTGGGCAATACATTTAATGAGGCGATGTGACTGGGATAGTCAGAATATCCTTTACGAATTAAATGAGTCTTGGATCGCTTTAGCTAACTCGATGTTGATTCATTATGCTCAGGCAAAAGAAGCTATGAGAGTTCAAGATTTCTCAGACATTGAGTGGCAGGCGGCTTGCTTAATGGAAGATGAATTGTCTTCAGCGTATTTGCAAGCGCGTTTAGATGCTAAGTTTAAACATATATTGATTGATGAATTTCAAGATACCAATCCACTTCAGTGGCAGATATTGGAGGGTTGGTTATCTGGCTATGGCGCTGATGCTATTCCGCCTACCATTTTTATGGTTGGTGATCCTAAGCAATCGATTTATCGATTCCGCGGGGCTGATGCTAGATTGTTTACGATGGTTAAGAACTTATTAACCAGTAAATTCAATGCGCATAATTTGTTGTATGACAATACACGTCGAAATGCGCCAGCGGTTTGTGATGCTGTTAATCAAGTATTTACTTATGCGGCAAACCATTTTGCTTACGCTTATCCAAAGCAAGATACGCATTGGTTAAATCATCTTGGCAAGAAGGAGGGGGGTGAACTAATTTGTTTGCCTCTAATACCTTATTGCGAGGATGAAGTTGAGGTTGGTGCTCGCAATGCAATCGATGAAGCGTATCGACCACGAAAGAAAGTGGAAGGTAGTCGTCAGCATTATGAAGAAGCGTTGCGGATTGGGCGCATGATCATTGCTTTTAAGCAATCGAAAGAAATTCACGATCAAATAGAAGGTAAAAATACGCTTCGGCAAGTTAGGTGGGATGATTTCTTAGTCTTGATTAGGAAAAAACAATACCTATTAGAAATCGAGCAGGCATTTCGAGAATTAGGTTTGCCTTGCAGCACTCCGCGCCAAGGGGGTCTATTAAAGACTCTTGAAGGCGAGGATTTAACGGCGTTGTTGGAGGTGTTGCTAACGCCAACCAATGATCTGGCGCTTGCTCAAGTACTGCGCAGTCCGATATTTGGGGTGGATGAGCACTATATGCAAAGGTTGTCGATTCATTCGAGAGATCAGCATTGGTGGTTTGCTTTGTGTCGGTTGGAAGATGATTATTCAAAAGCGATTGTTCAGCAGCTTAAGTTGTGGATGTCTTTGGCATTGCGGTTGCCGGTTCATGATTTGTTGGATCAGATCTATGCCTCTGGTGATATTCGTCGGCGCTATGCAGCTCGATCCCCGGCACTTGAAGTGCCAAAGGTGTTGGCTAATTTAGATGCTTTTTTGCGCTTAGCTCTTGATGCTGATGGTGGTCGATATCCATCGTTAAGTCGATTTATTGATGAGTTACGGAAGTTGAGAATTGGTGAGCAAGATGAGGGCCCCGATGAGGGAGATACTCAGGATGATCAGCAAGAGGATGGCGACATGGAGTTGGGGCAATCTGGGGCAATCCGTTTGATGACGATTCACTCTGCCAAAGGCTTAGAAGCTCCTTTTGTATTTTTGATGGATACGAATATTCGGGCCAGGAGTAATCCAGGTAGTGGTTTAATTGTTGACTGGGAGCCGGTTGATCCTGCCCCAAGTTTGGTATCGAGCTATCTCAGTCGGCATGTATCAGGAAATTTGACTGACTCAATTCAAAAAGAAGAGCTGATTGCTCGTAGGGAAGATTGGAACTTGCTTTATGTTGCGATGACTCGAGCCAAAGAGTATCTAGTGATCAGCGGTGTTGCCAAAAAACCATCGACCAAAGAACCTAGCGACTGTTTTTCGGATTCTTGGTATTTTCATTTGAAAGCCAGTGGCCTACCAGTTGCTAAAGAGGATTATGTAGAGAGCTTATTTTCAAAAGCATCCTTAAATGCAATCACGAACCCAAAGAACGCAGCGGTAATTTTTACAGATTTTGGTCAGGGTAAATGGCGTGATGCACAAGTTCATTTGCAGGAATTGGTTCCTGGTGCATCCGCAGGATTGGATGAGAGAGCATTGGCGGATTTGGGTAGCGCGGTTCATCTGATCTTAGAGCGATTCACTAGTTCTCCAAGAATTGTTGGTGAATTTACTTTGCCTTCAGCGAAAACAATAGCTCGGCATTTAGGGATTGCTAGTCATTTGGTGGAGGCTGCTAGGCAAATTGCTCTGAATATTCTCAATTCAGAACAGTTGAAGGGTTTAATAAGATCTGCGGATGTCCTTGAGGCCTGGAATGAATTAGATCTGATTGATGAAAGCGGTCGATTATTTCGAGTAGATCGCTTGATCGAGAAAGAAGAGGGCTTATATATTTTGGACTACAAATTAAGCATTCCTGAAGAGTCTAGTGAGCAGTTTGCAAATTACCGAGCTCAGTTAGCGAATTACAAAAAAATAATTGGGCGATTACGCTCAGATAAGCCCATTAAGGCATTCCTAGTGGATGGAAATGGTCAATTGTGCGAAGTTGCCGTCTAATGACAGGTGTAATGACGCAATTCTTAGAAGTGACGAGCCTTACCCCCGGCACTGCTGGTGATTGGGTTTGGCTGCTTCGTTCCCGACCTGACCAGGTTGCCAAGCCAACATGCGGGGAGGCCCGTCATTTAGTATTGTATCCCGATGCTTGCTAGAATTCAGTTATGTCAGATTCTTTATTTCCAAATTCCCCTGAAAATTCGAATGGTTTAGCCTTAGCACGCAAATGGCGGCCTAAGAATTTCCATCAATTAGTTGGCCAAGACCATGTGGTTAAAGCGCTGACTCATGCGCTTGATCAGCAACGCCTGCATCATGCATGGTTGTTTACAGGAACGCGGGGGGTGGGAAAGACAACCATTTCTCGAATATTGGCAAAGTCTTTGAACTGTATAGGCCAAGACGGTCAAAACGACAAACCGACTTCTGAGCCATGTGGTGAGTGTTCAGTTTGTCGAGAAATTGATGCAGGTCGCTTTGTCGATTATGTCGAAATGGATGCTGCAAGTAATCGAGGTGTTGACGAAATGGCAGCTTTGCTTGAAAAAGCTGTTTACGCACCCTCTAGTGGCCGCTTTAAGGTTTATATGATTGACGAGGTACATATGTTGACCTCGCACGCCTTTAACTCTATGTTGAAAACCTTAGAGGAGCCGCCGCCCCATATTAAATTTATCTTGGCGACCACTGACCCACAGAAGATACCTGTGACGGTTTTATCGCGGTGTCTGCAGTTCAATTTAAAACAAATGCCTCCTAGCTTAATCGTTGAGCATTTAAAGGGAACTCTAGAAAAAGAGGGAGTATCCGCGGAAGATAATGCTTTAAGGATAATTGCCAAGTCAGCTCAGGGCTCTATGCGAGATGCCTTGTCGTTAACCGATCAAGCGATTGCTTATTCTTCAGGATCTATCAGTGAAACAGCGGTTCGTGCGATGCTTGGCTCGATTGATGACGCTTATTTGACTCGAATATTGGATGGACTAGTCAATGATGACGGCAAAGATCTTCTGGCGTTGGCCTCGGAGATGGGTGTGTCGAGCATGTCATTTGGTTTAGCCTTGCAAGATCTAGCATCGTTGCTACAAAAGATAGCGATGGAGCAAGTGATTCCAGGGTCTGTTTTAGATGAGTGGACTGATGCAGAGAGTATTCGTCGTTTTGCTAAGTTAATAAGTAAAGAGCAGGTACAGCTTTACTATCAAATTGCCTTAGTAAGTCGTCAGGATTTGAATTTGGCGCCAGACGAAGAGACTGGTTTTTTAATGACCTTATTGAGAATGTTGGCGTTTCGGCCTGCTGAATCGTCGGGTGGTGGAGGTGGTAGCCGATCAGTTGCTCCAAAGACTCCAACATCAACAGCGCCCCCAATTGCTAAAGTGGCAGCTAGCGCCAATGTCCCGTCTAAATCTCAATCTGCTCCAAGCTTGAATCAAGCGCAGGCACAAGAACCTCGTGAGCTTCCCAGTAATGTTGAGGCGCCTCTAGATTGGCAGGTAATGATTCGCCAATTACCGCTACGTGGCTTGGTTCAGCAGTTTGCATACCAAACCGAACTAAAATCTTGGCAGGATATGGGGGCTCATGTTCAGGTGGATGTCATTACATCGATGCCACAGATTGCCACTGAAGATGCAGTGGCGCGTTTGCGAGCGATGATTGAGCAGCAGATTGGAAAGCCTGTTAAGTTAAAAGTTGAAGCAGGTGAGGCTCAAAAGACGGTAGCAGTTGCTAAGGCGCAAGAAAAGCAAGAGCTTCAAGAAGAGGCGCAGAAGAAAATTGCAACGAGTCCATTAGTTAAGCAGTTGGAGTCACAAATTGGGGCGCGGGTAATTCCGGGTTCTGAGCGTCCAATTTAAATCGGTTTTTAGAAGGGGATATAGGAATGATGAAGGGTCAAATTGCGGGCTTGATGAAACAGGCGCAGCAAATGCAAGAAAAGATGAAGCGGGCGCAAGAAGAATTAGCGTCGCTAGAGTTGGTTGGTCAAGCAGGCTCTGGAATGGTGAAAGTCACTATGTCAGGAAAGTTCGCGGTGAAACGTGTTGAGATTGATCCAGCGGCGATGGATGATAAAGAAATGTTAGAGGACTTATTAGTGATTGCTTGTGCTGATGCTTTCAAGCAGGCTGAAGCAGCGACTGAGCAACGTATGGCGGGTGCGACGTCTGGCATGCCTATGCCCCCCGGTTTTAAATTACCGTTCTAAATCATTCAATGAAGAAGATCAGTCGCCAAGAGCCTGGGCCGCAAGATGCCTTACAGCGTCTGATTGCCGCATTAAAAATTCTTCCAGGTGTAGGCCCAAAGTCTGCTCAGCGGATGGCTTACCACTTGTTGCAACATGATCGCAGCGGAGCTCAAACTCTTGGCATTGCACTGCAGGAGGCATCTGAGAATGTGCATCATTGCTCAAGGTGTAATACATTTTCTGAGGCGGATATTTGTCAGACATGTGCAGATGAGCGACGCGATGCAGGACTTTTGTGTGTCGTAGAGACGCCTGCTGATCAATTAATGGTTGAACAGACTCTCTCGTTCAAAGGGCAGTATTTTGTGTTGATGGGACGTTTATCCCCACTTGATGGATTAGGTCCTAATGAAATCCATTTTGATAAATTGCTTGCTCGTGTAGAAGATGATGGTCATGGCAATCTGGTCAAAGAAGTCATTTTGGCAACGAACTTTACTAGTGAAGGTGAGGCAACCGCCCACTATATTGGTGAGGTTTTAAAAGCCAAGGGTATTGCAGTTACCAGAATTGCTAGGGGTGTTCCAGTTGGAGGGGAGCTTGAGTACGTTGATGCCGGCACTCTAGCGCGTGCCATGATGGATAGGCGCCAAGTCAATTCATAAAAGCTTCATAATAGCGTCATATTATTCAATATTTGCCCACAGCAAGGGCTGTTTTCATGCGCAAATTTTCAGTTGAAACCATAATTTATGTATTAATTTCAATGGCTTGTGTAGAGGCTGTTGCAGAAACCCCATTTTCTGGATCATCTGGAAAGTCAGGGGTTCTGAGTGTTCCTTCTGAAAATGCAGACAATAAATTAACCCCTGAAGAAGAGGCTAAGCGTTTTAATATTTTTTACCAAACAACGTTTATTGGGCAGAGCAAACCAGGCATGTCGGCAAGCTACAGTGGGATGAATAGTTTGCAGCCGGGGTATGAGACCGGGTACACGTGGACGAGTACTGCCCATGCTGGTTGGAAAATTGCCAAAAATACCGAAGTCTTTCTTAATATCGAGGGTGTATCTGGGGTGCCTTTTTCAAATCTAAATGGTTTAGGTGGCTTCAGTAATGGAGAGGCAACGCGAGCCCAAGGCCCAGACCTCAAGTTATATCGTCAACGATTATTCATTCGACATACGGCAAATTTAACGGGGGATGTACAAAAACTCGATGAGGAGGCTAATCAGTTTCCGATGTTGGTCTCGAGTAATCGTCTGGTATTCACCGTGGGTAATTTTTCATTACTGGATATTGTTGATGACAATGCTTACGCTAAGGATCCTAGAACTCAATTTTTAAATTGGGGCAACATGACGTATTCAGCCTTCGACTATGCTGCTGATGCGAGAGGCTTTGGATGGGGTGCAGGGGTAGAGTGGTATGTCGACAATTGGGCTTTTCGTTTGGTTCGATTATCAGTTCCAAGAACCCCAAATGAATTGGTGGTTGATAGTCAGTTGGGGACGCATTACGGAGATACATTTGAGGTAGAACGAGCGCACACTCTCAATAATCTGCCCGGTAAAGTAAGGATATTGGCATACCGTAATCGCCAAATTATGTCGCGTTACGATGATGCCACGGCATATTTAGTAGCAAATCCCAGTGCGGTTGGTTCTCAAGCAATTCTCAATACACGTTATGGCGAGCAAGTCAAAATGGGTATAGGTCTTAATCTTGAGCAAAAAATTAGCTCAAATGTCGGAGTATATTTTCGAGGAATGGTTTCAGATGGGCAGACTGAAACATTGGCATTTACCGAGGCGGATAATTCGATTGCTGTCGGTTTAAGTGTCGATGGACGTGCTTGGTCTAGACCAAGGGACGCATTTGGTATTTCATACCTTCAAAACGGTTTATCGGATGCTAGAAAATCGTACTTACAAGCCGGAGGGGTTTCCTTTTTTATTGGTGACTATGACCCCGTAAGTGGTGCTTCGATCAACTATGCCCCAGAGCGTATTTTTGAGACTTATTACAGTTGGGGTGCTTATAAAAACATCTGGTTGAGTGCCAATTACCAGAGGATTCAAAACCCAGCCTATAACGCAGATCGTGGTCCCGCCAACTTTTTTGGGGTCAGACTGCATGCAGAATATTAATAATTAATGGTTAAGCTCTGATTTAATGGCATTTTTTAACTGAAATCGATTAGAATTCCTTGAAATTCAATCATTTGAATCCAGTGGAGACTGTTTGCGTTTAATTTATAGCCCGCCTAGTTTAAAAAATACGTTAGTAGCGTTTGTGGCAGTGGCTACCCTAATTTTTGCAAATGGGGTTTTTGCTCAATCCAGTGGATCCAAAAAAGCGGATAAAAAGACAGAAGCAAAAACTGTTAATACAGATACTCCGTTGGATTTAATCGGATTATGGAATGAAGCAAAAGCGAATAATCCTCAGCTCCGACAGTTACGTGAGAATTATTTATCTGCCAAAGCTATACCGCCACAAATCAGGGCGCCAAATAATCCGCAGATTGGTTTTGTTTGGGCGAATACGCCAACTAATTCGCCTTTAGGTTTAGGTCTTGCCGAAACAGGGATTTACTCATTCACGCAATCGTTCCCATTTCCTGGCAAGAAGACCATTGCGGCAGATGCCGCAGATAAAGTAGCGGAATCCATTTTGGCGCAAAATGAAAATTCAGCGTTACAACTCGCAAGTCAATTGGCCGCATCTTATTACGGAACTATTTCTGCTCAGAAGCAGCTGCTGTCTTTAAAAGAAGCCATTCTTCGTTTAGAGATGATTAAGAATTTAACCAAAGCGCGTTATGCGAATAATGCGGCAGCTTATTCTGAGTATTTAAATGCGCAGGTGGCACAGAGCGCAGCAGAGGCAGATAAATTCGCCTTGGAAAAGCAAATTGATGTGGCACTTCGAACTATTAATACATTGATTGGTCGTGACCCAAGGGAAAAAATTCTTTTACGTTCAGAGCCAGAGTTTAAGAATTTAAGTGCTCCGACTTTAATCGAATTAGAAAGCTTTGCGGAATCAAATCATCCGAGCTTAAAGAGTTCGCAGTTGCAATTAGATGCTGCCAGAAAACAATTGACCTTGGCGAAGATGGCTTATTTGCCTGACTTTCAGGTGATTGCTTCCTCAAATACTACCCGTGGACCTTTTACGGGAGGTGTCACGGCAAGTAGTTACCAGATTGAGTTTGACGTAGTAATCCCATTGTATTTCTTTATGAAGGAGCGTCATGGGGTTGAGCAAGCAGCGAGAAATAGAAATGCCTATGAGGCAAATGACATCGCTGTTAAGCAACAGGTGTTGTTGGGTGTAGGAAGTGCTTATGCAATATATGAACAAGCTAAAAACCAAGTTCTTTTTTTAAGAGATCGTCAAATTCCGGAAGCAACTGCCGCTTATAAGGTTGCTTTAAATGCATATGCCAATAATGGGCAGGGATTTAATGACTTATTGTTAGCTCAAAATCAATTGAGAGGATTGCAAATTCAATTGGCAATTTCAGACAGCAATTTAGCTCAAGCGCATGCGGGTTTATTAGCTGCTTCTGGCAAAGATCCAATTGGTAACTAAGGCGAATGAATATGAAATCCAAATTTAAACAATTCTTGGAAAAGCTCAAGCCGTTTGCTAGCGCGTTTAAAGAAAAATCTTCGCCGATGATTAAATCTTCGCAAGATCATCTTGTGGCGTTTTGGAAGCAACCTAAAGCACGCGTAGCTATTTATTTGCTCTCAGCTTTGTTGCTAGGCGTTTGGATTGGTAGTTTCTTGGGTGACACTGAACCTCAAGATAATAAATCGGATAAATCAGTTCAAGTTGATAAATCAGGCGCCATTTCAATGTCATTGCCAGGATTAATTCTTGATCCCGATGTATTTAAATTTGAAGCAGCTGTTCTAAAAGATGTCTCAGTTGATATTCCGGTGCCAGGGAAATTGGTATTTAATGCTGAAAAATCCAAGGTTATTTCTGCTAGGGCATCTGGACGTGTTGAACGTATTTATTCGTTTGATGGCGCACAAGTTAAGTCTGGTCAAATTATGGCGGATTTCTTTAGTCCGGATTATGTTTCGGCGCAGCAAGAATTTATTCTGTCGATGCAGACGGCAAAAATGCTAGAGGCAAGTGCGATGCCGAGTTTGGCTGAAGATGCCAAATCAACCTTAGAGGCTAGTGCGAATCGTTTACGTATCCTTGGAGCTGCAAACGAAGATATTTCGCGTCTTAAAAAGGGTGGTCAGCCAACACCGACGTTCCCAATTCGCGCGCCGATTGATGGAGTTGTGATTAAGCGTGTGGCTGATCCAGGTGCATTTATGAATGTAGGGGATGCGCTAGCAACGATTGCTGATCCAAAAGCACTTTGGTTTATGGGTAATGTGTATGAGCAGGATATTAAGCGTATTTCCTCCGGTCAGGTACTAAAGCTACGCTCTGAATCTTATCCAGATCGCGAATTCACTGCAGTT
This sequence comes from uncultured Polynucleobacter sp., assembly GCA_964343765.1. Lineage (GTDB taxonomy): Bacteria > Pseudomonadota > Gammaproteobacteria > Burkholderiales > Burkholderiaceae > Polynucleobacter. The sequence goes on along the minus strand of CAYFKO010000001.1, from coordinate 32,679 downwards.
GCAAATTACGTTGCACCAACGATTGATCCTATAACCCATGCACTGATGATTCGTTGTGATGTGAATAACGAAGATGGGGCTTTACGCCCTGAAATGTTTGTTAGTGCCCGATTAGAGGTAGGGACGACAAAAGCGGTATTGGTGCCAAGAACGGCTGTGATTCAGGTTCGAAATTTGAGATATATCATTATTCGTTCAGAAAAAGATACCTATCGTCGCCTGCCAGTGAAGGGTTTTGATACGGGTAACCAGCAATTTGCCATTACTGAAGGTTTGCAAGAAGGTAATGACGTATTAATTATGGGCTCTACGCTCATGAACCAACGCTTTTTGAAGACTGAGGATTAAGTGAGTTTCGCAACTAACTTTATTCGTAAGGTGCTTCAAAAGCGCCTGATTATCCTTTTATTAGCAATTGGATTGTTGATTGCTGGGGTAATTAGCTTTTTAAAGTTGCCGTTGCAAGCATATCCTGGTGTTGCGCCATTAACGGTTCAAGTAATTTCTCAGTGGCCTGGACGAAGTACAACTGAGGTTGAGCAGCAAATCACCATTCCGGTTGAAAATTCTTTAGCAGGCATTCCCGGAGTTCAGGCGTTTAGATCTGTGTCATTGTTTGGATTATCGGTAGTTACCGTTAAATTCAAAGATGGCGAAGATGCTTTTAAGGCTCGTCAAACGATCAATTCCTATATCAGTAATTTAACCTTGCCGCCGGGGGTCTCGAACAGTTTGAGTCCAGATTCTGATGCGACGGGTGAGATCATGCGTTATCGCTTGGAGAGCGCCTATGCATCGCCTTTGGCATTAAAGACGTTTCAGGATTATGAGGTTTATAAAGAGTTAAAGCACGTTCAGGGGATTGCTGATGTCACCTCGTTTGGCGGCAAAACTCGCCAGTATCAGGTTATTGTTCGCCCAGAAACTTTGCAGGCAAAAGGTGTCACGTTAAGTCAATTAGTTAGTGCATTAACGAATGCCAATTCAAATACTGGTGGCGGTATTTTTTCTAATGGTGAGCAAGGTTTTGTTGTTCGAGGTGTTGGCCTTTTAAATAACAATGACGACATTAAAAAGGTTGTTGTCGTTGTTAATAATGGCGTCCCAATTCGGGTTGGGGATATTGCGGAAGTGAAGGTTGGGAATGCGCCTCGCTTGGGTATGTTTCAATTTAATGAGAATGATGACTCGGTTGAGGGAATTATTCTTTTACGTCGCGGTGAAAATGCCACAGAAGTATTAGCGCGTGTTAGGGATAAGATTTCTGAGATCAATGGGCATGTTCTTCCGCCCGGTGTGGAGGTCAAACCATTCTATGATCGTCAAGTCTTGCTTGATATCACCATGGACACCGTTAAACATACCCTGTTTTTCGGGATTTCCTTAGTTTTGATTGTTCTTTATATTTTCCTGGGTAACCTACGTGCGGCTGCTGTAGTTGCTGCCGTAATTCCATTGGCGCTATGCGTCTCATTTATACAGATGGAAAATTTCAAAGTACCTGCGAATTTAATATCGTTAGGTGCAATTGACTTTGGTGTGATTGTTGATGCTGCTGTGATTGTGATGGAAAACATCATGCGGCACATGGAAGAAGATAAGCAGCGAATCAATCAAAGCGTCATTTTGGGGACAAGTGAAGTTCAGCGAGCCATGATTTTCTCAACGGGAATCATCATAACTGCCTATTCTCCATTATTTTTAATGGGCGGCGTAGAGGGGATTATTTTCCGTCCTATGGCATTTACGATGGGTTTTGCGTTGATCGCCTCCATTATTTTAAGTCTTACATTCGTCCCGGCGATGGTCTCTTACATTTTTGGAGATAAGGTCAATCATCACCCTCCGCAATTTGTACAAAAACTGCTATTGAGTTACAAGCCATTCTTGAACAAATTGTTACATCGTCCTAAGCAAGTATTAATGACTGCTGTTGTTATTTTGTTAATAACTTTGTTAAGTGCTACCCAGTTAGGAACCGAGTTCTTGCCAACGTTGGAGGAGAACAACTTATGGGTGCGTGTGACTCTACCCAATACCGTGGACTTGAACTACTCACTAAAGATAGCCAATGAACTTAGAGAGGAGTTCAGAAGACAGCCTGAGGTGAGGACGGTGACTGCTCAGATTGGTCGCCCTGATGACGGAACAGATTCAACCGGTGTTTTTAATCAAGAGTATGGCCTTTACTTCAAGAGTCCTGAAAATATGCCAAAAGGGGCAGGAAAGAAAGAGTTGGTTAAGCGCCTAGAAGCTTTCTTGGATCGAATCCCGGGAATTGAATATAACTTCTCTCAATATATTCAAGATAACGTGAATGAAGCATTGTCTGGTGTTAAGGGTGAGAATTCGGTCAAGATTTACGGTAATGATCTTGATGTTTTGAATGCAAAGGCTGAGGAAGTTTTAGTTCAATTACGTAAAACACGAGGCGTTGTTGATGAAGGTATTTTCCGAGAGTTGGGGCAGCCAACGCTCAATATTGAGATTGATCGTGATCGATGTGCGAAATTTGGTATCAATGTTACGGATGTCCAAAATCTAGTTTCTTTTGGATTAGGAAGTGCGGTTGTAACGAATATTCTAGAAAATGAAAAAACTTTTGGTTTGGCAATTCGTTTAAACGAAGCAAGCCGAGATAACATCAATGATGTTAGAAATTTATTGGTCGATGCTCCTGATGGAAGTCGAATTCCCTTATCGATGTTGGCAAGTGTCGATATTAGTGATGGGCCATTCTTTATTTATCGTGAATCAGGTAAGCGTTATATAGCTATTAAATTTAGTGTTCGAGAGCGTGATTTAGGTAGTGCGGTTGCAGAGGCTCAGAAGTTAGTTGCAAATAATGTGTCGCTGCCAAATAACTATCGATTAAGTTGGGATGGTCAATTTAATCAGATGAAAATAGCGCAGAAAAAATTGATGTTAATTGTCCCGTTAACATTGGTCGCCATTTTCCTATTGCTTTACAGTGCTTTCGGTAATTACCGGGATGCTTTAGTTGTTTTAGCAAATGTTCCTTTTGCAGCGATTGGCGGAATTTTGGCATTACATTTTGCTAGAGAAACGTTCAGTATTTCTGCGGCGATTGGATTTTTATCCCTATTTGGAATTGCAATCCAAGATGGTGTTATCTTAATTTCATACATCAATAAGGTGGCAAGACAAGAAGGTCAAGCTCTGAAAGATGCAATTGTGGAAGGGGCATCATTGCGCTTACGTCCTGTCTTGATGACGGCACTTTTGGCTGGTCTGGGTCTATTGCCAGCCGCTTTATCGCATGCAATTGGGTCTGAAGCCCAGCGTCCTTTGGCATTAGTTATTGTCGGCGGCATGATCACGACTACCATTTTGACCCTGTTGGTGTTGCCAGTTTTATATGCTTGGATAGTGGAGCGCAGCTCAAAACCAACTGATCCTGATGATGCGCCTAAGGTTAATCCGGAGACATCATTCAATGTTGGTCCATAATTGAGCTTATGCATATATTAGTTTCAAATGATGATGGTTATTTGGCGCCTGGCTTGCTGGCGCTTGTGAACGCTATTCGTCATTTAGGGAAGATAACGGTCATCGCTCCTGAACAAAATCACAGCGGCGCATCTAACTCCTTGACGCTTTCTAGGCCTTTGTCGATTCATCGTGTGGCAGGGGGTGAGCGAGATGGCTTTATGTTTATTAATGGCACTCCAACCGATTGTGTGCATATTGCTATGACGGGCTTTTTGGATGAAAAGCCAGATTTAGTGGTTTCTGGTATTAACCAGGGTGAAAATATGGGAGAAGATGTTTTATATTCCGGCACCGTGGCAGCTGCCATAGAAGGCGTCATGTTTGGTGTTCCTGGAATTGCCTTTTCTCAGATTGATCGTGGCTGGTCTAAATTGGATGATGCGGCGCGGGTAGCGGCTGATATTGTTCAGCATGCTATCGAGCATGGGATGGATCATGGTGCCGCGAATCATGCCACGCTTTTAAATGTTAATTTGCCGAATCATTCATATGAAGATTTGCAAGGGTGGCGTGTGACTCGTTTGGGTAATCGTCATCATTCTCAGCCGGTCATTAAGCAGCATAGTCCTCGTGGTGAGCCTATTTATTGGATTGGACCTGCTGGTGAGGCAAAAGATAGTACTGAGGGTACTGATTTTCATGCGATTAATGGTGGGTATGTTTCGATCACACCGTTGCAATTAAATTTAACGGATGAAGCGAAGCGTGAGCAGATGTTGCATCAGTGGAATCAAGGTTGATGTGTTGTGAGGACCCAAAAGCAATTTGACTCTGCTAGGCGTGTGATGGCTCAGAAGATTGCTGAGTCTGGGGTGACGCATCATGAAGTACTTCAAGCGATAGCAACAGTGCCTAGGCATGCGTTTATCGATGCCGGACTTCTTCCTCAGGCATACGAGGATTCTTCATTGCCCATAGGTAATGAGCAAACTATTTCAAAGCCATCAGTGGTTGCAAAAATGCTGCAAGCCCTGATGAAATCAAAGAAAAAACTTGGTAGGGTATTGGAGGTTGGGACAGGGTGCGGCTATCAAGCGGCTGTCTTGAGCTTATTGGCGGATGAAGTTTATTCGGTTGAACGTATTCGAGGTTTGCATGAGAGTGCAAGAGCAAAATTAAGGCCTTTTCGCATTGCAAATTTAAGGCTTATTTACGGTGATGGCATACGTGGTTTGCCCCAGGCGGCACCTTTTGATGGGATTATTTTGGCGGCTGCTGGCTTAGGCATTCCTGATCCTTTGTTGGATCAAATGGCGATTGGTGGAAGATTAATTGCACCGGTAGCTAGAAATGAGCAAGAACAACAGCTATTATTAATCGAGAGGATTAGTTCTCAGAGATATCAACGAACTGTTTTGGATGAGGTATTTTTTGTTCCATTGCAGTCTGGAACAATCTGATTGGCGACTTATTGAATGATCATTAATTACTTATCTTCTTGGCCTAATCTTCGAAGTGAATTTCTTCGACGTATATTAGTCTGTGTTTTCTCTTCCATTTTGATGGTGGCATGCTCATCTCCGAAAGTATCTGCGCCGATTAAAGATAAATCGACGAATTCGTCAAAATCAAATTCACATAGAGAGGCTAAGGCTGAGAAAAAGCCGCAAGCTGCGAAAGAAGAGAAAACAGTAGCCAAGGTCGATGGTAAGCAAGACACGAAGTCTGAAGCCAAGCCAGAACCAATAAAAAGCGATAAACCTTCAGAAAATAAGGTCGATTCCACTATAGATCCAGAGTTGAAACTTCTCAAACCTGCGAGCGGGGAAGTTTTGGGGGGCTATAACGGCTCAACCAATAAGGGGGTTGATATTGCAGGCAAGTTAGGGGATTCCGTGGTTTCTGCAGCCGATGGAAAAGTAATTTTTTCCGATACCTTCAAAGGGTATGGCAATACGCTCATTATTAAACACAATAGTAATTACGTTACTGTTTATGCTCATAACAAGAGCTTGTTAGTTAAGGAAGGGCAGTCAGTCAAGCGTGGTCAGAAGATTGCTGAGATGGGTAATACCGAATCTGATCGAGTCAAATTGCATTTCGAAGTTAGGCGGGATGGTAAGCCTGTAGATCCCTCACGTTACCTCCAATAACGCAATATGGTTATGAAGACAGTTCTAGTATTTGATATTGAGACTATTCCAGATGCTGGCGGTTTGCGCAAATTGGGTGATTACCCGACTAATTTATCGGATGAAGAGGTTGTTAAGCAAGCAACTGAGCAACGAATTGCCAATGGTCAAAATGAATTTTTTCCGCTTCATTTGCAAAAAGTGGCAGCGATTTCATGCGTCATTCGTCGAACTACGAAAGAGGGTTTGCCTCAATTTAAAGTAGGTTCACTTGGCGATTTGCAAAGTGATGAAAAGAAGTTGGTTCAAGATTTTTTTGATTTAATAGAACGTTACACCCCTCAATTGGTTTCATGGAACGGTGGTGGATTTGATTTGCCGGTTTTAAATTATCGGGCCCTCATCAATGATGTTGTTGCAAGCCGCTATTGGGAGATGGGTGAGAGTGGCGAATACGATAGTCGTGATTTCAAATGGAATAATTACATTGGTCGTTACCATTTGCGCCATTTGGATTTAATGGATATGTTGGCAAGATATCAAGGTAAAGCGAATGCGCCTCTTGATGCATTAGCGAAGCTATGTGGTTTCCCCGGAAAACTAGGGATGGATGGTTCACAGGTATGGCCAGCCTATCAAGCGGGTAAATTACAAGAAATCAGAAATTACTGTGAGACAGATGTCGTTAACACCTATTTAATGTATTGCAAATATCAATTGATGCGCGGTGGGTTTACGCCCGAAGAATTCGCGGAAGAAATTCAATTCGTTAAAGATTCTTTAAAGAAAGAATCAGAGACATCTACTGGAGCTCACTGGCAAGAATATCTTGCCGGCTTTGACGTTTGAGTTATCTAGTGGGAGATTTAAATCGAATCCTAGTTGAGTCAGTTGACCTCGAGGCACAAGGGGTGGCTCATTTGCCTTCAGAAGCTGGTGAAATTGGTAAGGTTGTTTTTATAGAAGGTGCCTTGCCTGGTGAGTTAGTAACTTATCGAGTGACTCGTGAAAAAGCGCGTTTCCAAAAAGCCCGCGTTGAACAAGTTCTCATTCCTGCCTCTTATCGCCGAAAACCCCCATGCCAATGGTATGAAGCTTGTGGTGGGTGCACGATGCAGCACATGGATATGCGTGCACAAATTGCGATTAAGCAGCGTGTGTTGGAAGATAATTTACGGCACCTTGGCAAGGTTCAGCCTGAAATGATATTGCGACCACTATTGGGGCCTGAGTGGCAGTATCGGTATCGAGCTCGATTTAGCGTTGTCAATCGCTCGATAAAAAAGGGAACGGTATTGGTTGGCTTTCATGAACGAAAGAGAAGCTATGTAGTTGATATGACCTCATGCGAAATTGTTCCCAAATTTGTTTCGGATTTATTGAAGCCTTTAAGGGCTTTAATTTTGGGTTTATCTGTTCGTGATCGAGTTCCTCAGATTGAACTGGCAATTGGTGACTTAGAAATCGGCTCTAATCGAGCAGTCAAGCAAGAGCAACCTGTTTTAGTCATCCGGCACTTGTTGCCATTGACAGACGAGGATAAAAGTCAGTTAGAGGCTTTTGCAAAAGAACATGGTGTCTGGTTATGGACGCAATCTCATGGCAACGAAACAGCAAAGCCTTTTTATCCAACGGCAGGTAAGTTAGCTTATCAATTACCAGAATTCGGGGTGGAGATACCATTTCGTCCAACAGATTTTACGCAAGTGAATCATCCGATGAATCGATCATTGGTTGGACGTGCGGTTCGTTTATTGGATCCGCAAAGTGACGAGCGAGTACTGGATTTGTTTTGTGGAATTGGTAATTTCACATTGCCGCTTGCAACGCAGGCAAAAGCAGTTTTGGGTATAGAAGGAAGTCGTGAGTTAACTCAACGCGCTGTAGAAAATGCCAAGCATAATCACCTAGAGGATCGTGTTTCGTTCAAAGAGGCTAATTTGTTCGAGGTAAATCCAGATATAGTCAAATCCTGGGGTCACGCGACTAAGTGGTTGATTGATCCTCCTCGAGATGGGGCCATGGCCTTATCGGAAGCGTTGGCAGAGTTATCAAAGTCAAGCAGAGTGGAGGATTTGTCTTACTTGCCAAAACGTATTGTGTACGTTTCTTGTAATCCATCTACCTTGGCTAGGGATGCGGGGATTTTAGTCAACCAGGCGGGTTATAGCCTTTTAAAAGCAGGCGTCATGAATATGTTTCCACATACTTCTCATGTGGAATCGATAGCAGTATTTGAGAGATAAAAAAACACGGGGCATGCCCCGTGTTTTTTCTAAGCGATTAATGACTTAGTCGCGATCGCCACCAACGATGCCAAAAATTGCTAAAAGATTGGTAAATACGTTGTAAACGTCGAGGTAGATCGCCAGGGTTGCCATAACGTAGTTTGTTTCGCCGCCATTGATGATGCGTTGAACATCAACCAAGATAAACGCGGAGAAGATGGCTACAGACAACACCATGATGGTGAGCATTAACGCGCCCATTTGGAGCCAGATATTGGCCACGGAGGCGATGAGCATGATCATCACGCCGATAAAGAGCCATTTACCTAAGCCTTCAAAGTTACTCTTGCTTACTGACGCCCAAGTAGCCATACCTGCAAAAATCAGCGAGGTGCTACCAAATGCCATCATGATGAGTTGAGCGCCGTTTCGGAACTGCAGGGTATGTGTCAATAGTCCAGTAAGCATTAGTCCCATAAAGAAGGTAAAGCCTAAGAGTAATAACACGCCGGTACCGCTATTTTTGTTCTTCTCAATACCCCAAAAGAACCCGAAAGCGATTGCCATAAATACGATAAAGCCCATTAGCGGACTGGTTTGGAAAAATGAAAACCCAGAAGCTACGCCTATCCAGGCTCCAAGGATGGTTGGAACTAGGGAAAGGGCAAGCAGGGCAAACGTATTGCGTAAAACCCTATTGCGAGCCAATGCACCTGAAAGCGAGTTGGTCGCGCCAAAGGTGTATGTGTTTTGGTCATTCATTCGAGTATTTCTCCTATAAAAAACCGAAAATTCGGCTTAGACATAACTTATAGGCAATTCTATGAAATTTCAAGTCCTTGAAAGTAAATAAAAAAACACTACTTGCTGTCGGGTTATATCTTCAAAATCAGTACGTTAGATCGCTTTAATTAGGGTTTTAACTAGGTTTTTCAATGTATAATCAAGGGCTTTAAACCTTGTAATCCACTGGAGCTTTATAAAATGGCAATCGAACGTACACTTTCTATCATCAAGCCTGATGCAGTCGCTAAAAACGTGATTGGTCAAATTTACAGCCGTTTTGAAGGCGCTGGCTTGAAAATCATCGCTTCAAAGATGGCTCATTTGTCTCGTTTAGAGGCTGAACAATTTTATGCTGTTCACAAAGAGCGTCCTTTCTTCAAAGATTTGGTTGACTTCATGGTTTCTGGCCCAGTCATGATTCAAGTATTGCAAGGCGAGAACGCCATTGCAAAGAACCGTGAACTCATGGGTGCAACGGATCCTAAGAAAGCGGACAAAGGTACTATTCGTGCTGATTTCGCTGATAGCATTGACGCTAATGCAGTCCATGGCTCAGATGCCCCTGAAACAGCGGCAGTTGAAGTAGCATTCTTCTTCCCTGGAATGCAAATTTACGCACGTTAATTTGTGTCCTTAAATCCCCGAACCAATCTTCTCGACTTAGACGGGGACAGGCTGGCGAGTTTTATTGCTGGCCTGAATGAAAAGCCATTTCGCGCAAAGCAACTTCTCAATTGGATTCATCAACGAGGGGTTGCTGATGTGCAACAGATGAGTGATCTTGCTAAGAGTTTTCGAGCCTCTTTGGAAGATAAAGTTGAGATCAAAAGTCTACCGGTTATCACTGATCAATTAGCGACGGATGGCACGCGCAAGTGGCTTTTGGATGTTGGTGACAACAATGCTGTCGAGATGGTTTACATCCCTGAAGATGATCGAGGTACTTTGTGCATCTCTTCCCAAGCGGGTTGTGCAGTAAATTGCAAATTTTGCTCCACTGGTAAACAAGGATTTGCGCGGAACTTAACAGTTGGTGAGATTATTGGTCAACTTTGGTTTGCGGAGCATCATTTGCGCGCCGACCCCAAAGCAATTCGTCGAGTCGATGCCTACGACAAAACTCCACTACCTGGTCATGAAGGGCGCGTAATTTCAAATGTCGTCATGATGGGTATGGGAGAACCATTGCTCAATTACGATGCTGTGGTTAGTGCCATGCGTTTAATGTTAGATGACAACGCTTATGGATTGTCTCGACGTCGTGTTACCTTATCAACCTCTGGTGTGGTGCCGATGATGGATCGACTCGCTAGTGATTTACCTGTGGCCTTAGCAGTTTCCTTGCATGCGCCCAATGATAAGTTGCGAGATGAATTAGTGCCGATTAATCGCAAGTATCCATTACAGGAACTTATGGCGGCATGTAAGCGTTATTTGCCTTATGCACCGAGAGATTTTTTAACCTTCGAATATTGTATGTTGGATGGCGTGAATGACACCGATAGACATGCTGAAGAATTAGTCGCCTTGTTAAAAAGTATTCGCTGCAAGCTCAACTTAATACCATTTAATCCATTTCCTGATTCTGGATTAAAAAAATCCTCGAAGGAACGAGTGGAGCGATTTGCGTCAATTTTGCAAAATGCAAAAATAGTGACAACTATTCGTAAAACCAGGGGCGATGATATTGCCGCGGCTTGCGGGCAGTTGGCGGGTGATGTGATCGATCGAACACGATTGGCTGAGCGTGAGCTTGAGCGCCAAATCAAGTGGGTGAAGTAATGAATTCAAGTTTGGATCTAACAAGTTACAAGCGAAGGCAATCTTTGCAGGCGAGAATCGTCTGGGGTGGTACTGAAATTACTGTGGGTGGTGATGCACCTATTCGTGTGCAATCTATGACGAATACAGACACTGCCGATGTAGTAGAAACTGCCATTCAAATTAAAGAGCTAGCAAGGGCTGGCTCTGAGTTGGTTCGTATTACTGTTAACACACCCGAGGCTGCGAAGGCGGTGCCATTGATTCGTGAACAACTCGATAAGATGGGTATTGAGGTTCCAATTATTGGAGATTTTCATTACAACGGACATACCTTGTTAACGGATTATCCGGAGTGCGCTCAAGCGCTTTCTAAATACCGAATCAATCCAGGTAATGTGGGTCAAGGCGCAAAGCGTGATGTTCAGTTTTCACAAATGATTGAATTAGCTTGTCAATATGACAAGCCGGTTCGGATAGGTGTCAATTGGGGTAGTTTGGATCAAGATTTGTTGGCGCAGTTAATGGATCAAAATGCTGCCTTAGCTAAGCCGCGTGAAGCTCGAGAAGTAATGATTGAAGCGCTTATTCAGTCAGCATTGCAGTCGGCTAAAAAAGCAGAAGATATTGGTTTGCCGGCAAACCAAATTTTACTTTCATGCAAGGTAAGTGCGGTTCAAGATTTAATAGCGGTCTACAGAGACTTAGCAAAACGATGCGAATACCCTTTGCATTTAGGTTTAACAGAGGCGGGAATTGGTAGTAAAGGAATCGTTGCATCTACTGCGGCCTTAAGTGTACTTTTGCAAGAAGGTATTGGTGACACCATTCGAGTTTCTCTAACTCCGGAGCCTGGGGCTCCTAGAGAGAATGAAGTAATTGTTGCGCAAGAGATCTTGCAAACTATGGATTTGCGGCATTTCACACCGATGGTGATTGCTTGCCCAGGTTGTGGTCGGACTACGAGTACATTCTTTCAGTCTTTAGCATCCCAGATTCAGTCGTATTTGCGTCAGCAAATGCCAATTTGGAAGAAGGAATATCCTGGTGTAGAGTCTATGAATGTGGCGGTCATGGGATGTATTGTGAATGGGCCTGGTGAGAGTAAGCATGCAGATATTGGCATTTCATTGCCAGGTACTGGTGAGTCACCTGCTGCTCCCGTATTCATTGATGGACAAAAAGCAAAGACTTTACGGGGTGATCATATAGTCGAAGAATTTTTGCAAATCGTGAATGATTACGTTGCAACGCGTTACGGAAAACATAAGGTGAACGCTTAGGTAAAAGCGTTGACTACTATTTATTAATAAAAGAAGCTCATGAGTTCAAACAAAGACCAAACAACTGAAGGTGGAAAAAAGGTTTCCAAGTTAACCGGAGTTAGGGGGATGAATGATCTTCTTCCTGCCGACGCGATTCGTTGGGAGTTTTTAGAGAAGACAGTGATGGGCTTGGCCAAAACTTATGGTTATTCAACACTTAGAACACCAATTGTTGAACAAACTGCAGTTTTTTCTAGAGGTATTGGTGAAGTAACGGATATCGTCGAGAAGGAAATGTATTCCTTTGAGGATCGATTAAACGGTGAGCAATTGACGCTTCGACCTGAAGGGACTGCAGCAGCGGTTCGAGCAGTTGTTGAACATAATCTTTTATATGATGGCCCAAAGCGACTTTGCTATATTGGACCGATGTTTAGGCACGAACGTCCACAAAGAGGACGTTATCGTCAATTTCATCAATTTGGTATTGAAGCTTTAGGATTTGCAGGGCCAGATATTGATGCTGAAATTATTTTGATGTGTCAGCGTTTATGGGATGACCTTGGGTTAACAGGTATTCGTTTAGAGATTAATTCCTTGGGGCAGGCTAATGAGCGTTTGGCTCATCGCGCTGCATTAGTGGATTATTTTTCAAAGCATGAGGACCAGCTTGACGAAGATTCTAAGAGGCGTTTGCAACTAAATCCATTGCGCATTTTAGATTCGAAAAATCCCCAGATGCAGTCATTGATTGAAGATGCTCCTAAGTTAATCGATTACTTGGGGGAAGAGTCCTTAGCGCATTTCGAGACTTTGCAGACTTTGCTAAAAGCCAATAATTTGCCATTCAAAATTAATCCACGCCTTGTCAGAGGGTTGGATTATTACAACTTGACTGTATTTGAGTGGGTTACTGATCAATTAGGAGCTCAGGGAACTGTTGCCGGTGGGGGGCGTTACGACCCTTTAATTGAGCGGATGGGTGGAAAACCAGCGCCTGCATGCGGTTGGGCTATGGGTATTGAGCGGGTGATTGAGCTCATGAAAGAGCAAAATCTAGGCTCCGACTTGGAAGCTGGGTGCGATGTTTACGTCTTGCACCAAGGTGGTGATACCTTGGTTAAGGCTTTAGTGGCTGCAGAGCAAATGCGCTCTGCAGGAATAGAAGTCATCTTACATAGCACCGCCGATGGTAGTCCTGGAAGCTTTAAGTCTCAAATGAAGAAGGCGGATGGAAGTGGGGCTGCGTATGCCGTTATCATCGGAGAAGATGAATTAGCAGCAAATCAAGCTCAGTTGAAAGATTTAAGGGGTACTGGCGAGCAAAAAGCGGTTCCTTTAGAGGGTTTATTAGAGGCGGTGATTGATGCATTAGTTGCTGGCTCAGGTGATTAATAGCAAAACCATCTTAACGATTACAAAGTGAAGGTTTAATTAAACATGGCATTTGATTTAGAAGAACAAGAACAAATAGCGAATCTCAAAGCTTGGTGGACTAGCGTTGGACGTTGGGTTGCTGTAGGCGCTGCAGTCATTTTGTTGGGTTATTTCTCCTACAAGATGTTTGGGAAGTATCAGGATAGCGTCGCTGGCAAAGCCTCTCAGGTTTATGAAACTTTGATTGTGGCTGCGGCTAATAAAGATTTACCTAAGGTTGAAAAAATTGCCCAGCAGATTCAAGCAGATTATTCCTCCACAGCCTATGCAGGCATGGCGGGCCTGGTTAGTGCCAATTTATTGGCAGATACCGGTAATGTGGATGGAGCAATGAAGCAGTTACGTTGGGTTGAAGATAAAGCCTCAACTGAAGGGATGCGTAATATTGCTCGATCACGTTTAGTTTTATCTTTATTGGATAAAGGGAGTGCCGACGCTATTAATGAAGCGGATCAATTATTAAAAAAATCTGCTGCAGCTGGTTTTGAGGCGTTGATGCTTGAGCGACGTGGTGATTGGTACTTGGTGCAAGGCAAAAAAGAGGATGCATTAAAGAGCTATCGTGAAGCTTGGGATGTTTTGTCAAAGGCAAAAGCAAAAGCTTATGGCCAGAAGGAAGTTGATCCTGTTATTCGTGATTTAGAAAAACGAAATCCAGATGAAACTCAACGATTACTTAAAGTGAAGATTGATAGCTTGGGAGGTTTCTAATGAAGAAGGTAAGCGCACAAATGAAACGTGGAGCCTGGATTCTGGCGGTAACTTCTCTTGTTTTAGTTGCTGGGTGCTCAGGAACAAAGCGTAAATTAGCGGCTGATTTACCAACGATTAATACGGCGATTAACTTGGAACAGGCATGGTCGATTAGTCTAGGTAAATCTGATCCGTATACGTTTAGACCAGTTGCAATTGGTGATGAATTGTTGGCGGCCTCAGCAGGCGGAAATATATATCGTGTAGATGCTAGTACTGGTCGAGTGGTATGGAATATTAAAGTTGGCTCCGATTTGTCAGCGGGGCCTGGTACGGATGGTCGAGTGATTGCAGTAGCCAATGTCAAAGGTATGGTTTTTGCCTTCGATATGAATGGTACGAAGTTATGGGAAGAATCCGTTGGGACTGAAGTATTAACTGAGCCATTAGTGGGTGGTGGTGTTGTGGTTGTCCGTACGGTAGACAATCGTTTTGTGGGTTTAGATGCTGGTACTGGTAAGCGACGTTGGGTATATCAACGTGGTCAATCAGCACTCTCACTTCGAGCTAGTTACGGCATGATGAACATCAATAATGAAGTATTGATGACGGGTCTTTCTTCGGGAAAATTCGGCATTATTGCTTTAGCCAATGGCAATTTAATTTGGGAAAGTCTTTTATCAATGCCACGTGGCTTCTCTGAAATTGAGCGACTAAATGACATTACTGCAAAACCAAGTCTCGTTGGATCGAGAATGTGTGCGGTGTCCTATCAAGGCAAGATTGGTTGTGGGGAAATTAAAACAGCAACGATATCTTGGGCAAAAGATTTTTCAAGTTTTACGGGTCTTGCACAAACACCTGACAAAGTATTTTCAGCAAACGAAAAATCTAACGTAGTGGCATTTAGTGCTTCTAATGGTCAAGAGTTGTGGCGTAATGAAAAGTTGGTGTGGCGTGATTTAGGTGAGCCGCTTGCAGTTGGTAAAGTGGTTGTCTTCGGCGATTCTCAAGGTTACGTTCATTTATTCTCCCAAGATAATGGGGATTTATTGGGGCGTGTTCGCGTTGATAGTAGTTCAGTTACTGCTGCGCCTGTGGCCACAGGTGGAGTCATTGTGGTTCAGTCAAAAGGCGGCACCTTAGCTGGCTTTAGACCTAAGTAATGAACTAGCCATTTAAAAGTTGAGAGTTTAATGAAGCCAGTTATAGCGATTGTCGGTCGACCTAACGTTGGAAAGTCAACGTTGTTTAACCGTCTGACACGCTCAAGAGATGCCTTGGTTGCCGATTTTTCTGGCCTGACCCGTGATCGCCATTATGGCAATGGTCGAATAGGTGAGCGGGAGTTCATTTGTATTGATACTGGCGGCTTTGAGCCAGTTGCCAAAACAGGTATTTTGGCGGAAATGGCCAAGCAGACAAAGCAAGCTGTCGTAGAGTCTGACATTGTTATTTTTCTGGTGGATGGCCGTCTTGGTATGGCTCCGCAAGATCGAGTGATTGCTGACTTTCTTCGCAAAACAGGGCGACCTGTTATTTTGGCGGTCAATAAATCGGAAGGTATGTCTCATGCGACCGTTGCATCAGATTTCTATGAGTTAGGTTTAGGCGAGCCGGTAGCGATTTCATCTGCGCATGGGGATGGTGTGCGTGCAATGATTGATGAGGCGCTTGATACGCTTGGGATTCCAGAACCAGATGAAGAAGAGGATGATGGCGCAGAAAAACCTATTCGTATTGCCGTTGTCGGTCGACCTAACGTTGGAAAATCGACGCTGATTAACACCTTGATTGGCGAAGAGCGGGTCATTGCATTTGATATGCCGGGAACGACACGTGATGCCATTGAGGTGCCGTTTACTCGAGGCAATAAGCCTTATGTGTTGATCGATACTGCTGGGTTGAGAAAACGTGGCAAAGTGTTTGAAGCAATTGAAAAATTCTCTGTCGTAAAAACATTGCAGGCAATTGCGGATGCAAATGTCGTTGTTTTAATGTTGGATGCTCAACAAGATATTTCTGAGCAGGATGCGCATATTGCTGGTTTTATTGTGGATGCAGGAAGGGCATTGGTCGTCGCCGTTAATAAATGGGATGGCTTAGATGCTTATGCTAAGGAAACTTGCCGCAATGATATTGCTCGAAAATTAAGGTTCTTAGATTTTGCTAATGTTCACCCCATCTCAGCAATTAAGGGTTTTGGTCTAAAGGAACTTTTTAAAGACGTGGATGCAGCGTATGCGGCTGCCATGGTGAAGTTATCTACGCCAAAATTAACGCGAATTTTGGGTGAGGCAGTTGAGTTTCAGCAGCCTAAACGGGTGGGACGTTTTAGGCCTAAGATGCGTTATGCGCACCAAGGAGGTTCTAATCCCCCAATCGTTGTGATTCACGGTAACGCATTGGATGGGGTTACCGATAGTTACAAGCGTTATTTAGAAGGGCGTTTTCGTGAATTTTTCAAGTTGCGGGGGACTCCGCTTCGGATTGAGCTACGTTCAAGTAAGAATCCATATTTAGAACCAGGAAAATCTCGCATAAAAAAAGGGAATTGAGCTATAGTTAGGTTTCAAAGGCAGTAACTAGCTGAATTACAATTAGTTTTCCTCATAAATAGTAAGTAAAAAACCAACAAAAACATAAAATAAAGAGGTATTCATGAATAACAAAGGACAGCTTTTGCAAGACCCATTTTTAAATGCTCTGCGTAAAGAGCATATTCCTGTGTCTATCTATTTAGTGAACGGTATTAAATTACAGGGCAATATTGAGTCGTTTGATCAATATGTCGTCTTGTTGCGCAATACCGTAACTCAAATGGTCTATAAGCATGCGATATCGACGGTTGTTCCTGCTAAAGCGGTGACTTTCCGTCTTGATGAGGAATCTGCAAGTTAGTTATTCATCTGGGGCCGATTTGGTCCGAGCCGTGCTGGTTGGGGTAGATTCTGGTCAATCTGACTTCCAAGAAAGTATGTCTGAGCTTGCATTATTGGCAAGTGCAGCCGGCTCTCAACCCATTCATAGCATTGTTGCCAAGCGATTAAAGCTTGATCCTGCTTATTTCATCGGAAGCGGTAAGGTGGATGAGATCGCTGGAATAGTCGAGGCCGACGCCATTGATATTGTTATCTTTAATCATGCGTTAAGCCCAGCGCAGCAAAGAAATCTTGAAAGACGCCTTAAGCGCCACGTCCTCGACCGAACTGGTCTGATTTTGGATATTTTTGCTCAGCGAGCTAAAAGTCACGTTGGTAAGGTACAAGTAGAGCTTGCCAATGTACGCTATCGTTTATCTCGATTGGTTAAAGCATGGAGCCATTTAGAGCGCCAAAAAGGTGGCATTGGTATGCGTGGAGGTCCGGGCGAAACTCAGATGGAGCTTGACCGGCGTATGTTGGAGACTAAGGGCAAACGTTTGCAGGCCGATTTGGCGAAATTACAACGCCAGCAGAGCACTCAAAGACGCTCCAGAATGCGTAAGGATGTCTTTTCCATCTCCTTGGTTGGGTACACCAATGCCGGAAAGTCAACCTTATTTAATGCCTTAACTAAGGCAGGAACCTACGCAGCTGACCAATTGTTTGCCACTTTAGATACGACTTCGCGCAGAATGTACTTGCCAGAGGTTGGAAATGTCGTGATTTCAGATACGGTTGGATTTATCAGGGATTTGCCTCATCAATTGGTGGAAGCTTTTCGAGCAACGCTTGATGAGACTGTTCATGCCGATTTGCTGCTTCATGTGGTTGATGCCGCAAGCCCTGTAAGAGATCAGCAGATTGCCGAGGTGGAAAAGGTATTGGCTGAGATTGGGGCAGACAAAATACCCGTAATCCTTGTAATGAATAAGATTGACCAGTTGCCTGAGTACATGGGGAGAACTGCTGAAACCCGTGTGGATAAGGATGGGCGGGTGACGGCAGTTTATTTGTCAGCAAAAACCGGGTTGGGATTAGACTTACTTCGCTCGGTATTGACAGAACTTGCCAGAGACACTGATAAAATTGAACAGAATGATGATTTATCTGAAAATCTGAGCTCGGAGCCTGTGGTTGAGAGGCCTGCTAGCGCAGATTATCCAGGTGGATTATCTTCATCGATTCCAACTTATTCTCCAAGAGACGTCTAAATTGAGCATTAAAGCCTTTATCGATGAATTCCGCCGCCGCATACAGATGCGAGGACTGTCCTCATCCATCGAGTCAAACCGTTCAAGCTTTGGTTTGCCAATATTGGCAGAGCAGTCCAATCCTGAGGAGGGGGAAGGTAAAAAGCCTGAGGCTTCAGGCGGTTCGGAACCCAAAAATCCAAATACCTCAAAGCCTGGAAGTAATGATGGTCCTCCAGACCTTGATGTTCTATGGAATGATTTCAATCGCCGATTAGGTAATCTATTTGGCAATAAAAATAAACCTGGAGAGGGTGCTAATCGCCCAAGTCAAGGTAGTTCAGATTCCAGTGAGCCATCACCAAGGCCACGCATTCCGGAAACAAGCTCAAATTCTGGCGGTGGTGGAAGAAATACGGGGGGAGCTAAAAAGCCGGACTTTAACTTTCAATTTCCTAAAGTCGGCTTTGGTTTAATTGTTGCCATCGTGGTTGGGCTATGGGCGATGAGCGGTTTTTTCATTGTGCAAGAAGGCCAGGCTGGAATAGTGCTTCAGTTTGGTAAATACAAATATACGGCAAGACCGGGGATTAACTGGCGTTTGCCATATCCATTTCAATCACACGAAACCGTCAATTTATCGGGCGTGCGTTCCGTAGAGATTGGTCGTCCAACGATGATTCAGTCAACCAATCTTAAAGACTCTTCTATGTTGACAGAAGATGAGAACATTATTGATGTTCGTTTTGCGGTTCAATATCGCTTAAAAGATCCAGTGGATTATTTATTTACGAACCGTGATCCTGATTTAGCGGTGGTTCAGGCGGCACAAACTGCAGTTCGAGAAATTGTTGGGCGAAGTAAGATGGATACGGTTCTTTATGAAGGTCGTGAAAAAATTGCGATTGACTTATCCGCATCGATACAGAAAATTTTGGATAGTTATCGATCAGGTATCACGATTACCAGTGTGACCGTTCAGAATGTCCAGCCTCCAGAGCAGGTTCAGGCGGCGTTTGATGATGCGGTAAAGGCCGGCCAGGATCAAGAGCGACTCAAAAATGAAGGCGAAGCTTACGCTAATGAGATTATTCCAAAGGCAAAAGGAACGGCAGCGCGATTGATTCAAGAGGCTGAAGGTTATAAGGCGAAGGTGGTTGCGATGGCAGAAGGTGATGCCTCGCGTTTCAAACAAGTTTATGTTGAATATGCTAAAGCACCACAAGTTACTCGTGACCGAATGTACATCGATACGATGCAACAAATCTTTAGTAATGTATCGAAGGTAATGGTTGATGTGAAAACTGGAAATCAATTGCTCTATTTGCCGTTAGAGAAATTGGTATCTCAGGTATCAGAGGGCGCCGCACCTGGGTCTTCTGCGCCTAATAGTTCCAATCAGGCTCCGGCAGTTCAATCGCCATCAACAACGACAACGCAAGTGACTCCGGCACCAAATGCCGATAAACGAGAAAACTTAAGAAGTCGTGAGAGGGATGCGAGGTAATTATGTCTAATCGAATTTTGGCAATTCTCGCTGGCTTATTGGTTTCGTTGTATTTAATTACATCGATGATTTTTGTAGTTGATCAGCGCAAATATGCAGTTATTTTCTCTTTTGGAGAAATTGTTCGCGTGATTCAAGAGCCTGGTTTGCAATTTAAATTGCCAGCCCCTTTACAAAACGTTCTCTACTTTGATCGGCGCATTATGACGATTGATACACCTGAAGCAGAGCGTTTTATCACGGCAGAAAAGAAAAACTTGTTGGTTGATTCATATGTCAAATGGCGAATAGTAGACCCGCGTAAATTTTTTATCAGCTTTAAGGGTGATGAGCGTTTGGCGCAGGATCGAATGGCGCAATTAGTTAAATCAGCATTGAATGAAGAATTTACTAAACGAACTGTTCGCGAGTTGATTTCAGAGCAGCGAGAAGAAGTTATGTTGGGTATCCGCAAGAAAGTAGCCGATGATTCGGCGGATATTGGTATTGAAATTGTAGATGTGCGTTTAAAGCGAGTGGATTTACTTGCTGAGATCAGCGATTCAGTTTATCGACGCATGGAGGCTGAGCGTAAGCGTGTGGCGAACGAGTTGCGATCAACCGGTAGTGCGGAATCTGACAAGATTCGCGCTGATGCTGAGCGTCAGCGTGATGTCATTTTGGCCGATGCTTATCGAGAGGCGCAAAAAATTAAGGGTCAAGGTGATGCTAAGGCAACGGCAATTTATGCCGAGGCTTTTAATCGAGATCCTCAGTTTGCCCAGTTTTATCGGAGTCTTGAGGCTTACAGAGCGAGCTTTAAAGATAGAAAAGACTTAATGGTTGTCGATCCGAGTGGCGAGTTCCTTAAATACATGAAGAAAAAATAAGTACATGACAAATCGTTGGCTACTTCCTGAAAACATTGCAGACGTTTTGCCTTTTGAGGCGCGTAAGGTAGAAGAATTGCGCCGACGCATGTTGGATTTATTCCAATCTTATGGTTACGAGCTAGTTATTCCGCCGATGCTTGAATTTAGGGAGTCTTTGTTAACTGGAACGGGTAGTGATTTAGATTTGCAGATGTTTAAATTAGTAGACCAGTTATCAGGAAGAACGATGGGTGTTCGTGCAGATATGACGCCTCAGGTCGCTAGAATCGATGCGCACCTTTTGAACCGTCCAGGCGTTACACGTTTGTGTTACGCAGGTACAACCTTGCAAACACGAGTAACTTCGGGAATGTCGTTGCGAGAACAACTGCAAGTAGGTGCGGAGGTTTATGGTCATGCAGGTTGGGAAGCAGATTTAGAGGTAATGACTTTGATGTTGGAGGTTCTAACTCAAGCTCAACTAGGTCAGGTTACCTTGGATTTGAGTCATGCTTCGTTGGTAACGGCTTTAACAGCTGATCTTAAGATGACGGATGATGAGCAGCAGGCTTTATATCAAGCGCTAGCGGCTAAAGACGCCGCAAGTTTAAAAGGGATTGTTGCTGAATGGCCAAAAGAAGCAGCTTTGTCAGTATTAGGACTTTTGGAGTTGAGTGGTGAGGCCGATGCCGTTGTTGCAAAAGCTCGTCAAGTTTTACCTAAGTCTTTAGCGATTGAAGAAGCATTAACCGAATTAACGCGCTTAGCTGATTCTTTAAAAACTTTGAGTAGCAAGCCGAAAATCACGATTGATTTAGCAGATTTGCGTGGATATCAGTATCACACTGGGGTAATGTGCTCGGCTTTTGTCTCGGAATTACCGGTAGCGGTAGCGCGAGGAGGTCGATACGATCAAGTCGGTCGAGCATTTGGGCGATCACGCCCGGCTACAGGATTTTCATTAGATCTTTTGGCTGTTGCAAGATTATCAAAAGTTGATGCTAGAAAAACCGCTGTATTGGCTCCTTGGTCGGATGATCAGTCTCTTAAGGCAGCGATTGCTAAGTTGAGAGAAGCTGGTGAGGTTGTTATTCAGTTGTTGCCTGGTAGTAATCAAGATGCGCAAGAATTCAGATGTGATCGTGAATTAGTATTAAAAGAAGGTCAGTGGCAAGTAGTAAAAAACGTTCGTTAATTACCTTTGTTCATCATCGGAAATTATTTTTTTAATCTTTAAGTATTAGGTTGGATATGAAGCAGCAGAATATTGGTCGTAATGTGGTTGTCATTGGGACGCAGTGGGGTGATGAAGGTAAGGGCAAGGTCGTTGACTGGCTAACCGATCACGCACAAGGCGTTGTTCGCTTCCAGGGCGGTCACAATGCTGGTCATACTTTGATTATTGGCGGCAAGAAGACTATTTTGCGCTTGATTCCATCAGGCATCATGCATCCCCGAGTTGTTTGTTATATCGGTAATGGCGTGGTTTTATCGCCAGAAGCCTTATTCAAAGAAATTGGTGAGCTTGAATCTGCCGGATTGGACGTTTGCTCGCGTTTAAAGGTTTCTGAAGCGGCCACATTAATCTTGCCGTATCACATTGCAATCGATCAGGCTCGTGAACTTAAACGAGGCAATGCAAAGATTGGCACAACGGGTCGAGGCATTGGCCCTGCTTATGAAGATAAAGTAGCTAGGCGTGCTTTGCGAGTTCAGGATTTATTTTTCCCTGAGCAATTTGCGGAAAAATTACGTGAAAATTTAGAGTTCCATAATTTCTGTTTGACTCAGTATTACGGAGCGAAGCCAGTTGACTTTCAAACCGTTTATGACGAGGCGATGTCCTATGCGGAGAAGTTAAAGCCGATGGTGGTTGACGTATCAAGCGCCTTATACGCAGCTCAGAGTGCCGGTAAAAATTTACTTTTTGAAGGTGCTCAAGGAACCTTATTAGACATTGATCATGGAACTTATCCCTATGTCACCTCAAGTAACTGTGTGGCAGGAAATGCGGCGGCGGGTTCTGGGGTTGGTCCGGGAAGCTTAAGATACATTCTTGGAATCACGAAGGCCTACTGTACCCGTGTAGGTGCAGGCCCATTCCCAAGTGAATTGTATGATCATGACAATCCAAAACGTCAAGATCCAATTGGTGTTCGTCTTGCAGAAGTTGGTAAAGAGTTTGGATCGGTTACCGGTCGCCCAAGAAGAACTGGCTGGTTGGATGCTGCTGCTCTGAAACGCTCAATCCAAATTAATGGCGTAAGTGGCTTATGCATGACGAAATTGGATGTGCTAGACGGATTAAAAGAGATCGGCTTATGTGTCGCTTATAAGTTGGATGGTGAAACATTGGATGTGTTGCCTAGAGGAGCAGATGCAGTTGCTCGCTGCGAACCTGTGTATGAGTTTTTCCCCGGCTGGACCCAAAGTACCGTAGGTATTACACAGTGGGATAAATTACCTAAAGAAGCGCAAGCCTATCTCAAGCGAATTGAAGAGATTGTGCAGACGCCAATTGCGATGGTATCTACTGGACCGGACAGAGAAGAAACAATTTTGTTGCAACATCCGTTTGCCTAAGATGAATCGATTTAACCATAAGGCAAGCGCATGCTTGCCTTATTTTTTTGCATCAAGTACTTTTTGTTTGGCGCCTAAGATTTCTTCCCAGGTTTGATCGTCAATCTCTATGCCATTTTTCATGCGTTCAATTCGCTTTAGTTGTTCTGGCTCACCTGCAAGCAACACAGAATCAACATTAGCAGCTGGTTTGGTTTGTTTGGCTGCTTCAATGAAGCCCATAACTTCAGTTTCAAATTGAGATTGTGGGCCTATAGCATTCGGTTTAATCAAAATTGAGAGCATGCCATTAATGACTCCGCGGCCAGGTGCTTTACGATATTTTAAGGTACCGCTACCTGTGAGTGCGCCGCCAAGCAATTCGCAAGCAACGGCAAGGCCAGAGCCTTTATGTTCACCAAAGGGTAGGATTGCCCCCATTTTTCCTTGATCGTTAGGAACAACGACAACACTTGGATCAGTAGTGGGTTTGCCATTGCTGTCGAGCAAAATTCCTGGTTCAACGGATTTTCCTGAATTATGGGCTACACGCATCTTGCCTTGAGCAACTAGGCTAGTAGCAAAGTCTAGGATAAAAGGCTTTTGATTAATGACTGGGACGCCAATGCAAAAAGGATTGGTGCCATGTCGACCATCGCTTCCACCCCAAATTGCCACAGCAGGTGAAGAGAGAACGTTAACTAAGTGAATAGAAACCAGCCCGGCCTCAGCAACTTGTTCAGCAAAATGTCCGATACGACCTAAATGATGAGCATTAGCAATCGATAAAATGCATGAGCCTAACTGATTAGCGCGGTCAATTCCTAGGCTCATCGCATCTTCACCTACAATTTGGCCAAATCCTCGTTGTCCATCTAGTGCAATGAGTGCTCCAAGATCATTCAGGATGCGATAACTCGTATTAGGCTGAAGGCAGCCTTCAAGATAGGATTCAGCGTATCTCGGAAGCATGCCAACCCCGTGAGAGTCGTGGCCGCTTAAATTAGCCATTACTAAGTTGCTTGCTACCCGGTTTGCCTCGACTGAACTAGAGCCAATTAATTCGAGAAGTTCAATTGAGTGGTCAATTAATTCTTGATACTGCAGTGTTCGCATAGTCTCACTTTATAGTTTTATAAGGTTAACTATAGCAAAACATTTAAAAAACAACTTTTAGAGGTGGTGCCCAGGAAGGGACTCGAACCCCCACGACCGTGAAGTCGCCAGCACCTGAAGCTGGTGCGTCTACCAATTTCGCCACCTGGGCACGAGGTCGTAACTATACACCTATCGGCTGCCACACCAAAAAAGACTTAATTCACCTGATTTCGAGTTCTTGTCAAACAAATAGGTTAAATTAGGGACATAATCCCAATAAAGTATTTAATTAGGTAAAGATGACAAAGCAAACCAGCTTAAGCGCTAAAAAAGAAGACCGTTTAGGGACGGTTCAGGGGCATCGAGACGGTTTTGGTTTCGTTATTCCTGATGATGGAAAAGAAGATATCTTTTTGACCGAACGAGAAATGTCTCGGGTGATGCATGGAGATCGGGTCAAGGTCAGAATTTTGGGAACAGACCGAAGAGGTCGGCCTGAGGGTCAAATTTCAGAAGTAGTGGAGCGTGCCAATCGTTTTGTTATTGGACGTTTGTTGAATGAAAATGGCGTGTTGATTGTTGCTCCAGAGGATAAACGTATCTCCCATGACATCCTAATACCGCCGAAAGGTCATGCCAATGCGAAATTAGGTCAAGTTGTTAGTGTCGAGATTATTGATTACCCAGATTCCTATCGGCAGGCGGTTGGTAAGGTGGTAGAAGTTCTAGGTGAGATTGATGATCCTGGTATGGAAATCGAAATCGCTGTTAGAAAATATGGTGTCCCACACGAATTTTCACCGGCCACTATTAAAGAAGCCGCGGCATTGCCTGATGGAGTGAGGCAAGATGACTTAGAGGGTCGGGTTGATCTTAGAGATATTCCGTTAGTGACTATTGATGGTGAAGATGCGCGAGATTTTGATGATGCAGTTTATTGCGAACCGATTACTTATCAGAAAAGTAAAGCGTGGCGATTAATTGTTGCAATTGCGGACGTATCGCACTATGTAAAACCTGGCCATCCGCTTGATGCAGATGCCATACGTCGAGGCACTTCGGTGTATTTCCCGCGTCGGGTTATTCCAATGTTGCCGGAAAAAATCTCAAATGGGCTATGCTCACTAAAGCCTGAAGTAGATAGACTTTGTATGGTCTGTGATGCGGTGGTGGATGCAAAGGGCGTTATTCGCGCATATCAGTTCTACCCAGGGGTGATGCATTCATCGCAGCGATTCACCTATAACATTGTGTGGGATATATTAAGTAATACAAAAGGCCCTGAAGCAGCGCGACACGAAAAGCACAAAGGTCATTTGCAAAACTTATATCGACTTTACCAAGTGTTAAGGGCGTCTCGTGATCAACGAGGTGCGATTGATTTTGAGACGACAGAAACTCAAATCATTAGTAATGAATTCGGAAAAATTGAACGAATTGAGCCACGAATTCGTAATGACGCTCATCGACTGATTGAGGAGTGTATGTTGGTTGCAAACGTGTGCTCAGCAGATTTTTTGAGCCAGAAAAAACATTTAGCCTTGTATCGAGTGCATGGTGAGCCAACTCCTGAAAAGATTACGACCCTAAGGGATGTGCTTCGCACAGCAGGCTTGTCATTAGGTGGTGGTGCAAAGCCTCATCCACAAGATTTTGCAAAATTAATCGAATCCATCAAAAATCGACCAGATGCAGCGATGTTACAGACATTGATTTTGAGATCAATGCAGCAAGCGGTATATCAGCCAGAAAATGAAGGCCACTTTGGATTGGCGTATCCAGCGTATACCCACTTCACAAGTCCGATTCGTCGCTATCCTGATTTGCTGGTGCATCGAGCGATTAAAGCAATTTTGTCCAAAAAGGTATATCACCCTAGTATTCCTGAAGAGGTGCCTCTTAATTTAACGATGCCTAAGAAAGGTCCTGGAAGAGTTAATACAGCGGCAGTGAAGCAAAACATTACTGATGAGAAGGGCAAAAAGACCGCCCAATCTCGAGGTCCTAAAGGCAAAGCTCCAGCTGGTTCTGCCGATTTGGCTGTATGGGCGCAACTTGGAGTTCATTGTTCCGCAAATGAGCGGCGAGCTGACGAGGCCTCAAGGGATGTTGAAGCTTGGCTGAAATGTTATTTCATGCGAGATCATTTAGGTCAAGAGTACGCGGGTACGATTACCGGTGCAACAACCTTTGGCTTATTTGTGCAGTTAGAAACACTATTTGTCGAAGGTCTAATTCACATCTCCGAATTAGGCGGCGATTATTTCCAGTACGATGAGGGGCGACAGGAGTTGCGTGGCGAGCGAACAGGTATTCGATATCGTCTAGGTGATCGAGTTCACGTTCTTGTGTCGAGAGTTGATTTAGATGCGCGTAAAATTGAGTTTAGTTTGGTAAAGAATTCTCAAGAGCGAGGACGTTTTTCAGCGCCAATGACGATGGACGATATGGGTAAGCCAAATAAAAAGGCGGCGCCTAAAAATAAGCGACCACCAGAAAAGGCACCGCAATTGTCTAAGCGATCATCAGCCAAATCCTCTGCGGCCAGAGGTGGTAAAAAAGCTAAGTCAGGCAGTAATGCTAAGCGAAAGTCCACAGAGGTTGCTGAAAAGCCAATTGCACGGAAAAAAGTTAGAGGTAGACGTTAATGCAGCAACAAATTTTGGTAGGTTTTCATGCAGTGATAGCGCGTATGCGTCAGGCTCCTGAAAGTCTTAAGACGGTTTACTTTGATACCTCACGTCGGGACAGGCGCATGAAGGATTTCTTAAAAAGTGCCGAATCAATCTTAGGACGAAGGCTTCATCAAGCTGACACTGAGCGTTTGAGAACATTAGCAGGTCATGACCGTCATCAGGGTGTGGTGGCTTTTGCGGAGCCCGCAGCGGTTGCTCGTACCATCGGCGAGCTATTGGATGGTTTATCCGGTGAACCTGCCTTATTTTTAATTCTCGACGGCGTTACTGATCCGCATAATTTAGGAGCCTGTTTACGAGTTGCGGATGGAGCGGGGGCTGATGCTGTGATTGTTCCCAAAGATCGTTCCGCACAACTTAACAGTACGGTGAGTAAGGTGGCAAGTGGTGCCGCGGAAACGATGCCATTTGTGGCGGTAACCAATTTAGCAAGAGCAATTCGTGAGTTACAAGAGGCGGGTGTTTGGGTTGTCGGTGCTGCAGATGCTGTTGAAAAAACACTTTACGACATTGATTTAACGGGTTCGGTGGCTCTCGTGATGGGTGCTGAGGGTGAGGGTATGCGACGCCTTACAAAGGAAACGTGTGATGAGCTCGTTAGCATCCCAATGATGGGTGGAGTTGAAAGTTTAAATGTATCGGTCGCAAGTGGCGTAGCTTTATACGAAGCAAGACGCCAAAGGCTTGCTAAGACAGCTTAATTGCAATCTTAGCTCGTGAGTGTAGCTTCAAGCTTTTCGATATCGATACAGAATAAACGTATGCCTTCTGCTAATTTTTCGGTAGCCATTGCATCAGCATTTAATTGATAGCGGAAGGCTTTTTCTGAAGTATTTAAGGCATTTAATTTAAATGTTTTGGCTTCAGAGGCGCTTAGAGCAACAGATAAAGTTCCCTCGGTCTTTTGGAGCTCGCCAAGAAGTTCTGGGCTAATTGTTAAAAGATCGCATCCAGCTAGATTTTTAATTTGCTCAATATTGCGAAAGCTAGCGCCCATAACTTCAGTTTGAATATTGAAATATTTATAGTAATTAAAAATTGAGCGAACAGAGAGAACTCCAGGGTCATTCGCCCCCCCGTTGATTGAGTCATTCCAATTGCTGCCAAGTTGTTTTTTATGCCAATCTGTAATGCGTCCAACAAAAGGCGAGATGAGTTGAGCCTTAGCCTCTGCGCAAGCTGCAGCTTGGATTAAGCTAAAAAGCAAAGTCATATTGCAATGAATTCCTTCAGCCTGAAGTATCTTTGCAGCCTGAATGCCTTCCCATGTGCTCGCAATTTTGATTAAAACTCGTTCACGAGCAATGCCCTTATTTTCGTAAAGCTTAATAATTTCGCGGGCTTTTTGAATAGTGGCATCGGTATCAAACGATAAACGAGCATCTACCTCCGTTGAAACTCGACCAGGAACAATCTTCAAAATCTCAATGCCAAAAGCCACTAAAAGGGCATCAATAACTTGATCAACCGGTTTTCCACTGGCTTCTTTTTTAACTGATTCGATCAGATTGATGTAATTAGGTAAAAGAGCCGCTTTTAGGATTAACGAAGGATTTGTGGTGGCATCTTGCGGCTTGAATTCGCGCATGCGTTCAAAATCGCCGGTATCGGCAACCACTGTGGTTACTTGTTTTAATTGGTCAAGAAGGTTCATCTTTCTATTTTATCCCGTTGTCATGGCTGTATAGTGAAAGAAGGGATTAAACTTTGACAATTACCGAAATAAATAGTGTAAATATGAATCAAGATGAACTTAAAGCGTTAGTAGCGAATGCCGCCAAAGACGAAGTTATGGCGACGGTGGGGCCCGGACAAATTATTGGGATTGGGACTGGTTCAACCGCTAATTTATTTATAGACGCCTTGGCGGAGCATCGTAATCATTTTGCGGGTGCTGTTTCGAGTTCACTCGCAAGTACAGAACGATTACAACAACATGGCTTTAAAGTGTATGAAGCTAACGATGTGGAGTCTCTTCCAGTTTATGTGGATGGTGCTGATGAGATCGATCCTGAGGGGCACATGATTAAGGGGGGAGGTGCAGCCTTAACCCGTGAGAAGATTGTTGCGCAATTAGCCTCACGATTTATTTGTATTTGTGATTCAAGCAAGCAGGTGAATGTTTTGGGTGCATTTCCATTGCCTATCGAAGTAATCCCGATGGCTGCATCGCAAATCAAGCGGGCTTTACAGAGTCTTACCGGAGGAGAAATTCAGTTGCGTATGTCCAAGTCAGATCCAAGCAAGCCTTTGGTCACGGATAACCAAGGGTGGATTTTGGACATCAAGGGATTAAAAATTAGCAGTCCTTTGGAGTTGGAAGCGCAAATCAATCAAATCCCGGGCGTAATTTGTAACGGTATTTTTGCCAAACGAAAAGCCGACCTATTATTGGTCGGCTCAGAGTCAGGGGTTGGAAGTATTAAGTTCTAGAATTATTCTGGAACATAGCCGCTGGCGGTGTCAGCACCTTCGCCGAAAAAATACTTTTCTGTTTGTTTCAGTAGGTATTGGCGAGCGCGGGCATCTGCCATATTCAAGCGGTTTTCGTTAATGAGCATGGTTTGCTGTTTAAGCCAAGCGCCCCAAGCTTCCTTAGATACGCTTTGCCAGATTTTTTTGCCAAGTTCACCAGGAACTGGCGCGAAATCAAGGCCCTCAGCTTCCTTATTTAATTTAATGCAGTGTACGGTTCTTGCCATATCAAATTCTCCCAATAATGGGCAGATTGTAAAGAAAATTAAAGAGTTTTGATGAGTACCATTGATTTACGATCCCAGTTGTATAGGGAGCGACGCTCTTCTGGTAGATCATCAACGCTCGCTTTAACAAAGCCGCGTTTTAAGAACCAATGTTCGGTTCTGGTTGTAAGAACAAATAGTTTTTTCAAGCCCAATTCTTTGGCGCGTGCCTCAATCCTTTTTAGCAAGCGTTCGCCGTCGCCTGTACCTTGGGCATCCGGATCGACTGCTAAACAGGCCAATTCGCCAATATCTTTATTAAATGGGAAGAGAGCGGCGCAACCAAACAATACGCGGTCATGTTCAATGACGGAGAAATGCGAAATATCCCGTTCAAGAACAGCTCTACCACGAGGGGCAAGAACACCATCCTCCTCAAGTGGTCCGATAATTTGCAGAATACCCCCAATATCGTCCATGTTTGCTTCACGAAGATTTTCGATATCTGAAGAAGCAATCATGGTGCCAATACCATCGTGGGTAAATAGCTCCTCTAATAAGGCCCCATCGCGATTATGAGGCAGAAGGTGCACGCGGCTAACCCCCATTTTTAGAGCTTTAGAAGCGGTTAAGAGAAGTGATCTCAATTCACCGTGATTGGGAGTTTTAGTGTTGAGATATTGATCGAGTTGGGGTAATGACATTTCTGCGATTGCTTCACCCTCAGCAGATCGAAGTCCTTCAACGCTTGATAGGAAAATAAGTTTATCGGCTTTTAACGCCATGGCAGTTGCCGCAGCAACGTCCTCGTACGCGAGGTTAAAGGCTTGCCCCGTTGGAGAGAATCCAAGGGGTGAAAGCAGGACAATTTTGTTGTGATCCAATGACATCTTGATAGATTCATGATCCACCTTACGAACAAGACCGGTGTGAATAAAGTCAACACCTTCAACAATGCCAACGGGTCTTGCGGTAATAAAGTTGCCGGAGATTACTGAAATGCGAGAGCCGGCCATTGGTGTATTGGGTAAGCCTTGACTAAAAGATGCCTCAATATCTAAGCGAAGTTCGCCTACAGCCTCTTTAACGCACTCCATTGCTGCGGCATCTGTAATCCGATAGCCCAACATTTGGCCAGTCCCATAGTGAGCTTCCATATTTCTCAGGGCTAACTGTTCTTGAATTTGAGGGCGTGAGCCATGTACAAGAACAATTCTCATTCCCATGGCGTGCAGCATGGCAACGTCTTCAATGAGGTTCTCTAAGTCGCCATCTGTTGCAAGTTCGCCAGCAAAGGCAATGACAAAGGTTTTGCCATGAAAAGAGTGAATATAGGGGGCAACATCACGTAACCAGCTTACGAATGGGAACGAGTCGCCATCGTTAGCAGGAATGGAATTTGAGGTGTTTTTGTTGGATTTGCTCGACATAAGCGAAAATTATAGGGTGCATATGGATAAACGCGTTAAAAATCCCGAATTAAAGTTGGTAAAAACAGACATTCACCTTGAGTTTCCTGAGGTGTTGCCTGTTTCTGGCCAGCGACAGGTCATTATGGAGGCGCTCTTAGCGAATCAAGTGATTATTGTTTGCGGGGAGACAGGGTCCGGAAAAACGACCCAATTGCCAAAGATATGCTTAGCGATGGGGCGAGGGCGGGCAAATGGCACCGGCAAATTAATTGGTCACACTCAGCCAAGACGAATAGCTGCAACGTCAACTGCAAAACGTATCGCTGAGGAGCTAAAGACGCCTCTGGGGCAGGATGTTGGGTATCAGGTTCGATTTGCGGATAAAACATCAAGTAGTGCATCAATTAAGCTGATGACAGATGGTATTTTGCTAGCAGAGACGCAGAACGATCCAATGCTCATGGCGTATGACACGATCATCATCGATGAAGCGCATGAGCGAAGCTTGAATATCGATTTCTTACTTGGTTATTTACGTCAACTATTGCCAAAGAGGCCTGATTTAAAAATCATCATTACCTCAGCAACGATCGATGCTGAGAAATTTTCCGAACATTTTTCGATTGGAGAGCAAAAAGCTCCAATAATTGAAGTGAGTGGTCGTCTGTATCCAGTGGAAATTCGCTATCGACCACTTTTAAAAGATGGTCAAAAGGAGCCGGCAGAAATTCCCGATGCGGTGATTGATGCAATTTCAGAAATATGGCGGGAGGGTGCATCAGGTGCGGGAGATGTATTGGTGTTTTTGCCAGGGGAGCGAGAGATTCGAGATTGCGCCGAAGCGTTGCGTAAGGATCATTTTTTAAATCAAAGATTTCATCCTGAAATTTTGAGTTTATTCGCTCGTCAGTCGGTTAATGAGCAAGAACGAGTATTTCAAGTGAGCGGGGCAAGGCGAATCGTGTTGGCAACTAACGTCGCAGAGACGTCATTAACAGTTCCGGGTATACGATTTGTGATTGATGCAGGGTTGGCCCGAATTAAGCGGTATTCCTATCGGAATAAAGTAGAGCAGTTGCAGGTTGAACCAATTTCTCAAGCCGCAGCCAATCAGAGAGCGGGTCGATGTGGTCGGGTGTCAGATGGCATTTGTATTCGTTTGTATGAAGAAGAAGATTACAAATCACGTCCAGCATTTACTGATCCAGAGATACTGAGGAGTTCATTAGCAGCCGTCATTCTGAGGATGGTTTCCCTTAAGTTATCTAAGATACAAGAGTTTCCATTTATTCAACCTCCCTTAGGTAGGGCAATTAGTGATGGTGTGCAATTGCTCGAGGAGTTGGGTGCCTTAGAGTCAGTTCAAAGCGAAGGTGGAAAAGAAGGATTATTAACGCCACTTGGAAAGCGTTTAGCTCAATTGCCCCTTGATCCACGGATTGGCAGGATGTTATTGGCGGCGAAAGATAATCATGCCTTACGAGAGGTGTTAATTATTGCCTCAGCTATGAGTAGTCAGGATCCACGAGATCGACCAATGGATCAGGCGCAACAAGCGGATGCCGCCCATCGACGCTTAGCCGATGAAAAATCTGAATTTTTAAGTTATGTGAAGTTATGGGATTGGTATCAAGATGCTTTGACGCACAAGCAAAGTAATCGGCAGTTAGAAAATTTATGCCGTACAAATTTCATTTCTCCAAGGCGTATGCGCGAGTGGCGAGATGTGCATGGGCAGCTCCATCGGCTGCTGATGGAGCAGGGGTGGAAAGAGAATACTTTAGCTGCAACTTATGAGCAGGTGCATATTTCAATCTTGACTGGATTGTTGGGCAATATCGCTAAAAAATCTGATGATGAGAATGTGTATGAGGGAGCCCGTGGAATCAAGCTAAGTATTTGGCCTGGGTCGACCCTAGGTAAAAAAGCGGGGTCTTGGTTGTTGGCGGCCGAATTAGTTGAGACTAGCCGCTTATTTGCTCGAACTATTGCAAAGATTGAGC